>JBCCLI010000670.1:0-1105 GCA_039026975.1 Bacteroidota bacterium | reverse complement strand
GGTATTTTACTATAAGTATGCCGTTTGGAAGCACGAAACAAAAGTAGACTTGCTCTCTAAAGAAGAAAATGATTTAAGGGTATTTCAATCCTTCGAGGCGCAAATGCCAGATTTTATCATAGATACAACAGATTATTTTCCACAGCTTCAGCAGCGTTATCCTGCCTTATTTGATCAGTATAAGGAAGAACGGGTGGAAAACTACCGTATCTACTTTACACAAGATGCCAAAGAAGCCTTGAATGTGAGAAAAAAACCCTTAATTGGCACGCTTAAATAGAAGCATATGAAGTTTGGAGTCATCACCTTTCCAGGAAGCAATTGTGATAGAGATTTGATGATCAGCCTGGAACATAATTTGGGCCAGGAGGTAGTGGCCCTTTGGCATAAAGATCATGACCTACAGGGGTGCGACGTAATCTGCCTACCGGGTGGATTCTCCTATGGAGACTACCTCAGATCCGGAGCCATTGCCAGGTTTTCTCCCATAATGAAAGAAGTAATCAAGCATGCTAAATCAGGAGGATATGTATTGGGGGTTTGTAATGGCTTCCAAATGCTAACAGAAGCTCACTTATTAGAGGGTGCCTTATTACATAATGTAAGCACCAACTTTATATGTAAAAACGTTCACATAAGAGCTATCTCTAAAAATACGGTCATCACCGCTCATCTGACAGATCAAGCCTATAAAATTCCCATAGCACATGCTGAAGGGAACTATTACTGCTCAGCAGATGTACTAAAGCAGTTGCAGGATGAGGATAGGATATTATTTCAGTATTGTGATGAAGAGGGGAATGTCAGCCAGAAGGCTAATCCTAACGGAAGTTTACATAATATTGCAGGTATTTGTAATGTGGGCAGGAATGTACTGGGGATGATGCCACATCCTGAAAGAGCTACTGATCCCCTTCTGGGGAATATGGATGGGAAAGCTTTATTTACCTCCTTGCTCACGTCTCTTTCAGCACAGATAACGGTTTAAGGCTAGTTGTCGTAAGCGAAATAGCATAACACAAGAAATTCTATATGAATCTTCCGCTGCGTATCTCAGTATTCCTTTCTTTTATCCTCTATGGTCTGTTTTCCTTCGGGCAGATAG
>JBCCLI010000669.1:0-1336 GCA_039026975.1 Bacteroidota bacterium | reverse complement strand
TACCAGCATACAAATCAGCAATGGGATGAGCACCCCTCTGGTAAAGAGCCCCAATGCTAATAGAATAGAGCAGAACACTTCAGCAAAAATTACCAAAATCAAGCTGGCAGCACTTCCTATCCCAAAGGGATCATAAAACTTATCGCTTATAGTGCTGTACTTCATCATCTTGGGATAGCCGTGAGAAAAGGCCATAGTCAAGCCAAAAGTTATGCGTAAAACCAGGAGGCCCAGGCTGGCCTTATGCTCAGAGGTAGTATCAAATAGTAATTTCTTCAATTTCATATCAGGTTATATCCGGTCAAGTTAGCATCTGAATCATAACAATCCTCATTAGTTGATTCAAGGCTAACAGCTTCTTTTTATTAGTATGGTAAAGACAGAGATAGTTTCATTTGGGACTTAGGGTCTCTACTAAAGAAAGACCATTACTACCGTTGCTTATGAATACCAAGAATTCCCTAAACCGCCGAAAATTTATGGGAACAGTAGCGAAATCTACTGCTGCTTTCACCATAGTTCCCAGAAGTGTCCTGGGAAGAGGGTACACCCCTCCATCAGACAGAATTACTGTAGCCAATATTGGCTGTGGTACACAGGGGCTCAGAGAAATGAGAGACATGCTGCAAAACAAGGAGGTACAGGTAGTCTCTGTTTGTGATGTCAACAAATTCAGCACTGATTACCTGGACTGGTCCCCTCAGGGTTTGCTCAGTAATATGCGCCAGACGCTAGGTGATTCCAACTGGGGTAGCTCTATCAAGGGAATACCGGGAGGAAGAGACATAGCCCATAATTACGTTTCTGACTACTACGCCAAAAACCTCAAGAAAGGAAGTGCTAAAGGGGTAACCTCCTATGAAGATTTCCGGGAGTTATTAGATAGAGAAGTAGATATAGATGCCATCAAGATCATGACCCCTGACCACCATCACGGATGGATGGCCCTGGAGGCTATGAAAAAAGGTATTCATGTCATTACTCATAAGCCCATTTCAAATAGGTTAATAGAAGGCAGAAAGGTCATAGCGGGAGCTACTTCCTATGATGTGAGAACCCACCTGATGGCCTGGGAAGATAAGCCTACTTACAAACTCATTAAGCAATGGATAAATGATGGGGTGATCGGAGAACTTCAGGAAATCCACAACTGGAGCTTCCGCCCAGTTTGGCCTCAATACATGGGTAAACCAGAAGGGACTATGCCTATTCCTGAAGACTTTAACTGGGAACTTTGGCTTGGACCTGAAAAAGATAGGCCCTATCATCCCCACTATACGCACAATGTATTCCGTGGATGGTATGACTTCGGAGGAGGCAGTATCGCAGATATGGG
>JBCCLI010000668.1:0-1436 GCA_039026975.1 Bacteroidota bacterium | reverse complement strand
CGTCCTAAAGAAGTACCAAAGACAAGGAATTGGGAGTCTGTTAATGGATGAGGCAGAAAGAAGGATACGGGCTGTTTCCAGGTTCTCCGGGATCGGATTTGGGATTACGCCAGACTATGGGCCTGCCCAAATCTTGTACGTCAAAAGAGGCTATATCCCTGATGGTAATGGCCTTACAAAAGATGGGAAACCTCTGAATTACCTGGACAAAGTAGTCATACATGATGACTTGGTGCTATACCTGATAAAAGAATTATCGCCAGAAGTAAGCTGAATCTATTCTACCCTGCATGGCTTGCACATACTCCTTAATAGCTTATGTGTCCTTCAGAAAATTTTCAGATTTTATTTCGAACTATAAAGCATATTTCCCTGTTTTAGAGGAAGATTGTCTCTTATTTATTTTCTGGCAGCAACTATCTGAATCCTAAACATATTCTCATTACATTTTTCTAATACTTGCTTTTCATAGTTCCAATTACCAACTGCAACACCATGAAACCGTTTATTCGAATTTCATTAATTCTTACTGTCTCCTACCTGGGATGTAAAACCCAGATAGAAAAGACGCTTCCTGAGCTAACTTATCCTGAAACGCCCAAGATTGAGCATGTAGATGTCTATCATGAAACTAAGGTAGAAGATCCCTATCAGTGGTTGGAGGACGACAGATCAGAAGAAACCGCCACATGGGTAAAGGCACAAAATGAGGTAACCTTCGGATTTTTAGAGGAGATAGATTTTAGAGATGATCTCAAAGCCAGGTTGGAAAATCTCATGGACTATGAAAAGTATACTCCACCTTCCAAAGAAGGGGAATACGAATATTTTTCTAAAAATGACGGTCTCCAGAATCATTCTGTCCAGTACCGCAAGAAGATTGGAGCCGATAATTCCCAGGCTGAGGTTTTCCTTGACCCCAATACTTTCTCTGAAGATGGTACCACCGCCCTAGCTGGATTATCCTTCAACAAGAAGGGAGACTTGGCCACTTACATGATTAGTGAAGGTGGCGCAGACTGGCGTAAAATCATCACCATAGAAACTGATACCAGAAAAGAAATTGAGGATACCCTCATCAACGTAAAATTTAGTGCTCCTCCTCTCTGGGTAGGAAGTGAGGGATACTACTACAGTAGTTATGACAAGCCTAAGGAGGGAAGCCAGCTGTCCGGAAAGACCCAATATCATAAGCTGCTATTCCATAAATTAGGGACTCCCCAAAGTGAGGACCAATTAATCTTCGGAGGAGAAGCCCAACCCAACAGATATATAGGTGCCGAGAAATCCGAAGATGAGCGCTACTTAATCATCTATGCTGCGCAGAATACAAGTGGAGGAAAAGTATATGTTCAAGATCTTCAGAAAACTGATGAAGAGCCTGAGTTAATACAAGATGATTATTTTTCAAGGTTTACTTTTATCACTAATGAGGG
>JBCCLI010000667.1:0-1520 GCA_039026975.1 Bacteroidota bacterium | reverse complement strand
CTTTACAGATTTTCTGGCTGAAGAAGAATACCTCACCATACAATTTGTCAGGGATTAGCTGGAAGCTTAGCTACTCCCTTCTTTTAGTCTTTCTGCATTCTCTGCAATTCTCAGCGGCTCCACAATCAACTCTAATTCTCCCCCCATGATCCCATTTAGGTTCTGTACACTGAGGTTGATTCTGTGATCTGTTACCCTACCTTGGGGGTAATTATAGGTTCTGATTTTAGCAGATCTATCTCCTGTAGATACCAGAGATTTTCTGAGGGCAGCTTCTTCTTTCTTACGTTTAGACATTTCCATATCATAAATCCTGGATCTAAGGATTCTATAGGCTTTCTCCCTATTCTTTATCTGGGATTTCTCGTCCTGCATGGAGACTACTACGCCTGTGGGAATATGGGTTAGCCTAACGGCAGAGTAAGTAGTATTGACGGACTGTCCTCCCGGACCAGAGGCACAGAAAGTTTCATCCTTGACGTCATTAGGGTTGATTTCTATGTCAAATTCTTCTGCTTCCGGCATGATGGCTACCGTAGCTGCAGAAGTGTGTATACGTCCCTGAGATTCTGTAGAAGGAACCCGCTGTACACGGTGAACGCCTGACTCAAATTTCATGATCCCATACGCATCATCTCCACTTATAGTAGCTATGATTTCTTTAAATCCACCAGCACTTCCATCTGTTAAGGAGTTGATTTCCAGCTTAAGGCCACGTTTCTCACAAAATTTCTGGTACATTTTATACAGATCCCCTGCAAATAGAGCCGCTTCATCTCCGCCGGTACCCGCACGTATTTCCAGCATAGCATTTTTACTATCATCCGGGTCTTTAGGAATAAGCAGTATCTTGATCTCAGCCTCCAGCTCTTCCTGCTTCTTAGATAGGCCATCTAGCTCTTCTTTGGCCATTTCCTTGAACTCTTCATCTTCCTCTGTCTGAATAATCTCTTTATTAGTGTCTATATTGGAGAGAACATTCTTATACTCCTGAATTTTTGAGACGAGTCTATCTAACTCCTTGTATTCCTTATTAAGGGAAGCGTAACGCTTCATGTCCTGCATTACTTCAGGATCAATAATTTCCTGCTTTACTGCCTCAAAGCGGTGTTCTATATGGGTCAATTTCTCCAGCAGGTTGTCCATGTTCCAGTAGCTTTAATATTCGTATACTTTCAACCTAAAGTAGGTTATTCCTCTTTTGAAGCTGAAATATCCTGCAAATGTACTTGATTTTTGCTGATTACGTAAAGTTTGTTTTTGAAGAGATAGATATCCCTAATGTCCCTGAGGGAAGTATCCACTTGAAGAATGGCAGTTTTCCCAAATCGTTCTGTCTCTACCCAGATTCCCTCTTTTCCCCACCAAAGCCAAGCCTCATTTATTCTTGCTACCTCTTCCCATGCTTTATGCTCCAAGAGAGCATGCTTAGACAGGTAGTTTCCATATAAGTCATACAGTTTGATAGCTGAGAGGTTTTGGTCGTACACATAAATAATCTGATCATCCCTTCCTATGGT
>JBCCLI010000666.1:0-1523 GCA_039026975.1 Bacteroidota bacterium | reverse complement strand
TTAGCCCAAACCCAGGTTTCTAGTAGTGTGGCAGGGATCGTTAATTCTATAGCACCTATTTTCACTATGCTGATAGGCTTTTTCTTCTTCCAGATTAAGGTCAGTAAAGCACAAATTCTCGGAATAGCAGTAGGATTTATCGGAGTCCTACTACTGATATTACTAGGAGAAGATCAGCAAGCAAGTAGTAATCATTGGTATGCCGGCTTTATCATCATAGCTACCTTCTCTTATGCCTTTAACATGAACTATGTGAAAAAGCACTTCCAGCACGTGAATAGTATTAAGCTGACAGCTATTTCCTTCTTCCTGTGCACTGTTCCCTTGATAGGATATATCCTTCTAAGTGAAATCCCAACTATTATCCAAACAGAAGAAGGATTGATCGCTTTTGGATACCTTACCCTATTATCCTTTATGAGTACCATGCTGGCCCTCATTCTCTTCTATAAGCTGATTCAAGAGACCAGTGCCGTCTTTGGCTCGGCAGTAGCCTATCTCATGCCCATTGTAGCCCTTATCTGGGGCTTTGTGGATGGAGAATACCTGGGCATATACCATTTCTTGAGTCTGCTGTTGATCCTGGTGGGGGTGTATCTGATTAAGAAGATGTGAGAGAATGTTGAGCATAGGATGAAAGAATGGCTGAATGACTTGATAAGATTAAGCCGAAGGTTAAAACTAAGTTTAAGTTGTCTTCTGAATGGTGACTAAGGAGTATTTTGATCAGAAAATGGTTTTTCCTACCTGTAAATCGGATTCTTTCGATTTACCATTTCGGCTCCGTAGGAATCAAATCTAATTAGCCTGCCAGGGCGCCATCAAGCAGGGCTCCGTAGGTGCCCAACCACCCCACAGAAATGTATTCCCGTGAGAAAAGCTAAGTTTTTAAAGGACAGGTTCCTGAATGATAATTTCGAGACTACTCGGATAAAGAATCACCCACTTGGTCGATAAAGTTTTGAGTTTGGAGAGAGAATCCTCTAATTCAATTTGCCTGAATCCACCAAAGACCATCCAACATGATTAAAAGCTTTTTTACCATCTCTTTACGGAATATCACCCGTCAACCCGGCTATGCTGTCCTGAACATACTGGGACTTACCTTAGGAATAGCCTGTACCCTATTCATCCTTCTTTATGTCACGGAAGAAACACGTTTTGATAAACATCATGTAAAGGGAGATAGAATTTACCGTATAGGATCTGATATCACAGAACCAGATGACAACTTCCGCTGGTCTTCCACCCAGCCGCCCTTAGGTCCTCAGCTTAAGAAAGACTTCCCTGAGGTAGAGGAATATGTCCGGTTCGTGAATAACTTTGATGTACGACTTGAGAAAGGAGATGAGTTTTTTATTATTGAGAAAGGCTTCATTGTGGACTCTACGGTTTTTGATGTATTCACCTTTGAGATGGTTTATGGAGAGAAAGATGGATTCGATGAGCCTAATTCTATGATGCTTTGTGAATCCTCTGCCAAAATCATTTTTGGAGATGAGGATCCGGTTGGGAAAGGCCTG
>JBCCLI010000665.1:0-1630 GCA_039026975.1 Bacteroidota bacterium | reverse complement strand
TCTGCCATGGGCAGGGCCACATGACCTGCTAAGACGGGCTCCAGGAAGAAACTCTCACTAAAGTTTTGACTGAACCATGAGGCGCGTACAAGGGTATAGTTCATCCCTGAGGTTGCTACTACCTGTTCACAGCGCTCTGCTTCTGTTTCTCCTTTTCCAGATAGAAGCGCTACTTTTTCTACTCCTGCTTTTTTGGCTTCTTCCATCAGGCCAGAAATAGCTTCATACGCACCAGGCACTGCTAGATCAGGATAGTAGGTTACATACATTCTATCTATTCCTTTCAGGGCAGCAGGCCAGGTAGATGTATCCTCCCACTCGAATGCGGGGCTTGCACTTCTACTTCCTACTCTGACAGATTTTCCTGCTTGCTGAAGTCCGCGGACTACTTTACGGCCGGTTTTTCCTGTCCCACCGATGATGAGATAATTGGTTTGGTTGTTCATAGTATAAATTTTATTAGAGATTTAGATGGGTAATACAGACTTGAATTGAGTAAAAACACCCATGAGAGAAAGCGTGAATGAGACTACAGAGAAGACCGTTCTGATAAAGTGAAATCGGTTCCACTTTCCCTCATACATCTTCCTGAATTCCTGGAGGTTATCTTCTTGTAGGCTAGCTAAGTCTAAGCTATCCAAGGCATTGTTCAGGGGTACGTTTCCCAAAATGGTAACACCAAGAGTCCCCAGTAGATAGACTACGGTAGCCGCTAGGAGAAGCCAATATACCTGACCTACTCCCCAGTGCTGGATGGTGCTTATCCCTAGCATCACAGGGCTTCCAAAAAATATCAGGAAGAAGGCCGGATTCAGAATCTCACGGTTAATAGACTGCATACTTTTTAAGTAGGGCCGATCTATCAACTTGCGGGTTCCCGGGATGACCGAGACCATCCAGGCGTAGAAAAGCCCTGCGGAAAGACCTGTCAGTACTACTGCGAAAAACAGGGTTACAGATTTGATTGAGATTTCCATGATGAGTTTATGTTTTGAGTTTTAGGGTGTTTCTCCCTGATTTTTACCTATGAATTATTTGTTCACAACATGGTCCAGCCATTTTTCCAAGATTTGGTATTCTTCTTCCGTGAGCTGTATGTCATCTCCCTTAGGCATTCTCTTGAGGACAAATACCTGATGATGGATTTTCTGCGCGTGTTTATCCATGTTATTCAGGGAGAATACCTTGAAGGGATTTTGCTTTTTATGGCAGACGTTACATTTACTCTTCAGGGCCTCGTATGCCTGTTGTGTCAGATCTACCTCAGTTAGATTTTCAGCTCTATATCCTGGAAATTCAGCAACTGTAAAAGCACTGAGTAAGCAATAGAGGGAGAGAAGAAGACCGAATGTGAAAAGATGGATATGTATATTTTTCATCTTACTTCTGTTTGTTTGACAGAAGTAAAGGTGGGGGAAAGGGCTCTTAATCGCTTGACCCTTTAAGCCAATGTTATGGCAGTTTGGGCCAAAAGGGTAAAAGTGGGTTCTTCCAATCAAATGGAGTTAATATTTAGTAGTGCCTTGTTACCCACAATTTATTGAATTTTAAAAAATAAACGACCCACTGCAGGGGTGGATTTATCCGCCCTTTGAAGCGTACGGCAGCTAAAGCAGCCGGTCCATTTTTA
>JBCCLI010000664.1:0-1653 GCA_039026975.1 Bacteroidota bacterium | reverse complement strand
TAGCCTAAACCCTGCTTGTTCGAAGGTATCCTCCCAAACCGATTTAGCGTGGAAGTGGAAGAATCCCATATTATAGGCTAGGAAATTAGGCAGATCTCGAAGGTGCTCTGTTACCATTATTTGGCCCTCTGAAGTACTAACCCGCTTTAGTTCCCGAAAGAATGAAATCCGCTCAGCCTCATCACGGATTTCGTGAGCAGACAGGAAAGCCACTATGATATCATAACTGTTGTCAGCAAAGGGTAAGGAATTAGTCTTCACTTTGATGGTGTCAGCTGAAGGAGGATAAGCCTTTCTGGCTCGTTTGATAGATACTTCTGTGTGTAATTCTGGGTCGTAGAAATCACCTATGGCCAATTGGCTGCCTGGAAAGTACTCTTTGAGTTTAGGACTTATCTCATCAAAACCTGCATGAATATTCAGGATATGTGATGGATTCCTTCCTTTCAGAAAGTTAAGCTGATACAGATCAGATACATCATACACATACCAGGAAACCAGTATGGTGATTAGGAGACTTACCACTCCTAGTATAGAACCCCATTTGGCGATAGTATAGAGAGGTTCTGACAGAAAGGGGAGAAGGAAGGATACAATTCCCAATCCAACTAAAGCTACAAGGTAGAAGTGCCAGTTAAACCGAATGATGTTGATCACTCCTATAAAGGGCTGTCTGTTGGTTTCCATACTGCTAGTTTTCCTTTTTCCCAATGGTAAGGGATGTTACGTATGTCAAAAGCGCTTGCGAGCTGAATATCTGGTAGATTCAACTGCTCAAGAAAGCTGATTTGATATTCAGAGATCTTAACGGGTTGAGGCTTCCAGTTTTGGCGGATTCCCCTAATGATAAGTACCTGATTACGCTCCTTCAGCCAGCTAAAGGTATGGGGTAGGGGACCCGCAAATCTCCTTGCTTCTTTCCAATCCTTAAAAGGCGAGCCTTCAGGAAGATTTATAACACTATCTGTTTCATCCGTCCTGATGTTGAAACCTGATTGGATAGATTTGATGGTGTTTTCTGACTGCTGTATGTCCGTAGTGGTATATTGGTAATGGGTAAAGATATTTCCCAATACTTCCATTCTCTTTTTATTGGTCTCTGACTTGAGGATGTAAAGCCCTCTAAGTCTTTTTCCTTCCTGGGTAGTAAACCTGACAAAGATCCGGTATCCAATGAGGAAGAAATCATTTCCCATCCACTTGGGAAATCCTTTGGGTCTGAGGGCTTCAGTCTGTACCATAGCTACTGCTATAAAGGCCCATGTATCCTGAAACGTATCCAGCTGCAGGCAGGGAGGAATCCTATCTTGTAGCTGTTCTTTAGGAATAGCGAAGGTGAGAACCAGGGTTCGCTTAAAATAGGCTTCTACTGCAAAGGGATGATTTTTAAGAAACTTCATATCTCCACAGTTTTACGGATTTTATTCCCAAGCACAAACTCATGATAGTACAGAAGGAGAATGAACATAAGGGCAAAAACTGTATTCATTCTACCCCATAGTAGTAAATCAGGAACCAGAAAGAACTCCAATACATTCATGATAGCTACCAATACCATCTGCATTATGGCACTTAGCCTGTGTTTCCATCTACTCAATACCCATACACACATCACAAGCTCAGAAATCCCAATCAGTATAGTTAGCGGCTCCG
>JBCCLI010000663.1:0-1697 GCA_039026975.1 Bacteroidota bacterium | reverse complement strand
TAGAAGAGTTGATGAACGAAGGCTTTGTTGGCTTCCACTTCAGCGGCTAGCTGGGCTATTCTGTGGCGGAGCACCTGAAACCTGTTGATGGTTCTCCCAAAGGCCTCTCGCTCACTCATATACTGGAGCGTTAGCTGTAGGGCGTACTCAGAGGAGGCTACCCCACCCAAAGCCATAGCCAAGCGTTCTGATACAAAGTGCTGCATGATATAAAAGAAGCCTCTGTTTTCCTCTCCCAGGAGGTTAGTTACCGGGACGCGGACCTCATCAAAGGCGATTTCTCCAGTATCTGAGGCATGCCAACCTAGTTTATCTAATTTGGTAGCACTTACTCCTGGCGTATCCCTGTCAATAATGATCATGCTGATTCCTTTAGCTTTTTCATCAGGATCTGTCTTGACAGCCGCAATGATGAAGTCACTATTGACCCCATTAGTAATGAAGGTTTTGGAACCATTGATTACGTACTCATCTCCTTCTCTAATGGCTGTAGTACGTAGAGCTTGGACATCTGATCCTCCAAAAGGTTCTGTAATGGCTAAACAGCCTATTTTTTCCCCTTTCACGCCTGGAACCAGGTATTTCTCCTTCTGCACTTCACTTCCTTCTGCTTCTATGTGGGTCAAGGCTAACATAAAGTGAGAGCCTATGGCAGCACAGAATCCACCAGAATTAATCTTATTCAATTCTTCCTGCAACACCACGAAGTACCATATATCTGCATCCATTCCGCCGTATTCCTCAGGTACGGACAGGCCTAGGTAGCCCATCTCTCCAAACTTTTGGAAAATTTCCTTGGGGATTTCTCCCGTTCTTTCCCATTCATCTAAGTTGGGGATGACTTCTTTCCTTAGAAAAGCGCTAAGCGTTTGCCTGAATAGTTTGTGTTCTTCTTTAAAATACATGCTTTATGAGGGATTTATATGGAGAATTTCTAATCGAAAGAGAAGATACACATAAAAGTAAAACAGAGATAGCCTGAATATGAACTCAGGCTATCTCCGTTTATATTCTCTTAGGTTAGCTTACTGAATCAGTAATTTCTTCACTGCTCTCCTACCCTCTTGGGTAGTGAAAACTACCTGATAAATGCCTGTTGCCATTTTAGGTAAGTGGATTTCAGTATTGGTTTGGACATTCTCCTTGAATAGGCTGCGTCCTTCCAGGTCAAAGATCTCCATTTCTCCTCTACCCTGAATGTCGTCAGAGGAAATAATCATTCTGTCAGATGCCGGATTAGGATACAATGTAAGAGAAGCTGTCAAAGAAGGGTCTAGGGAAACCGTATTCACTTGATTACAGTATAGGTCTTCCAGGAAGGCAAAGGAGCTGAAAACTACTGCTGTCTGGTTGAAACCGGAGAAATAGCCTACATGGGAAGAATCTCCCTGAAAAATGGTGGTAGTCTGCCTCAGTCCTACCTCTTCTGCTCTTTCCTGCATCGCACAGGCCCCATAAGCAAAGGCCGGGAAGTCTACCACTGCTGAGGACTCATACCCACAGGGAACTATGGGGTCAAATTCTTCATGGAAAGCCACATAAGGTGGGTCGTCAGCGTCCATCCAGGAAGTTCTCAGGATAGAACCTGAATAGAGAATAGCTCCCTGCACTTCAGAAGTGTATTCTGTAATGTCATTAGTATTTCCTTCAAATCCACCGTTCCTGTCTATTAGCTCCTGTATGTATTCGGGGATTTC
>JBCCLI010000662.1:0-1704 GCA_039026975.1 Bacteroidota bacterium | reverse complement strand
TCTACTGTTTGCTAGGCGTACTATTTAATCTTGTAAGCATGTGGGTGGGTGCTAATGGAGGCCAGGGCTTAACCCCTACTGATCCACTAGTGGGAATCATGGTTATGTTGATCTATGGTCTTTTTTTAATTTCTGGGAAAAAGAAGAAAGTAACATTGTATAGAATCCTCATGGGGTTGGCAGTTTTGGTCTTTGGGTATGGAGGTATCATTAAACATATCATTCTCCTATCTTCATCACCAGAACTGTATAATTCGCTTGCTAGTGGACTTTCAGCTGTTTTGATTAATTTTTTCGGACTAGGCCTAAATACCTTAGCTGCCCTGGGTAAGTTTCATTGAGGAATGGTAAACCTAAGCTTACCTACAATTCTCCTATTCACCAACCAATATCTCCAAAGCGCGGGTAAGGGCTATATCTGATTTTAAATTGGGGTAGTGCTTCCTCCAGTAGGCTTTAATTTGGGACTTTTTCTCGGGAAATAGCTTCTCTAATCCTTTTTTGGAGGCCTTAAAAGGGGTCATCTTCCCCGTTTTACCTACTGAGAAATACTTAATTCTATCTTTAAACTCGTCATAGGGGATATCAGCACTATAAAGTCCTTGATAATCAGCTTCCTGTATATACTTTTCATATTTCTTGATGTAGATGGATTCTCCTGAATATAGTACCTGCCCAAAAAACACATGCTGATCTTCCTGGCTCCTGAATTTCTTAAAAAGCACACTATCCTGCCCACCAAAATTATATAAACAGAAAGTGCTCATCAGTTTTTTAGGAAGAAATTCTACATTCCCCTTTTCATTCAAGCTAACCACTTCATTCTGGAAAGCCTCATAGTTAAGCTGCTCAAATGCCTTCCTCGCATTTCTATTAGTTACTACCACCCCCTTGACAAAGGTAGGAGAAACCATAGGACTCCCTTTCAGCCCCTCGTAAGATTCATCAAAGGTATTCATCAAGGCGTTGAAGTTCTCTACATACCGCCGCTTGATATCAGTATTCTCTTTTTCAGTAGAATCTGCTTCCTGGGCCTGGGATGGAAGATAAGGCCCTACTAGCAAGAAGATAAGTCCGACTAAGGCTAGGTGGGGAGAGGACATCCTTTTCTGTTAAAGTAAAGAATATCTGCCTCTAAGGCAAAGTGGCCTCCCCACTTTAGATTAACATAAGGTGTGAGGGGGTATACTACACTTGATCCAACTATTTTATCTGAAATTCAATCTTTCTCTACCCATCTTTTTCTCATATATGGCGACATCAGATGAGCAGCAAAGTTTAGCCACAAACTCTACGTTCAAATAGCTTATCTCTATGTTTCTTTCTTTCCCATTGGGACTATGATTTAATGGGCCCACACTTAATACTTAAAGTGAATCATGATTATCTATTGAGTAGAGGTCTATTTCGAGGATGGCTTCCCAGCGGCTCCATAGATGGGAAAAGACTACAGTAAGGATGGATATTTAACTATGAGTAATCCGTTAATTTTTCCAATCACTTCAACTATCATAACTCCCTGCAACCTTGATTACCGTATCATCTACTTTGTAAATAATCACAGTTTTGAAGGTGTTTTAGGTAATCATCCGACGAATCTCCTCTTCCCGGCTGGTAAGAAAAGGATTAGCGAATGGGCGTTTTTCCAAAAGATCAAGCTCATCAATAAGCGTTTCCATCCACAAAGATCCTCTTCCTGCTAGC
>JBCCLI010000661.1:0-1716 GCA_039026975.1 Bacteroidota bacterium | reverse complement strand
ATCATTGCCGTTTTACAGGGAGATGAGGTATACCAGGAGTGGACTGACATACAGGAAGTACCTTCTTCTATTGTTTCTCGCTTGAAGCACTACTTTCTGACTTATAAAGAGATGCCTGGAGAATCTCAAAAACGTTGTGAAATCACGCATACCTATGGAAAAGAGGAAGCCCTTGAGGTGATCCAATGCAGCATTGGTGATTATCAGGCCAAATTTGGGGAGCTGGAAAATCGCCTGTCTATGGCAGTATTAGAGGCTATTAACTTTGGGCAAAGTTGGCAGGCAGCCATGGCAGGGAAGGATGATCCCCTCTACTAGCGTTTCCAAATATGGCTGGAAGAAAGGGTTAGGAATAAGAGAGCCAGGGATAGGTCTTTTGCTAGTCTTTCCTTCATATTATCTCCCATTGGGCCGAAAAAAGGGCCTTTCAATAAAAAAAATCTGTATTTCCTGTATGATTTCCTGCACATATTAATCCGAGCTTATGTAAATTAGGTTGGATAAGTGTGTAAGGATTTTATACATGCGTAATGCAATTATCGTATCAACGGGAGCATATGTTCCTGAGCGGGTCATTCCCAATAGCTATTTCAATTCCCTTCTAGGTGAGGATGTAGATAGTTGGCTTAGGGCTAACCTCCAGATCTATGAAAGAAGGTGGTGTGCTCCTAATGAGTCCACAGCGGATATGTGTGTGCATGCAGCAGAGATAGCCATGGAACGGGCAGGGCTAAAACCCCAACAGCTAAACCTGATAATTGTAGCTACCGATACCCCAGAATATTTATCCCCTTCTACTGCCTCTGTAGTACAGTTTAGGCTGCAGGCAGGATGGGCAGGCACCTTTGACCTGAACAGCGCCTGTGCAGGTTTCACTACTGCCCTGGATGTAGGGGCAAAATTCATCAAAACAGATCCCAGGTACGAGTATATTCTGATTATAGGAGCTAGTGCATTTAGCAAATACCTGGACAAGTATGATAAAAAAACGGCTACCCTATTTGCTGATGGTGCAGGTGCTGTCATTCTGAAGGCTGAGAAAGATACGCAAAGTGGCCACCTGGCCAGTGAACTCATTACCTTTGGGCAGTATCATGACGGCCTGGGAATATACGCGGGAGGAACCAGAAACCCCATTACAGCGGAAAACCTTAGCAGAAAAGAGCATCTCTTAAAGTTACACTATAGATTTCCTCCAGAGCTAAATCCTCAAATGTGGACTAAAATGGCCCGCAATCTCTCTAAGGAAATAGGTGTACCCATAGAGGAAGTAGGCCACTATTTTCTTACCCAACTAAACATCAAGAGCATAAGAAAAACCATGGAAAACCTTAAGCTGGATATGCGTAAAGCACATACTACCATGGAAAGATTCGGATATACGGCCTCAGCTAGTATTCCTATAGCCTTTGATGATGCCATACAACAGGGGAAAGTTCATAGAGGGGATGTATTATACTTTATTGGGTCTGGAGGTGGGCTGACCTTTGGGTCAGTAGCCATGAGATATTGAGGGTGAGCTAATTTCTTATGTAGACCTAATGGCTTTTCTGACCATAAACAGAAAAGAATCTCCCAGTAGTGTGAAAAATAGGGTCTATTCCCCTCTATATATAAAGACTCTTCAAAGAAACTGTGATGAAATTAGCCAGCATACTTTCCCTATTGTTCTTTCTGTCAGTTGGACAATGGTTTTCTCCTTCAGCCCCTCATACT
>JBCCLI010000660.1:0-1757 GCA_039026975.1 Bacteroidota bacterium | reverse complement strand
TCCGTATCATATTCTGATGCCAGGGAGGAATCCTCTCAGAATGCCAATCGTGGGCAGTTAGCAAGACAGGCATTCCAGCCTCATTTCCTATCACAATTCTATTCTCATATTCCAAATCTGCCTGTAAATCCTCCCACCAATATTCATAGAAATTGGATAACTCTACAGCTTTCTCAGGATATTCTTCAATAATATTTTCAGTCTGGCCGGGATCCATGCTGACATCATACAGTTCCTTATCATTTACCAGTCGCCACTTATTTTGCATCACACTGGTACGCTTCCATTTCTCTACCCATTCCTCTCTTTGGGTATCTGTAATGAGAATTCTCTTTTCCAGTTCTGACTGTTCTCCCGTTTCTATCAGTTCTTTTAGACTAGTTCCGTCTATGGTTTTGTTAGGCGAAAGCTGTAGAAAATCCAGTATAGTAGGCAGTATGTCGGTATAGCTGGTTAATTCATCAAATTCTGTTTTTGCTGCCTTGATGGAAGCAGGGAGTCTTATAAATAAAGGCACTCTATGTCCCCCTTCATACTGGGATACCTTTTTTCCTCGCATACCTGCATTAAAGCCTTTGATGACTCGCTGATCCTTATCCAGTCTGGCCCCTTGGGATGTGCCATTGTCTGTGAGAAAAAGGAGTAGGGTATTTTCAAGAAGTTTATTCTCTTCCAGGTAGCTCATCAATTTGCCTATGTTGTCATCCAGGTTCGTGATTTGTCCATAGAACGCTGCATGTGGGACCTCCTCATTATCCGCATACATATCTATGTAGGACTGGGGAACGTGATGAGGTCCATGAGGCGCATTAGTGCTGATGTAGCAGAAAAAGGGATTCTCAGCATTTACCTGATCATCTATATAGGAGACGGCTTTCTCAAACCATACATCTGTGCAGTAGCCTTCGAAGGTTTCTGCCTCTCCATTTCTCCAATAGGTATCATCGAAATAATCATTCCCCCAATAGTCCGGGGTTTGTCCTACGCCGCCACCTCCATGAACGAGGACTTCCTGAAATCCTCTATCCTGAGGTCGGAAAGGGTAATTATCTCCCAGGTGCCACTTCCCAAAGATGCCTGTGTGGTAGGAAGCCTCTGTCAGGTAGGTGGGTAAGGTCTTAAAGCGTGTACTTAGAAAGGATCTACCCATGATGGTGTGCCAGGTACCCGTTCTGTTGCAGTGAATGCCTGACATTAGGCCCGCTCGGGTAGGAGCACAGGTGGTCCCCACATGGAAGTTGGTAAACCTGATACTTTCAGTGGCCAGCTTATCCAGGTTGGGCGTTTGTATCCATGGGTTTCCATGAAAAGCTATATCACCATACCCTTGATCATCCGTGAGGATCATGATGATATTAAAGGGCGTTTCCTTTTGGACCTTTTCAGCACATCCTGATAAGAAAAGGAAACCAATTAGGAATGAGGAAAGAATGATTATTCTCATGTCTAAAGAGAGGTCAGAAATAGAAAGTAGATACTATCTCAGTGCCTTTCTAAATCTTATGGATAGGTGCTTGTCGGAGAATTACAGAATTATTCCAGTGCAAAGCATACTTTGATCCAACTCTCATAGCGAAGCATTTCAAATTGAATTCCTGAAGATTCCGCTTTGAGTACCTTCATCTTTTTCTTCTGGAGTTGATTTATGACGATTCCCGGACTTCTGGAATATACAGTTGAATATTCTGACTTATTGGTATTGATGTCGGTTACATGAATGACCTTCCCTACGCTTTGGCCCATAGGTTCAGTTAGGG
>JBCCLI010000659.1:0-1761 GCA_039026975.1 Bacteroidota bacterium | reverse complement strand
GGGAGATTTAATATATGAAGAGACAAGTGAGGACCCCAGCTGGGATGGTGTATATAAAGGTGTTACTGTACCTGAGGGTGTATATGTCTATAAGTTGGATGTTCTTGAAATAGGAGGGTTCAGTTATACCAGAGCAGGTACTGTAACCCTCATTAGATAAAGATACACACACAAATTAATGCGGTTTTTGAGAATACTTATTGATGATTCCTACAGCCCATTACAGATTAAGTAGGGGTGACGCGCTGTGAATGGATGAGCGCGACTGAGAGGCAGAAATTGAAAGAAGTAAGAAAGTAAATCAGGGCAAAAAGGATAAAAAAACAGGCTATCGTAAGAGGTGGTCTGTTTTTTAGTGTGGAAAAGAACCAGAGTATTTGCATAATACTCACTGATAATTAGATGTTCATCTATTATCAAGATTTGGTTACAGCAATTCCCGGTTTAGCAAATGGTTTAGTATAGTATTCATAATCAAATAGTTACCTCTAACAAGCCCAGCTTGAATGAGGCGAAATTATGATGTATGTAGGCGGGCAGGCCGTTCCTCCACGGGTTGTGGGAGGCTTGTAGGGATGCATTGGAGGGACAATGCATTTTTGGATACTTTTTTTGCTTTGAGAAAAAGTATCTCAGGCTGAAGGCGACGTAACACTATTAATGGATTATCAGTAAATTAACTCATGTAAAGTAGATAAAACCTAAACCGGGAATTACTGCCGGTTTGGTAAAAAAATAAGCATCTAGCGGAAGGCCAGCACGCCCCTGATTGTGGGTAGCTTGTAGAGTTGGATGGGCGGGACAAAACGTATTAGGGCGAATGCCAAAATGGAGTCCTGTGGAAGGCTATGTAACCCTGGAAATAAGCATAGACTTGACCAAAATAGACGTTAAAAAATCCTATCTATTCTCCTATTATAAGAATGGTATCAATAAGAGGCTTCGACAGTAGGAAGCTCTACACTTAGGTTAGAGAGATAAAAAAGCAGACTGCCGTTTCCAGCAGTCTGTTTTAGGATTATTTCAGGAAGTTTAGAAGCTATATCGAACACCAAACTGGGCATTCCATCTAGCAGAGTAGGTTCCTGACTGTACAATACTATAAGTATCTTCTATGGTAAGATCCGGATCAAATGTGAACTCAGCCACTCCATCATTCAGCGTAGATTCTATTAATGGGAATCTGTTTCCATCCACAAAGTATCTTCTCCCCCAATCTTTGTTTAACATGTTAGTGAAGTTGAAGATATCCAGGGAAAGCTGAAGGTTGTGCCTGGTCCCTCCCTGCATGACATAAAAGTCCTGAATGATCTTCAGGTCCAGGATATGCTCAAAGGGGGTACGAATCTTATTAGGCTCTACATACTGACCTCTTCTCTCACTCAGGTAGTCATCACTGGAAATAAAGGCGTCCAGCGCTTCCCACTGTCTGGCAGCAGAAACAGTTCCATTATCTACCAGATTTATTTCGCTCTGATTAGCTGGTACATAAATCATATCATTTATGTCCAGGTTATTAGAGAGATCAGTGATAGGATCATCATAAATATAGGTGTATGGTGTACCGTCTCTACCCGTGTAGAATAGTGAAAAGGTAGTGGCAAAATTATTTCCATACTCCGCTCTGTAGGACATGAAGGACGTAATACGTGAACCAGCAGCAAAGATGGAACGAGCTACAGAGGGATTGTTATTTCCCTGTACACTCAATACGTTCTCCCAGTTGGTACCATTGATAAATCCAGCACCGTCAAATAAGGC
>JBCCLI010000658.1:0-1788 GCA_039026975.1 Bacteroidota bacterium | reverse complement strand
TGACAGTATGTTTTCCCTATCAAATCCCAGGTTGGCCTCATGGAAGTACTTCATTTGTCGAGACATGATGATCATGGCCAGTAGAAGGCCAGCTGATAAGGAGAATTGAGCCACTACTAGTCCCTTTCTTAGCCAGTTAGAAGTTTTATCACTAGAAGAGTAACTAGCCTTTACGGCTGTAGCAGGTTGGATCTTTGCGGTAAGCCAAGCAGGATACCAGCCTGAGAAAAGACCTATCGCGATCAGACACAAAATAGTCAATCCAATGAATTCAGCCTGATACATACTGGAGATAGCTATATCTTTTTTAATTAGGCCGTTAACCTCCGGTAAGAGCAAATGCGTAAGGAGCACAGCCAGCAAGGCAGAAAGCCCTAGTAATACAAATGCTTCCAGTAGAAATTGATTGATTAATTGCCTCCTTCCAGCTCCTATGACTTTTCTTACCCCCACTTCCTTAATTCTGGTAATGGCTTGGGTCGTGGAAAGATTGATGAAGTTGAAGCAGGCTAGTAGCAATACCCCAATGCTGATTCCTCCAAAAAACCACAGTACGCCTGGGCTAATAGCTTTGACAAGTTTACCACCTCCTGCTACTTCTGTATTTGTATGGATATTTGTCAATGCCTGTAACTCTGCATATCCTATTTCGGGATCCTCATCTGGATCATTTAAGTGGGTATCATATAATTCTCTGATAGGTGCATGCAGGCTGGTGGGATCTACTCCTTTACCTAAGACTACATAAGTAGAAGCCCCATATACCAGTCCCCAGTTATTAAGATTAGATACGATGAAATCCTCAGTCTTTGAAAAAGTGAGTAAGATGGAAGCTGGTAAATGGGTATTAGTGGGAAGGTCCTCCATAATGGCACCTACCGTAATTACTTTGTCTTCTCGGTAGGTGAAGGTCTTACCTATGGGGTCTTGTAAGCCAAAGAATTTTTCTGCTGTAGACTTAGTGAGAATAGCATGATTAGGCTCAGAAAGGGTTCTTTTAGCATCTCCTTGAATAATGGTAAAATCAAAAACATCTAATAAACCTGTATCTGCCAATACTATATTAGGCTGCAAGAACTTATTGCGTGGGTTTATTTCTACTATTCGTTCATTCTGTGGAAAAGCTACCCCTATGGCCTCTATCTCAGGTCGTCCTTCTCTTAAAGCACCTGCTAGTGGCGTGGGTGCTCCATAGTGTAGGTATTTCTCCTCATTAACTTCCCACACCTGATTCACTCGGTAGATTCTATCAGCTTTAGCATGGTAGGTATCATAAGTCAACTCATGTCTGATGAATAGTCCTATCAACAAACAGACAGTAATCCCTATTGTTAGGCCCACCAAGTGGAGGGAGGTATTAAGCTTTTGTCTGGTAAATCTCCGAAATGTAAATCTCAAGTTGTGGGATAACATGGCAAGATTATTTGGTAGTTGAACATGCTTGATAGTAGAAAGCCGAAACGTTCTGAGTACATCCCAGATGAATCTTCTTCGGGCAAAGCGAACGCTTTTCTTTTTCGCTCTTTTATCAAAGAGCTCATACAGGTCTCCCTGGATTTCTTCCAGAATTTCATGCCTGCAATACCAGGACAAAAATTTCTCCGCCCACTTAGGAATATGTGATTCTCCTTTCATGAGAATGATACATTTCCAGCTATTCCTGGGATCTGACCCCATAGCTTCATCCGGGTATCCTTGACTTGGGAGAGGGCATGAATCCCACTTTGGGTTACTGTGAATAATCGCTTTCTTCTCCCTCCCCTCTGCTTGGTGGCTTTACTCCACTCG
>JBCCLI010000657.1:0-1792 GCA_039026975.1 Bacteroidota bacterium | reverse complement strand
TTCTGTTTTCCACCCATATCTGCCATCCTTCCTTAGCTAATGATAACCTAAGTGGGATGCTGGTGTGTAGCATGCTTGCAAACTGGCTGAGAAATAGAGAGAATAGATATAGCTACCGCTTTGTGTTCATTCCTGGTACCATAGGAGCCATTACCTGGCTAGCTAAAAATGAAGATAAAACCTCCAACATCAAGCACGGCCTGGTAGCACCTTTACTCGGTGATCAGGGGGCATTTACCTACAAAAAGAGTAGAAGAGGAGATGCAGAGATAGACCTAATAGTTCCACATGTACTTACTACAGAAGGAGTAGCCCATGAAGTAAGGGGATTCTCCCCTTATGGATATGATGAACGCCAGTATTGCTCACCGGGTTTTAATCTACCTGTAGGGAATCTATCCAGGACCCCTTATAGTGAGTTCCCGGAGTATCACACCTCAGGAGACAACCTGGATTTTGTATCTGATGATTCTCTAGTAGAGTCATTACAGATATATAAAAAGGTCATCATGGCGCTGGAAGCTAACCAGACTTACCTAAATCTTCAACCTAAGTGTGAACCTCAGCTAGGGAAGAGGGGACTGTATGATGCCACTGGCGGGAGTTCCAATGTGAAGGACGCCAGAATGGCTATGCTGTGGCTACTGAATCAGTCAGATGGCACTAACGATTTATTACATATCTCTCAAAAATCTGGCTATCCTATAGGTTTATTGGAGGAAGTAGCGAGAATTTTGTTAGCTAAAGGTCTTCTTAAGACCGTTTAGGTGAAAAATATTCCATTCATTGGATAGGCTGTGTAACTTACTTTCAAATTTGGGGAATTAAGCAATAGGCTATGTACAGACATTTTGATAAGTCCTTGGCTATGCAGGCCAAATTCCATGCTCTAATACCTGGTGGTTCTCATACCTACGCTAAAGGAGATGACCAGTTCCCACAGTTCATGCCTCCCTACATTGTAAAGGGTGAAGGATGTAAGGTGTGGGATGCTGATGGCAATGAGTTCATGGAATATGGCATAGGCTTAAGAGCAGTGAGCCTAGGACATGGATTCAAGTCAGTGGCAGATGCAGCTGCGAAGCAGATGTATATGGGAAATAACTACACCCGTCCTGCTACCATAGAGCTTGAAGCAGCGGAGGTATTCCTGGATACTGTTCCTTTTGCAGATATGGTTAAGTTCTGTAAAAATGGATCAGATGCTACTACCGCAGCTGTTAAGCTGGCAAGGGCTTATACAGGAAAAAAGAAAATTGCCCTTTGTAGGGATCATCCATTTTTCTCTCAGGATGACTGGTTCATGGGGTCCACCCCTATAGACACAGGCATCCCGCAAGTCATTAAAGAGTTAACAGTCACTTTTCCGTTTGACTGTATTGATAGTGCTAGGCAGATGTTTGCTGATAATCCAGGGCAAATAGCCTGTGTGATTATGGAAGCAGAAAAATATACGCCTGCCACTCCTGGATACCTTAACGAGCTGAAAGCACTTTGCCATGAGCATGGAGCTCTTTTTATTCTGGATGAGATGATAACGGGTTACAGGTGGGATATAGGAGGGGCACAAACCTTTTACGACTTCGAGCCTGACCTGAGCACTTTTGGGAAGGCTATGGGGAACGGGTTCGCTATTTCTGCCTTGGCAGGTAAAAGGGAATACATGGAACTGGGCGGTATTTTCCATGATAAGGAAAGAGTCTTTTTACTATCAGCTACCCATGGGGCAGAGAATCACGCCTTAGCCGCTTTTATGGAAGTAGTGAATGTGTATAAGACGCAGCATGTAGTC
>JBCCLI010000656.1:0-1836 GCA_039026975.1 Bacteroidota bacterium | reverse complement strand
GTGAATAGACATCAGGAAATGGATCTGGCTAAGAAGATAGCCGAGCAGGGAATCGCAGTAGCCTCAATAGGCCACAGACTTAGCAAAGGGGCTTTCGCCATCAAAACCCGAACCCATGGAGTTAAACACCCCGCCCACATCCAGGATGTAGCTGCTGCTGTGAAATGGTTAGTGGGGGAGGCTAAGACATATGGCTATGATGCTGATAATATATTCGTAGGTGGGTACTCCTCTGGGGCGCACTTAGCTGCCCTACTAGCTACTGATCAGCGCTACTTAAAAGCAGAAGGACTAGATGCCTCCCTTATAAAAGGGATCCTTCCAGTGGGAGGTACCTATGATATTGTGGATTACCACTCCGCCTTTGTCAATGCCAAAACCGCTAGAAACCGCGAAATGGCAGATACCCACGTCAAGGATGTATTTGGAGAAACAGAAAAGGACTTCAAGCAAGCTTCCCCCGTCACCTACTTAAAAAATCTGACTGCCCCTATGCTGCTTATCTCAGATAGGAGTCTGTACCGCTACACAGAAGTCTTTGAAAAAGCACTTCAGGAAATAGACTATCAAGCCTATGCTATTTATCATGTCTTCCAGAAAAACCACAATGAATTATGGGAAGAAATGTCATATGAGGAGATAAGTATGGCCAGGATGCTAATGGTTCAGTTTATTCTACAACATACTTCATGATTAAAAATAGCTGATAAGTTATCGGTTGAAGAAAAGAGAGGGGTTCTCTAGCTTTGACTAAAGCTAATGTATATGCGGACTATGGAACTGTCAGCAGATAAAATGTATGAAGTATTAGTAGCCAAAGATAACTCCTTTGAAGGGCTATTTTTTGCCTGTGTGAAGACTACGGGAATATTTTGTCGTCCTACCTGTCCTGCTAGAAAGCCCAAGCGTGAAAATGTAGAATTTGTCTCTACCGCCAGGGAAGCACTGGGATTAGGTTATAGGCCGTGTAAAGTATGTAGCCCCCTGAAGTTACCAGGCTACACTCCTACCTGGATGGAAAACCTACTAAAAGAAGTGGAGAAAAATCCTGAGATACGGATTAAGGATGAAGACCTTCTCCAAAGAGGGCTCCACCCTAATAGAGTCAGAAGATGGTTTCTGAAACATCACGGAATGACCTTTCAGGCTTACCAACGGTCTATCAAAATAAGCTATGCCTTTGGGACAGTGAAACATGGGGAAAAAAAGATCATTCATGCTGCCTATGATAGCGGTTATGAATCTCTGAGTGGTTTTCATGAGGCCTTCAAAAAAGCGACCGGCTTTTCTCCCAAAAATAGTAAGGAAGGGAATTTAATCTATGTAACACGGGTGCTTACCCCCCTAGGCCCCATGATGGCCTGCGCTATAGATGAGGGAATCTGCTTACTGGAATTTATGGAGAGGAAGGAGTTGGAAGCAGAGCTGGCGCATCTGGCCAAGGTCTTAAAAGCAAGCTATGTTACGGCTCCCCACCCTCACTTTAAACTGTTACAGAAAGAGCTGAACGCCTATTTCCATAAAGAGCTGACCACCTTCACGGTACCCATCCATTCACCAGGGACTCCCTTCCAGACAGAAGTATGGAACGCACTCCGACAGGTTCCTTATGGCACTACCCTCTCTTACAAAGAGCATTCTGAGAGAATGGGGAAACCTAAGGCTGTAAGAGCTGTCGCAAATGCTAATGGAAAGAACCGGATCGCTATCATCATCCCCTGCCACAGAATCATCGGTAGTGATGGCAAGCTTACTGGTTATGCAGGAGGATTACACAGAAAGGAATATTTATTGGAGCTGGAGAAAGGATAGAAACAACAGAACAGCAGTCCTTAT
>JBCCLI010000655.1:0-1838 GCA_039026975.1 Bacteroidota bacterium | reverse complement strand
GGTGTAGCCGCTAAACGCCTGAAAGCGGTAGGCTATGGAGAAACTCGCCCACATATGGACAATACTTCCACACTTGGCAGAGGGGTCAACAGAAGAGTAGACTTCCAGCTGGTGAGAGGGAAGAGGAGGAAGAAGTAGGGGTAGACATATTTGTAAATGTTGGTAAGACCTATGCCCCCTCCACTATAGCGATATTATTTCCACAGGTATCATTGAATACCGCATACTTATCTGTACCTGATGTAGTTGGTTTTACGCTAAACACGACGCCAAGCTTTGACAAACGTTCATATTCAGCATCTACATTTTTGACATCAAACTGGGTATATGGAATACCTGCTTCCATCAAGGCATCCTGAAATACCTTGGAAGGCTCAAAATGGTTAGGGGAGGGCTCTAATAATAGTTCCGGACCATCTGGGGCTTCATTCGAAACTATTGTCAACCATCTATCTCCATTTCCTAGAGGAGTATCTTTCCTCTTGATAAACCCTAGTTTTTCTGTTTAAAAGGCTAGTGCATTCTCTTGGTCCAGAACTGGGATGCTAATAATGGTGACTTTCATTTCTGTTACTTTTAGTGTGTTGTTAACATTCAATATACTCCTTTCCAGTTTTTATATGCGTCCAGAAGGTCCTTTTCACCATTCTAGGGTGAGCCGCTCGTACAAATTGTTCAGGTTTTACATTATGTTGAGATTCAATGTAATCCAGTGCGACTTGTTTCACCGCAGGAGAGTCTTCCCTTGTTTGCCCCTTGGCTGAAAGTAAAGTAAATAAGAAGAATGATACGCTTAGGGTGAGAATAATGGGTTGCTTCATGATGAGTTAGGTTAGAAGAGGTATACTCCTTCATACGAGAGAATGAGTATACTGATGCCGCTAGTTCATGCTATTCATCTCACAACATGAGCCGTAAGGGCTAAATGAGGTTACGCTCATCTTATCACTTCTATTTGGCCGCAGGGAAATAAGGCCGCCTTAACTTCCGGCATAATGCTCATCCTGTACACCAGATCCTGCCCTTGAATGGTCAGTCCTGATCTTACAGTACCTCCTCCTAGATAGGAAAGCGCTCCTATATAGAATGTATATTCTTCCCCAGAATCAATATTGATTTGGAGACTAGTAGGTTTCTTAAGTCCAGCATCCAGGAATTCAGCCAAACCTGTAGCTCCATAGTCTTGTTGAGGTTCTTTTTCCAGGGTCATGATCTCCGGAGGGAGAAATAAGCTTAGGTAGGCATCAGGGGAAGGATAAATAAGAAATGAATCAGCAGGAAAATGAAGATCTAGGGCTATCATATTTTCCGTTTCATTTATGACTCGGGTCCAAAATATGGCATAAGCGAAAAGCTTACCATCAGGACCCACGTATCTATTCCCTTTTGGGAAGCTATTTTCAATGATGAAGCTTCCCTCTTTCAAGCTGTCTACTTCCTGCCACTTTTCTTCTGCACCCAACTCATAAAAGTAAGTTTCATATGAGGTGGGAAATTGGACTCGCTTAGCTTTTTTAAGCTGCCCAAAGCATAGGGATATACCCAAAATTAAAATTAATGAGAATGATAGATATATGGGCTTCATATTCCTACTACGTGAAAAGAGAGAGATGAGTCATACAGACCTAGGAAGAGTAGAACATAGGCCACGGATACACCAATGTACACGAATTTCTTCCTATGACCAGCTTTATTATTCGGTAGTACTATAATTTTCTGGTTATTATCCATGAAATGAAGTATTTAATTATCCTTGTCTTAGGATGAGCTGTTAGGTTCAGATCATGATCTGAACCGACAATCTTTGATGCAAGGAAATGGCTTACAGCAAGAAAAAT
>JBCCLI010000654.1:0-1904 GCA_039026975.1 Bacteroidota bacterium | reverse complement strand
TCCACATGAGAAGAGAAACAGACTGAGGAGGAGAAGAAAGCTTAAATATGTATTAGGTGATTTGATAGGCAGTAATGTCTGGTTGAACAAGGATGGCAAGTTATTCATTCTGACTCGTTATGGCAAAATAGCTTAAGAAGAGGCTTTCCTATATTTTTAGAACAAAATTCATATTCGAAAGTTCTTATATGACTTAGACATACGTACGGTCATATTTAACGCGAAAAACAAACAAAATAATTTGTAGAGAGTTCCTTAGTAAATCGCTAAATACGATCTTGATACAGTGATTTTTTGTATGATATTGATTTTCAGCAAGTTACGCTAGGATCAACACTTCTATTCAGAAAATCTCAAATAAAAAAGAATAAATTTTGTTTAATTTATAGGTATTAATAGTTAATTATAAATCCGTGGCGAGATATTCTATCAAGGATCTTGAACATCTTTCAAATATCAAAGCTCATACACTCAGAGTGTGGGAGCAGCGCTACAATATAATTATCCCAAAACGGACATCTACTAACATCCGTTATTACGATGATTCCGATCTAAGGTTAATTCTAAATATTGCTTTCCTAAAGAGTAATGGCCACAAGATTTCCAAAATAGCTGGAATGACTCCAGAAGAGATTGGAAATATGGTCATGAAGATTTCAGATTCTAATCTTGAGTATCCTAATCAAATAAATGCCATGGTAATAGCCATGGTAAATCTGAATGAAGAAAGATTTGAAAAAATTATTTCTACTAATACCCTTCAATTTGGGTTTGAAAGTACGATGCTCAATATTGTGTATCCATTCTTAAACAGAATAGGGATACTATGGCAAACGGGAAGTATTAATCCAGCCCACGAGCATTTCATTACTGGCTTGATAAGGCAAAAATTAATAGTAGCAATTGATGGCCAACTCACTTCTCAAAATCCACAGGCTAAAAAGTATGTTCTTTTTCTACCTGAGGGAGAACTACATGAAATTTCGCTCCTTTTTGCTGCATACATAATAAAGTCCAGACATAATAAGGTCATTTATTTAGGTCAAAACTTGCCTGTGAGCGACCTGTCTACCATTAATGATATATATGACCCAGACTACGTATTTTCTGTAATCACTACCAGTCCTACTAAAAATGAAGTCATTGCATACGCCAGGGAGCTTCAGAAGCAGTTTCAAGATAAGGGAGTCCTTCTGTCTGGCCATCAGGTACAAAGCCAGAAAGATAAGCTTCCGTTAGAGATTACAGTATTAGATACCATCCAGGATCTGGTTCAGTTTGTAGATACTAACAGCCAAATGCCCTTCGATGTGGAGAACGTTAACAGAATATCTAAAACTGCCTAAATTTTCCTCCTTTTCGTTTGGTTAGCACAGCGGAAGCAACTACCTTTGCAGTCCGTTTAATCCTGAAAAAAATTTGTGGTTATATGCCAGTAAAATTAAGGTTAAGAAGACAAGGGCGTAAAAAAGCCCCACATTACGCAATTGTAGCAGCAGATTCCAGAGCTCCACGCGATGGAAGGTATATTGAAAAGATAGGTCATTATAATCCTGTTACTACCCCAGCTAAGGTCTTTTTAGATCATGAATTAGCCATGAAGTGGTTAAAAGTAGGTGCACAACCTACCCACACAGTAAAATCTCTCCTTCGTCATGCAGGTATCACTGTTAAGTTTGCCTTGTTTAAGCAGGGGAAAACTGAAGAGGAAGCCGAGGTTATTCTTACTAGATGGCTAGATGAGAAGCAGAAAAAGAAGCAGAAAAAGGTGGTGATGGTGGATGTACATGGAAATCCCCTAGAAGATATAGGAGAAATAGCTAAGCCAGCTTGGTATAATGCCCCTAAGCCTGTGGAGCAGCCTGTAGAGGAGGTCCCCGCTGAGGAAGCTGCTGTAGAAGCAG
>JBCCLI010000653.1:0-1921 GCA_039026975.1 Bacteroidota bacterium | reverse complement strand
CATTAAAGCAGGGAGTAGAACCCGTGTTAATGCAAATGGTTCCTGAAATTAAGCGGGTTACAGCCAGAGCTAATAATGTGTCCTAATGGCAATTGTCAATCAGGATATTCGTAAGGTACACTTTCAGCAACTGGGACCCATCCCTTATCAGGAGGCGTGGGACTACCAGGAAAAGTTACTAAAAGCCAATGTACAACTTAAACTAAACGCAGGAAGAGAGGCAAATCCTGCTGACATTCCCACTAAGCATCATCTACTATTTTGCGAGCATCCCCATATTTATTCTCTAGGAAAAAGTGGAAAGAGAGAACATCTACTCATAGACCGGTCTACCCTTGATACTTATGGTATCACCTTTGTTCACACAAATAGAGGAGGAGACATCACTTATCATGGTCCTGGCCAAATAGTAGGCTATCCCATCTTTGATCTGGAGAAATTCAGGACGGACATTGGCTGGTACCTGAGGAGCCTGGAAGAGGTAATCCTCAAAGTTCTGGCAGAATACGGGTTAGTTGGCGGGAGAATTGAAGGAGCTACAGGTGTATGGCTGGATATAGATACGCCTAATCCACGGAAAATATGTGCCATGGGCGTTAGGTGTAGTCGCTGGATCACCATGCATGGATTTGCTCTCAACGTAAATACAGATCTTTCTTTCTTCAACCACATAGTCCCCTGTGGTATAGCTGATAAGGGGGTTACGTCCTTACAAGCAGAACTAGGCAGAGAAGTGGATATACAAGAGGTAGAGGAACTATTACGTACATACTTTGCCAAAGTATTTGGGTTCAGCTTCCTCTAGCCGGAAGTAGGGAGCCAGTGTATCCTGACTCCCTGTAATGATTATCCTTTCTGTATCTGTGTTCTTTTGACCGCTTTCTCAATATGCCAGTAAGCTGCCACCACACTTACGTACTCCACCCCGATCAGCCAAAAACCCAGATCTGTGAAAAAGCTTATATGATTTCCTCCATAGGGCATAATAAAAACAGGAACCGTGATAGCTGCATCCAGAAATATGGTAATCAGAAACATTGCTGCTCCCAGCAGAAAGCCATTGGTTTTATGCCCTTTCCGATAGTAAATATGGGCTCCCAAATTAACAGCTGGAATCAGTGCCAGAGATAATACCCAGTTAGCTTGTTGGTCAGGGTTCTCCATGACAGGGATAAAATAAGAAGCCACGAATGCCATAACTCCTAAAGACCACACTATTAGAGTAGAGATGGCTGTGCTTTTCCAGTGAATAGTATTCATGTCTGTTGAATTAGTTTAGGTGAAGAGTTCATATTTGTCTTCTCCATAAATCCCCCAACTCCTGCTCACCGCAAAACATATATACAGTGGATAAGAGTGAGGGATCATGGAACATACTTAGATAGACTGTGGAATTGACTGGTTCCAAATACCTGTCCTTCCCGTTTTGCGAGCAAATTCCTTGAAGCTGATGGCCTTTCTTCCCAGTACTTTCTCTATATCATTTGATACATACTGGTTCTCCGCCTTGGTCAACACATGTTGGAAGAGGTAGCTTATAAGCCAGATGATGTCGTTAGGGACACCTGCTGCTTTCATACCTTCCGTGTATTCCTCCAGGGTAATGGACTGGAAGGCAATCTTTCTTCCACTACTTTCCCCAATGATCTTAACAGCTTCTTCAAAATTCAGGGTCTCAGGCCCGGTAATTTCATAGGTTTTCCCATTGTGTACGTCATCTTGTAAAGCTTCCACTACCACATCTGCTATGTCCGTAGTATCTACAAAAGGAATCTGTGCGTCTGCCATGGGCAGGGCCACATGACCTGCTAAGACGGGCTCCAGGAAGAAACTCTCACTAAAGTTTTGACTGAACCATGAGGCGCGTACAAGGGTATAGTTCATCCCTGAGGTTGCTACTACCTGTTCACAGCGCTCTGCT
>JBCCLI010000652.1:0-1948 GCA_039026975.1 Bacteroidota bacterium | reverse complement strand
TCAGCAGAGGTAGAAGACAGATTCCCGGATCCATATAATACCACCAATTCCATCGCATTCTATGCGCAGGATGAGATTAGGCTGGTAGATGATAAGCTTAGGCTGACAGTTGCTGGTAGGTATACCATACTGGAAAATGCAGGTGTCGTCGGAAAAGAAGAGAAAGACGAGAGGTTTACCCCTAGATTTGGCCTAAGCTTTGATCTTAGCCCTAACTTCACCCTATTTGGTATGTACGATGAGTCTTTTGTAGGTCAGAATGGTATTCTTGAGTCAGGGGAAGCACTGGACCCAGAGGTTTCCTCAGATATAGAAGGGGGAATAAAGTCTTCTTTCTTTGATGGTAAGTTCCAGGCAAGCCTGGGTGCCTTCCTGATTACCAAGCAAAATTTGGCACTGGGAGTCCCCGGTGAGCAGTTCTTTGTTCAAACAGGAGAAGTACAGTCCAAGGGGATTGAATTTGATATGCAGGGAGAACTAGCTCCCGGATTAAATCTGATATTGAATTACGCTACTACCAACGTAGAGATAACAGAAGACATCAATCCTGACGTAGTAGGAAACAGACTGGCAGGACACGCCAGACACATGACCAATGGATGGCTCAGATACGATTTCAGTGATAGCTCCCCGCTCAAAGGAGTAGGTGTTAACCTGGGATACCAGTATCAGATTAACCGTGCTTCATGGTCAGTGGGTGCTGATAATGAATCGGTACTTCCAGATTACTTCAGACTGGATGGAGGCGTATACTGGGGAAATGACAAAATCAGGATACAGCTTAATGTGAACAATATTACTGATGAGTACCTGTTATCCGGTGCTGACTTCTTTGGCCTGAGATACTGGCAGTCAGAGCCTGGAATTAACGGAAGGCTAGCCGTAACCTACAAGTTCCTTTAGAGAATAGGCTGACATAAATGAGGGGTAATCCGTTTCAGAAGAAATGGATTACCCCTCAATCATTTTAAGATGATGATGCTAAGACTCTACTTCTCAGCTCTCATGTCCTCATTTACGATGGGGAGCCTAATCTGAGAAGGGTATTTAGGGCTATGGAAGACCTTGTTATGGGCTACCACTGCCTCTGATTCGTCAAAGTTGTTACCGCCCGTATTCAGGTTTCTGGTAAAGCGTGGGAAGTTACTGCTGGAAACTTCTATACGGATTCTGTGTCCTTTCTCAAAGTAGTTTGAGGTAGACAGAGGCGTCATATCCAGCTTATACACTTCGCCTTCCTCCATAAATACTTCCTTATCATAGCCTTCACGGAACTTGGCACGCTGTATGGTCTCATCCAGGTTATAGGCACGTCCGTCTGGATACACATCTATCAGCTTAATGGTGAAGTCAGTGTCTTTGGCATCTGAACCTACATAGAGGGTAGTCTCAATAAAACCTGTTATTTCTATGCCTTCTTCTAATACATCAGAAGTGTAAACCAGAATGTCATTACGGGTTTCCATTTGCTGCTGGTCGTAGGCACCTCCTTTTACCGCATTACCTGTACAGCAGACATTTCCTCCATAAGACTTCACCGGATTCATAGGATCATAGGCAAATCCGTCAGATTCACTTCCTTTCTTCTCTGGCTCATTTAGAGAAAGCTTTCCATCTCCAAACAAGCTGTTAGCCCCCTCTTCACTACTTAGGTAAAAGGTAACCATTTCTGCCCTTTCAGGGGGCCATTGTTCTGCCTGCTGCCATTTATTGGAGCCCATGGTGTAGTACTGCACCCGTGGTGTTTTCTCCTTAAATCCATTCTCCTCTCCTTTCAGCCACATATCAAACCAGCCGTAGATCTGCTCATCATAGTTCAGGCGGGCATCTCCCACACTTCTTTCTCCCACTATGGTATTCTCGGTAGCTCGGGTATATCTACAGTGTAGGGTAGGGGCAATCACCAAATACTGGTTATCCGCTACCTCAGGATCTTCTATATTATTTC
>JBCCLI010000651.1:0-1967 GCA_039026975.1 Bacteroidota bacterium | reverse complement strand
TGGACAGGAGGAGGTTAAGGAAGCGGTAGTCCTTATAAATTGTGGTGAGGAAAGTGGAGCAGGAACATTAGTAGGATATGATGATGAGCGTATATATATCCTGACTGCCTTACACGTAATTGAAAGTGAAGCTGATATTCGTGTGCGCTTTTTTGATAGAAGAGAGGTTGATGCTACTATTTTTAGAGTAGATGAGGCCAAAGATGCTGCCATTATTACGGCTGATAGAGGCTCAGCCTTCAAAATACCCTCTTCCTTTCTCCCCTATACAGGTATACTACAACCTGGCGAAGGTATTCGTGTAATTGGACACCCTTATGGAAATAATTGGGATATAAACCTGGGATCAGCCATTAAGACTACTAGCTTGGGATATGATGATGATTTTTTCACCATCAATCCGGCGGGAGTAGTTTCTGGAAGTTCGGGAGGAGCAGTCATTAATGGAAAACAGGAATTAGTAGGAATGGTAACTACTACTGATCCAGTCAAAGCCATTTGTCTTTCCATTAAAATCATTCTCAAAATGCTGGCTTACTGGAAAGTCCCTGAAAATCTCCTTGTGGGTATCCCACTATCTACTAATAGTGGTTTTTCAAATCAGGTTTCTATTGATCAAAGAAGGCTTATTCAAAATGGAGATTTCCAATATCAGTATGGTAATTGGGAGTCGGCCCAAGAGGCCTATGAAGCGGCCTATGCATTGAAGAAGACAGAGGAACTTCAACGGAAGATAGCAGACTGCAAGAGACAGATTCAAATAGATCAGAAGTATGTAAAGCTTCGTGATCAGGGGCTAAAGGAAAAGATTGATCCTCAGCAGGCCTTAGCCTACTACCAAGAGGCTCAAACTTTTAGGGATACAGGAGAAATTAGAGACCTGATTGACGAGATAGAAAGGTTAATAGCCAGTACAAAGAATAGGGAATCCCAAAGGGTAAAGGACTTGATTCCTAACCCTAAGATGGTTAGGATACTAGGGGGTACTTTCCAGATGGGGAGTTTACAAGGAGAGGATGATGAGAAACCTCTACATGAAGTTACAGTTAGCACTTTCTATCTAGCCAAAACGGAAGTTACTATAGGTCAGTACAATACATATTTATCAGCAATAGGTAAAACGCCTAGGAGTGGGAATGATGACCATCCGGTAACCCATGTCTCCTGGTATAATGCTGTAGCTTACTGTGAGTGGCTATCTAAAGAGACAGGGGAAACCTACCGCCTCCCTACAGAGGCGGAATGGGAGTTTGCAGCCCGAGGGGGGAATGTAGGAAAAGACAAAGGCTATACCTATGCTGGTGGGTATGAACTAGATGAAGTGGGGTGGTATAGAGGAAACGCAAGAGCACTGCAACCGGTAAGCCTGAAGAAAGGCAATGCTTTGGGACTTTTCGATATGTCTGGTAATGTATGGGAGTGGTGTCAGGACTGGTATGCTAATGGGTATTATAATGATAGCTGGTATTATGCTGATAGCGCTAACTTGACTGGTCCTAAAAGCGGTGAGCAGCGCGTTCTTCGTGGAGGTAGTTGGTATAGCAATGAATCTTACTTGCGTGTGGCGAACCGCGGTAGTAACAATCCTAGTTTCAGGCTCAACGACTACGGGTTTCGTCCTGCAAAGATCCCATAGGCTTTGATCCTATTTGCTTTTACCCCTTCTAAGCCTGCGAAGCTAAGTAAGTTGGAATTAGTATGCCAGACCTTCAAAAATAAGTTAAGTCTAGTTTCTAGGTACATGACAATAGTAAAGTTTCTTTCTCTAAGTAGCTGTTATTGAGGAGTTTCCTTCTGAGTTGGTCAAGTCCAATTCGGAAAATTGTAGCTGCTCTTCTTCCATGCTTTTTAATGGGAATACTTTTCAGCTTCTCAACTATCCATTCTCCCATTTTCACAGCCCAGATATAAGCCAGTGCTAATACGGCAATAAAGGTGTTTATCCTCTCTGGATGAGTGATATGGGT
>JBCCLI010000650.1:0-2002 GCA_039026975.1 Bacteroidota bacterium | reverse complement strand
GCCATTGGGGGAGGGGTACATTATTTTTTCATCCCAAACCTAAGTGCTAGTGGCCTCTTCAGGGCAGACTTTGGAAACTTTGGTAATACTTCCCTATCTGGGAGAGATGTTTCAGATCTAGATGAGGATCTTGATTACACCATTATAAGCGTCCAAATTGGTATAAACTATTATTTTGAGTAAACAGAAACATATTTTAGCGGTACATTTTATATCTTCTCGCTAATTATAATCTCTTCTTTTCATGTCTGCTTCTATTAAAGTATTTCTAGTTGATGATCACCAGATTATTCTGGATAGCCTGGAACTATTATTTGAGCTGATGGAAGGAGTAGAAGTAGTAGGGAAAGTGAATGATAGCCGCAAGGTGTTGGCTGCCTTAGAAGAGCAGGAAGTAGATATCCTGATTACAGATTTGACTATGCCTTTTCTGGATGGAGTAGAGCTAAGTTTTCAAGTTAAGGAAGCTTTTCCTGATATGAACATCCTTATGCTCACCGTGAATGACCAGGGAGATAGGATACGGGATGCTTTTAAAGCTGGAATCTCTGGTTATGTTATGAAAAAAGCAGACAGGAAAGAGTTAGAGAATGCCATTAGAGTAGTAGCTTCAGGTCAGCTCCACTATGGGCAGGAAGTGATGAAATCTCTATTGGCGGAAAGTGGAGAAGAAGATGTAAGTGAAAAACTGAAGCATCTGACTAAGCGAGAGATAGAGATTATCAAGCTGATTGTTCAGGAACATTCTTCTGCAGATATAGCTGAAAAGCTATTTATAAGTGTAGGAACGGTGGAAACCCACAGGCATAATATCTTTAAAAAACTGGATGTAAAGAATTCAATTGGCTTAGTTAAATTTGCTCTTAAGTATAAGCTGATGTGAAATATATCCTCATACATATTCTCCTAGTTGTAAGCATAGCCTTATCTAATTGCCTCCTGTATTCACAGGGGGCAGATTCCCTTTACAGGAAGTTTTTAGCCACGAGTAAAAGTGGAGATATTCCTGGTAGAGATACCTCCACTGTCAAGGATTATGCTGCATATGCTATTTGGCAGATAAATGACAGGGTAAAGTATGTACCAGCTATTTTAGATAGTATGGAAGGCTATTCCAGCCAATCTTCATGGCCTAAATCCTATGGTATTAATATGCGGGTAAAAGCCCGTTCTTATGAGGTTCAGGGTGATATGGACCAAAGCCTCTACTACTATAACCTGGCAGTAGATAGTTTACGAAATGCTGGCCCTCCCTATGATGATTTGTCCACCTCCCTGATAGGCTCTGGGTTTATTTTGCTTCATTCAGGTCTTTATGAGGAAGCTTTCCAGACTTTCCAGGAAGCTAATGCATTTGCCCTCCAGTCTGGGGCTATCCGTAATCAGTTGCAGATGCTGGACTTTTTCGGTGATTATTACTATTACAGTGCGTTTGGCCAGCAGAAATTTGACTCTGCCAGTAAGTACTATCTACTAGCGAGGGAGTTCATTGTGGAACATGGGTTCTACGGGTATTTTGAGTCTGATAATTATCATGGACTTGCCAATGTGTACAGACGTTTAGGCCAGAAGGACTCTGCAGAAAAATATTTTCAGAAGTGCCTAACACTGGCTGAAGAAGCCAAGAATTATGGGGTTATTTATTCCCTTTACTTAGATAAAGCAGAAACTTTAGAAGAAAAGAAGAAGTTTAAAGAGGCGCTGGAATTAAAGAAAGAAGCCTATAAGTATGTACAAGCTTCAGGGTTTATAGAGTTTATTGCCAGAGCAGATCATCAACTTTACCTAACCTATAAAGCGGTAGGAGATTATGCGAATGCCCTGAACTACTATGAAAAGTATAATCTCGCACAGGATAGCATGAAGAAGGAGGCAGCTGCAGGAAGGTATGCAGAGCTGGAAGCTAAGTATAATGCGAAGGAAAAAGAAGATGAGATCATTCGCCTACAAAATGAGAATCTCCAACAGGCCAGGGACTATCTTTTCTGGATACTTATTATAG
>JBCCLI010000649.1:0-2061 GCA_039026975.1 Bacteroidota bacterium | reverse complement strand
ATAGGGTCAATTCTCTGACACAGACTTAGCGTACTTTCTGTTATATAATTCTCTATTTAGGGTTTTTGCTGCTTCCACCATAGGTTTATAAGGAATGTCAGTATTAGTTACAAAGCCTACGTTATAATTCTCTCCGTCATGTGCCCTGCCAGAAACGGGAGAATCAATGTATTGGAACCAGTGAGCACCTACAAAATAGGGATTGTCAATCACTGTTTCCATGTACTTAGTGTACATACGAGCTCTGTCTTGTTGATCTGACGCATGGACAAGTCCCGGATGGAACAGGCCTGACTCCATAGTACCCATATGGAATTCTCCTATGATACTAGGCCTATCTATTTCTTCCAGAAATGTCCAGTACTTACTCCCTACAGCTTCCTGGTAATAGTTGTAACTAAATACGTCTACATATTTTAGTGCCGCTTTTCTCACCTCTGGTCCCATCCCCCATGAGGCAAACCTGCATCCCATATACAAATGGTTAGGCAGTTCTTTCTCTAATTCATCATGTACCGTCTGGAAATACTGGCTTGCATAGGCTTCCAACAAGACCGAAAAGTCTTCTAACATGGCAGAATTGTAGTCTTCCTTATCCTTGTAATTCGCGCCTCTGTCAAAGCTTGACCAACTGTCAATGTCTACCTCCCAAGCAGAATTGAGCGAATGTATGCTGTTATACTTTCCTTTCAGCATATTAGAGAAAGTAGCCTTAATGGGATGTTGGCTAGCATTCATGGAAAGTGCATCTAACACTATCCCGTACTGGCCTTTGGGGGTGCCTGGTATTCCCCAGCTCTTTTCATTATCTATAAAAACCCCAATACACCAGGGGCTTCTATTTACTTTTTTAGCCACAGTACTCACAGTTACTTTTACCCTTCTGGCAAACTCAGGATCAAACACATCAGGCATAGGTCCCCAATAATCAAAGCCTGAGCGCACTGTTTTAAAATCTCCAATGATCCATCCATCTGCGAAGTAGGGCATCCGGTTTTTATCGTAAAAATCTACCTCCGACCAATTTCCAAATGAGGTAAAGCCCCAGTTCAAAAATCGATCTAAGGTAACGTCTACCCATTTGTCTAGGTGCGCACCTACATACTCTTCTCCATACCGTCTTTCCAGATTAGCCTGGTAAAAACTATAGGTTTCTCCATGATCAAAAGGCCCTATATGCTGTTCTCTCCTGTAGCTATAATGATTAGCTAACTCATCATCATAAGCCGGAAGCTCTTCAAACATAGCATTACGCATGGGATAAGCCACATAGGCTGTACTTGTAATATCCTCTGTGAGATTCACCATCCCACGAGAGTCTTCCGGTGTTACATCTTCCGGATCCCTGTACCTGACTTGATCATTTTTAAAGTCTATTCCTGTAAAACTGGTGGTATTTGCCATACGCACATTGGCTATACCCGTAGAGAAAAACAAATATCCCTCTGGATCTACCATAGCCCATGTATTCTCTAATTTCTCCGTTCTAAAGTAGCCTGTAGCTTCAAATTTATGACCATTCTCCCACCCTCCGAAGGCACTTCTCCCAGCCATGGTCCCCTCTTCCAGTTGTTTCAGCTCTTTCTCCGCAGCAGCCTTCAACTGTTCATCTGAGCTAATTTTTCCTACAAATTCATCCTTGGCACTTTGCCCATATTTATCCACAATCTTTACCAGATAATCATCTGAAATCCTGGGACTTTCCACTAACCTGATATTGTCAATAATCAGTGATTTATCTGCAATAGGATGAGAAAGACTGAAATAGATGGCAGATATCTCAGAAAAGTCTATAGCCTCCTTTAACCCCATAATATTCATCCTTAGGGAAGAGGAGTTCCATGGATCAGGGTCATCTCGTAAGCCCGTATCCATATTCACATACTTGCCACTAAGCTCGAAATAGCAGGTTTTCGTTTCCCCCACGGGAATCACAGTAGCTCTTCTTATCCTGTGCCCTTTGGTATTTTCAACTGCCACGAATACTTGTGTAGAATATCCTTCAGTAATGTTTGTAGCATCGAAGACTAAGCAAAAGTCATTGAATTGGCTGGCATCTAT
>JBCCLI010000648.1:0-2093 GCA_039026975.1 Bacteroidota bacterium | reverse complement strand
GCCATCAAGGATATGTATGCGGCACTCAAAGAAGCCAAAATCAGTGCGGAGAATCTGGTATTAGGCATGGGGGGTGCCCTGCTCCAAAAACTGGATAGGGACACTCAGAAGTTTGCTATCAAGTGTAGCCATGCTGTCGTTAATGGAGAGAGCGTGATAGTCCAGAAAAGTCCTACTGAGATGGATAAGAATGGGAACATCACCCCTAGCTTCAAGAAAAGTAAGGGCGGCAGGTTAAAGCTGGTCCATCTAGATGGAGAATACAAAACCGTTCAAGAGAACGAATATCCTGAACTTCCAGATGAGCTCATCACCATCTTTGAAAACGGCGAAATCATACAAGAATGGACCTTTGAAGAGATAAGAGAAAGGGCCAAAGTACCTTTCGAGGAGTAGTATGTTCCCCGCCAAATATCGCCATTATTTTCACGCAAAGCCGCGAGGACGCAAAGAAAACCACTCATAATAATCCCCTCCTGAGGAGGGGCTAGGGGTGGGTTCTACACAAAAGTACTAAACCCACCTCTACCTCCTCTCAAGAGGAGAATCCTCCCTCGTATCCTCACTAAAAATTCTCATAATTAGAAACTACCGAGAGGAAATAGCATATTTCTATGAATCAAGCGTCTTCTCTCACTGTATCAGGATTTCCTATCTTTGATAGCTAGAATTACAGACAATGAAAAAATTTCTTCGGATTATGGGATGGATCTTCCTTGGGATAGTTGGACTAATAGTAATCATAGTAGTAGGTGCGAATATCTTCGTGAATACAGCACCACAAATTGGGAAGTTACCCGAAGGAGAAGACCTGGCAAGAATACAACAATCGCCCAACTACGGAAAAGATCAGTTTGAGAATCTGCAGGAAACAAAAATGGGGTCCTTTTCAGAAATGATGGGAACCTTGCCTGACGCCATATTTGGGAAAGGCAAAACCCCAAAGGATACACTTCCAGTAAAGTATGAGGAAAATCCATCTAGTCCGGTAGATTCTATCGCCTATATTACCTGGTATGGACACTCATCCTTTCTGGTGGAAATGGAAGGAAAACGGATATTGCTGGACCCTATGCTGAGTAAGGTCCCTTCCCCAGTGCCTTTTGGGACGAAACGATTTCTTAACCAGAAGCCTGTTCCTCTGGAAGAATTGGCTGACATAGACTATGTCATCATTTCTCATGATCACTATGATCACCTGGACTATAAAAGTGTGCTAAGTCTGAAGGAAAAAGTAGGACATTTTTACACTGCCCTGGGAGTAGGTTCCCGCTTAACAAGTTGGGGAGTGTCTCCTGAAAAGATTACAGAACTGGACTGGTGGGATGAGACTATGGCTGATAGCCTCACACTAGCTGCTTGCCCTGCCAGACATTTCTCAGGTAGAGGGTTTAGCGACAGAAATAAGACCCAGTGGGCCAGTTGGGTAATCAAGGGTACATACACCAATTTATACTTTAGCGGAGACGGCGGATATGGACCCCACTTCAAGGACATAGGAGAGAAATACGGTCCCTTTGATCTGGCCATGATGGAGTGTGGCCAATATAATGAGGCATGGAAGGATATCCATATGATGCCGGAAGAAAGTGTGCAAGCTGGTCTGGATGTGAAAGGCAAAACACTTATGCCTATTCATTGGGGTGCTTTTGCGTTAGCAGTCCACACCTGGAGAGATCCCATCGAGAGGTTTACTAAAGAATCTCAAAGACTGGGAGCCTCTGCCATTCATCCCTATATAGGGGAAAGGTTCAGGTTGGGAGAAGATGTTCCTACTTATGAATGGTGGAAGGAGTAGAAGAATACCCTAAGTAAATATGCCAGACTAGCTCATTTAGCTCTCGAAATGACTAATCTCGAAGGAACAGTTTGTGGCTTTGAGAGTGCAAAGGAACTTTCTCTCTATTTTTGGGTATATTATGCTAAGATGATTATTAGAGAATCACTTATCAAAGATATTCAGGAAGCTGACAACCAGCTTCTCAAACCCTTATTTGAAATCTGGCAGGTTCTCAAGAAAAATGTGAATAATTCTGCTTCAGATGGTCCTCATTCTATTGAATCCTTCTTCGGTATTTTAGATGAGAATGATG
>JBCCLI010000647.1:0-2141 GCA_039026975.1 Bacteroidota bacterium | reverse complement strand
TGGCTATCAACTCCATGGGCTAAAAATGAAATTTCGCTCCTAGGGAGCTATCATGATGATTTGCTATTGCTAACAAGTCGTCAGCCCTATGGGCTTAGCAATCCATCATTCAAAATTCTCTCATTCAATCACTACTCCACTGAATAGTAGTTTTTAAGCTTAATCTTAACCTTCAACTTAATCTTATATAGATGTCAAAATCTTCTAAAAAATATAGCCGTAGAGCCTTTCTGGGTACTGCCTCTTGTGCAGCCGTAGGGTCTACTACCTTCTTCTCTACTCTCTTTAATCTTCAAACTATGAGTGCTGCCTCCCTATCTAATGCTGCTTATGTAGCTGGGGGAGAAGACTACCGTGCCCTGGTGTGTATCATGCTTGGCGGGGGGAATGATTCCTACAATATGCTCGTCCCCAGCAGTAATGAGCACTACCAGGAATACGCACAAACTCGCTCTAATCAAGCCTTGGCCCAGAACAGCTTACTCCGACTAGCCCCCAATACCTTTAATCAAAAAGAGCTGGGGCTGCACCCTGCTATGCCAGAAGTAAAAGCGCTCTTTGATCAGGGAAGAGTAGCCGCTATCTGTAATGTAGGCACCCTGGTACAACCCGTTACGAAAAGTCAGTATTACAATGGCGCCAATTTACCCTTCGGTTTGTATTCTCACCTGGATCAGGATAGGCAGTGGCAGACCTCTGTTCCTCAAACCAACTCCCCTACCGGATGGGCAGGGAGATTGGCGGATATGGTACAGTCTGCCAACAGCAACCAGAACATTTCCATGAACATTTCCCTGGCGGGGAAAAACCTTTTCCAGTTGGGACAGAACTCTGCCGAATACAGCATCCTTCCTACGGGAACGGGTAGCTTGGGAATGGCTGGATATGGTGGACAGTCTACCTTTGATCAGATCCGTACTCAGGCCGTAAAAAGCCTGATGGAGAAGCAGTATCAGGACGTTTTTAGAAAGTCCTATGCAGATGTGGTTAGGGCCAGTCAGAACACGCATGAACTCTTTAGCTCAGCTATTGTAGGCGCCAACTTAACTACAGCCTTCTCTGAAAGTGAGCTCTCTCAAAGGCTCCAAATGATAGCGAGGACTATACAGGTACGCCAACAATTAGGGGTGAGACGCCAGACCTTTTTTGTTCGATTTGATGGATGGGACCACCATGATGAACTACTGAATAATCAGTCCGAAATGTTAGGCGTGGTAAGCAGGGCTATGAGCGAGTTTTATGCTGCTACGGTAGAGCTTGGCCTACAGGACTGCATTACTACCTTCACTATCTCAGATTTTGCCAGAACGCTCACCTCCAATGGGAACGGAACTGACCATGCCTGGGGTGGAAATGTGCTGGTCATGGGGGGAAAAGTAAACGGGAGAGACATTTACGGGAACTATCCCAGGCTAGCCCTCAATACAGATCTGGAACTGGGAGAGGGTGGCGGAGTCCTCATTCCTGACCTTTCCACGGATGAGTATTTTGCAGAACTGGCTCTATGGTATGGGATTCCAAAGTCAGACCTCACTACCCTCTTCCCCAACATAGGCAATTTCTATGATGTCTTTTCTCCCAACCCGCCTATAGGATTTATGGATTTAACCTAATCATGGCCAACAATTATTTATGAAGATGAACAAGATACTTAAACATATATCCTTTTTCCTGCTACTGATTTTAGCAGGAAACCTGGCTCTGGCACAGGCAAACTGTGTAACCCCTGATGCCACTATCTGGCAAGATACCTGGGCTTCCTGCCAAGCCACCCCTAGCCCTAACTTAGCTAATGGTACCTCCCACTGGATACAGTATGATTTCGGTGTAGTGAGAAGACTCTCCAAGACTTGGATATGGAATGCCAATGACCCTGCAAAACTGAGTGAAGGGTTCAGACGGGTGAAGGTAGATTACTCAGTAGATGGCAGAAACTGGACTAGCTGGGGGGAGATGGAGTTTCCCCAAGCCCAAGGGGCTGCTATTTATGGGGGATTTTCTGGTCCTGACCTAGTAGGCATAGAAGCTAGGTATGTGCTATTTACAGCTGTGAGTAACTATGGATCTTCCTCCTGCTATGGACTAGCAGAGGTAAAATTCAACTTACTTCCAACCACCTTTGGAGACTATGAATCCACAGC
>JBCCLI010000646.1:0-2148 GCA_039026975.1 Bacteroidota bacterium | reverse complement strand
GGTTATTTACTCCCAACATTAGGTTAAGGCATGGTGGCAAGCTGTAGGAGTTGATTCTGACTAACTAATCCTTGCATACTACGCGCTTTTTCTCTTATTTCTGCCATTTCACTTACACTTATAAATGGAGCCTGATTATTCCAGCTATTTCGTATGAAGGATAATAGGGCTGCTACTTTCTCATCCGTAAATGCTTTATTCTGGCCTATTCCAGGCATTTGTTTTTGGATCATCGGTGGCTGGTAGAGTACCCCATTTACCCGTACCGGGCCCCTCATGCCGTTTAGCACAATGAGTCCCAGGACGTCTGTAGGCCCCGTTACCCATTCAGATTGGTTTAGAGGTGGGGCTAGGGGCTCTCGTCCATTTCCATTCATTTGATGGCACCCACTACAGTGAAGGACATAGAGTTCTTTGCCCATTTCCCACATTTCCTGCTGTTGGGGACTAAACTCTTGCTGCTTACTGCTGCTTTCTTCCCTTAACAGTAGAGCATCTGACAGCATCTTGTAGATGGCGGTATTCCCAGTTTTCTGTACGTCCATAGCAGCTATCACCTCTTCCTCCTTTCCTGATATAGCGTGTAACCAGAGGTTTTCCATGATGGGATCGAGATAAGATTTTTCCGCGAGAGCGCTTAATTCCTCCGCTTGATCCTCCCCATGGTTTGCCGTTAATAATGCGAGTAGCTGGAACTGTACCCTGCGAGAGGGATGAGAAGAAAACTCCCTTTTTGCCCATCTTTTCAATCGCCTGAGTTCCTTTTCTTCTTGGTAGGTGGTAGCTACCCTAAGTGCTTGAATGATTACTCTTTCATCCTCCCTTTCCTGTATACGCATAAGGTCTGCTGGAAGAACCTGAGCTAATCCTTCTAATACCCATAGCGCATGAATCTTAGCTAGCACATTCTGACCAGCTAACACCTTCCTCATAGCTTCAGCCGAGGCAGGATCTCTTTTCTCTATCAATAACCTTTGGGCAGTCTCTCTATGCCATGCATTGGGGTGAGTTATGTAGGCTGCTAGTTCCTTTAGCGTAGTCCTGGAAAGATCAGGGGTTTCAGTTAGTGCATTTCCTTCATACCTAATTCTGTAAATTCTTCCCTTATCTATATGTTCATCCAGCTTTCTATCCACTACTTGCTTATACAGAAATCCAGTCATGTAGGTCTTATGCTGAACGATTCCTCTGTAAAAGTCTACCACATACATGCTGCCATCTGGTGCGTGGGCAAAGTTTACAGGTCTAAAGCGTTCATCTGTGGAGCTTAAAAACTCTCTCCCTACCTGATCTCCTATGGCCCTTATCCTTCCTGTTTCTTCTATGAGAATATTTCGCTTAATAAGATTACCGGCAGGTTCAGCTACAAAAGCATTTCCGTAAAAGGAGGATGGGAAATTAGTTCCTCTGTAGATGAAGGGACTACAAGCTGCGGTAACTTGCCTGAGCTTCCATTCATCTGTCAAGGTAGCAGTTCTATATCCCCTATTCACGCCCGGTGTTACTCGGGAGGGATATACTCGTTGGTCTCTGGCCACTTCTTCATTCACGCCTTTTTGAAGGGGAAATAATGCCTCCTCAGATACCTGACTAGCATAGATGAAATCTCCTCTTAATTGGTTAGAATTGGTATTGTAGAATAGTCTCCCTTCATCATCCTGAGACATCCCCCACTGGCCTCTGAATACAGTTTCTTCTTTCAGCCACTTATGTCCGTTCTTCCTATACCTAAACCTGGACTTGGCACTATAAATCCAGTTATCCAGTCCAAGGAGTAAGGTGTTAGGCTGATGTTCTACATTTCCGCCTACAGCATATACGGAGTCCACCAGGGTTTTATTCACAGGAAGATCATTCTCCATGTCTACATACCATAGATTAGGTGGCTCAGCATACAATACGCCCCCGTCTATCAGACAAAAGGCTCTGGCCAATTTCAAGCTATCCAGGAAGATCTTGGCTTGATCTATCTCCCCGTCTCTATCATCATCTGTCAGGATCAACAGTCTTCCCACAGGCGCTTCCTCATCAGAGGCTTCAATGTCTGACATATACCCAAACATTTCTAGCACCCACAGCCTCCCCTTCTCATCAAACTCTATTTCTACTGGTGCCTGAATGAGGGGTTCAGCTGCTACCAGGTCAGCG
>JBCCLI010000645.1:0-2173 GCA_039026975.1 Bacteroidota bacterium | reverse complement strand
ATCCTTCAGTAACGCATGGGTGCCATCAAGACATAAGGCGGTGGAAAGCCCTCCGTAAATGGCCCGCCCCTGCATCCAGCCTTCTTCTAATGTGTAGGCTAGGCCTTTCCCCTCAATCAATCTTGCCGTTTGGAGGAGTTCCGTAAAAGTCTTTGTTGGCATCTTAGTTACTTGAGAAAATGGAATGAGTCTGCGAATATATTCCCTTTTCTTTCAGATAAGCTATGGGTGGAGAGAAATTTTCATCGAAAGCCCCCTTTAGCCTTTGCCATTGTAAATTGTACATGCCTGTAAGAGAAACTTCAATCCTGCCTAAGTAGATTTGCCGGATTCAATTTGAACATGATAGGCAAAGTTGGTGCGCCAGTTTGTGAGGACATAATAGGAAACAGGCAAGATGATGAAGGTGGCCAGGATGATTTGCAGCACAAACTTCCTGACAAAGAGCGAATATAGAGACTTGAGGGAGGACACAAATACAGTGGAATGACGCTTCTCAAAACTGAAATTAAAAAACTACAAGGGTACCTATTAGAATAGATACCCTTGCAGTTAGTTAGGCCTAATTATTTCCTATTAATGCCGACAAGCGCACTGCGGTTGCATAAAGCTGTTTGTTTGGACGTGTAAGGGGAAAGCATTTCCACTTCCCGGGAGTTCCCAATAGAACTTAGTTCTGTCCGCTTCATAGTTACCAATTTCATTCATGGTCTCAGAATCATATAGCCTACCATTGATGACCGTATAGATTACATGCTCCGTTTCATGAAGGTTCTCCAGAGGATTACCTTTAAGGACTACCATATCCGCCAGTTTTCCTTCCTTAATAGACCCTATTTCCTTCTCCATCCCTATATAGCGGGCACCATTCATGGTAGCTGAGCGTAAGGCTTCCATTTCCGTCATCCCTCCCTGGTGGAGGTTCCACATTTCCCAGTGGAAAGCCAGTCCCTGTAGCTGTCCGTGAGAGCCTACACATATATCTACGCCTGCTCGCTGAAGGGCTGCACAGGATTGAGAAGTGAGAATATGTCCATTCTCATACTCTTCCTCAGGGACCATGGTTCTGTGGCGAGATCTGGCATCTACTATCCCTCTGGGCGTAAAGCTCAGGAGTCGTTCTTTTTCCCATACATTGGTATGCTGGTACCAGTAGTATTCTCCACTCATGCCTGCATAGTTCACTACCAGAGTTGGGGTATTGGCGGTACCTGTTGCTGCCCAAAGGGAAATCACATCCTTATACAGGGGGGCTACTGGCAGGTTATGCTCTACACTCGTATGCCCATCTAATATCATGGAAAGGTTATGGAAGAAGGTAGATCCCCCTTCCGGATACACCATAATGCCTAGTTCTCTACTGGCTTGAATGACTTGCTGACGCTGGTTTCTTCTAGGCTGGTTGTAGGATTTTACGGAGAACGAACCATAGGCTTTGATCCTTCTCACGGAAGAACGCGCATCATCCAAAGAGTTAATCACTGCTTTGAAGTCTCCGTCTGCCCCATAGAGGATGGTTCCGGTACTATAGATCCGGGGGCCTATCATTTCTCCTGCCTTCACCATTTCTGACTGGGCAAAGGTCATTTCCGTATTAGTGGAAGGATCATGGGTGGTGGTTACCCCGTAGGCCAGATTAGCGTAGTATTGCCAATGCTTCTGCGGACTGAGGCCAAACCTGAAAGCCCCCAAGTGAGCATGTGTATCTATGAAACCTGGAAGCAGCGTCTTCCCTTCCAGGTCAACGACCTTAGCTGCTGAAGGTACTTTCACCTCTGCGCTTGTCCCCACTTTCTTTATCCTGTTATCTTCTATGAGCACTGTTCCATTTTCTATTACCTTCTCCCCTTCCATGGTAATGATATGGGCATTGGTGAAGGCAATCATCCCTTCAGGCTTATCCATGGTGTACTTCAATACTATGGGCGTACCTACCGTATCTACCGGTGGTAACTCTTCCGCGGATCCTTCTACAAAAGAAAACCTGTCCGTAAGCGGCTCGGAGAAGTAGGCATTCCCCAAACTCCAGTGTAGGGATTTACTGTCGGCAGACCAGTGCAGGTTAATGCCCGCATCACGGGATACTTTAGCAACGGGGACGCTCTTAGTCGTGCCAGACAGATCTACGCTTTTCCCATGTAAAGGCAGGGGGGCAATGTATACATTGAAGAGT
>JBCCLI010000644.1:0-2174 GCA_039026975.1 Bacteroidota bacterium | reverse complement strand
TCTTTGGCTATTCCAGAGACAATGGTGCTAGGTATATTTGAATTCTGGGTTGTATAGACTTCCCATTTTCCCGTATCCAGCTCATGTTTTACGAGGCCTACCTTATGGACAGCTATCCATAAATCCTCATTTTCTTCATCCAGGAAAAAATCATTGATTGAATTACTTGGATAGACATCCTTATCATTTGGATGAATTAGCGTGTAATTACCTGCCTGATCCAATTTCCACATGCCACATTCTTCCTCCTTTTCGCTATAAACACTGAACCATAAATTTCCTGTGGCATCTTCCACCATCTTTTTCATAAAGGCATGAGAAAGAGGGCCTTTATCTTCGTGAAAATAGGTGATTGTATCAGATTCGATTCGCAGGTTTCCTTCATAGGTTCCTACCCACAGATGATTCTGGGAGTCTCTGAATACACCCGAAATACGCTTTGACAGTAAATCAGATCCATATTCCTGAAAAGTATGCCAGTTCTCTCCATCGTACATTCTCAGCCCCTTATGTGTTTTAAAGAATACACTTCCTGTCCTATCAGAAATGGTTCCTCTAGATAAGAACTCCATAGGAGAGTTTAGGGTGTCAAATACGGACCATTGTTTATGGTCATATTTTATTATCTGATAACTATTGGCAAACCATATATTTCCATTACTGTCTAAGGAGATATTGCTAGTAAAAGACTTCCCAAATTTATCTTCAATGGGTGAATTTTTAGCATTGAATACCTCAATCCTGTTAGCTGTTATTTTGCATAATCCATCATCTGTGGTTATCCAAACATTATTTTCCCAGTCTATTGTTACGGATCTGGTCATATCCCAGGGTAGAGCAGAATTGCTTTGTGTTAATACCTCCCACTCTACTGATAGGTTGGATTTCTTAGAACCCTTAATCTCTGGCTTTCCTGCCGATTGGATATTCGTAAAATTCGCGAAGTTAAAATCCATTCTTCGCATTTTCACGTCTCCACGATCCATATGGATTTCAAGTGACACAGAGGTATTTTCTGCTTTTCCTTCAGTTTTCGCAGGCCCCCATTTCTCCATATTTTGAATTGCTTCTTGAAGAGCTAATTTCTTAATAGAGACATTGCTTTGATTTTGTGCACTTAACAAGCAAGAGTTTCCTAGGGAATCAACTAAGATTTGTATAATAATAACACCTTTAGCCTTCCTTAAGGTCTTGGGATTGAGTCTATCCACCACTCCCTGTAAATTCTCAATAGTCAAATCAGCTTTGGGGTCTCCACAATCTAGGCAAAATGATCCTACATAACATTTAGAAAACTTTTCGGGATAAAGTTCCTGTCCATAGGTTGAAAGAAATCCACTGATAAGGAATAGCAAGCAAGTTCTTTTCACATAAATTTGAAATCGATGCATATAAATGTATTGACTCTCTACTCCAACTCGCTTGGTAGCTTAGGCATCATCAGCAGCTCTTTGACTACTTCCCAACGCTTTTCAGGTTGGTCTGGAGTTCCTCCTTTATCAGCTACATATTCACGTACCATGTCCAGACCCAGGTTGTAGTTAATGACATAGGCGCGATAGTCGTCTATGAAGCGGGTACGCTGGAGGGCTCTTTCCGGAGAATAGAGTAAGTATTTACCCATCCACTCGGCAGCTTCCTCTCGGGAAACTTCTCCATCCAGGTACTTTCTGGCAGCTTCATTCCCTGCATAATCCAGTCTTCCCCTTAGTGCCTGGATAGCATAGTATTCATCTGCCAGAGAAGGATCTATTCCTGCCAGGGGAAAGAGGACTTCTTTCTCATACTGGACACGTTCTTCACCAGGGAAGGTAACCTCTATCCCATAATTAGCGGCACCTTCACTGACTAATGAAAGAGGAGAAAAGAGCGGATATACCGCATACTCTACCCAGCCTTTGCCCTTATACAAGTTCTCATCCAGTAGGGTCATGAACACGTGGTGCCCCGGATAGCCTTCATGACAGGCGAGGTCTATGACCCTATCTATCACTATGGGCAGATCAGTATTAATCTCAATCTTACTTTTTCCCTCTCCCAGGTAGTAGTTGTAGCCCGACCAGGACTTATCCGTTACATAGGAAAGGTCGAAATTCTCATCGGGAGGCATGGCTATATTGGCATTGCTTCTCTTTTGAGATTCAGCTAGGGCTACCCTGAAAAGTGTATCAAGT
>JBCCLI010000643.1:0-2188 GCA_039026975.1 Bacteroidota bacterium | reverse complement strand
CGGTCCATCGGCCAATCTCAGTACACGTGCGTAAGAGTATAGGGCTGGAAGTACGGTGTCATTGCTTAGCCCTTTCCCTCCGTGCATTTGCATGGCAGCGTCTATCACTTTACAGGCTACATTAGGGGCCACTACCTTAATCTGGGCCACCTCTGAGAGGGCAGATTTTACCCCTTTATTGTCAAGTAGCCAGGCTGTTTTCATGAGGAGGAGTCTGGTCATGTCCAGGTCCATGCGGGAATTGGCAATGATGTCCACATTTCCACCCAGCTTTAATAGGGGATGTCCGAAGGCTACTCTCTCTCCTCCCCTTCTGATCATTAATTCTAAAGCACGCTCTGCTGCTCCTATCAGGCGCATACAGTGGTGAATTCTTCCTGGTCCTAGTCTTCCCTGCGCTATCTCAAATCCTCTTCCCATACCTGCAATGATAGCAGACTTGGGTAACTCTACATCATTAAAGCTTACTTCTCCATGCCCAAAAGGTGCATCAAAGGCGTTAAAAACCGGAAGCATTCTCTCTATTTTTACCCCAGGTGTGTCCAGTGGAACCAATGCCATAGAGTGCTGCTTATGCCTTTCTCCCTCAACATCAGACAGGCCCATAAAGATGAGGACCTTACAGTTAGGATGGCCAATGCCTGAACTCCACCACTTTCTTCCTTTTAGAACTATATGGTCTCCCTTATCTGTGATGGTAGCCTGCATATTAGTAGCGTCAGAGGAAGCTACGGCAGGCTCTGTCATACAAAAGGCAGATCTGATTTTTCCTTCTAGGAGCTGAGTGAGCCATTGCGCTTTCTGTTCTTCGGAACCATATTTCCAAAGAACTTCCATATTCCCAGTATCAGGTGCGTTACAGTTGAAGAGTTCCGGGGCCAGGATAGAGTATCCCGTGGCTTCAGCTATGGGGGCATAATCCAGGTTTGAAAGTCCCTCTGGATGACCAGGAAGGAACATATTCCACAGTCCAAGACTTCTGGCTTTATCTTTTAGGAGATCTATTCTGGGGTCCAGTTTCCACTGGGTCCAATCTCCCCTGGTTTCATGCGCTTTGTGGAGAATTTCTTCTTCTATCGGGAGAAGTTCTTCCTGTATAAATTTCTTGGCACGGCTGAGTAATTCCTGTGCTTTAGGTGTAGTAGTTAAGTCCATGCCACAAGTTAGGAGTTTATCCGAGAGATGTAAATGGCATCGGGCTAATTGCCGGAAAATCTATCTGATAAATAGAAATTAATCTCCCCTCAAAGCACTAGCAGGATTTTCTATCGCTTTTGTATAGTTCTTTAGACTGATAGTGCATACTACTATCAATAAGATGAGAAGTCCAGGTGCCAGCCCATGCCATAATTCCAGGTCTATTCTGTAGGCAAATCTGGAGAGCCAGCTGTTCATAAGCCACCAGAACAGAGGGATAGCTATAAGAGAGGATATCCCTATAAGCTTAAGATAATGGGAAAAGGGCATGCTATAATAGTTAGTTCCTGATTTAGAAGAATGGTTTTCCCTAGTACTTCTTCTGTCTCCTCAAAGAGGTTCTTTCGAAGGCTTTCAGTAGGGATGATGGAATATGGATCATGTAAAGCCTGCGCAATATCCCCTAGCAGAATTTGGTGATCAAACATTTCCATGAAAGGGGGATCTGCAAATACCCCCTGAAATCCGTCTCTATGCGTCTCGCCTGCGCTTAATAGCATATTTGCCCTGAAGGCAGTTCTACTTGCATTGTCTGCATCCGGGTAATTTTCCAGTACCAGTATATAAGGAGCCATAGGGGCAGGCGTTCTTGCTACAGCACTCCATTCTCCAGACTGTAACTGGTACTGTACTACCTGAAAATCTTGTTAGCCTTAAGGTGATGTGTGTCATAGCTCTTCTGGTAGGAAACAAAGAGGTATATGATCAGGCAAACAGCCAGTCCTATAGAGAGGCCAAGGATATTGATGGCTAGGATGAGCTTATTCCGGAGAAGATTTCTGAGAGTGTTTTTAAAGTAGTGTCAGAACATGGTTAGGTCTTTTCTTTGATTTGGTAATCATTAGTCAAAATCATAACTAGTTGACAAGTAGTATTTTAAGGATATGAAAATATCGCCATTTGTAAGAATTTACTCCATAATAATACAATGACAGTTTCAGGTTGGAACGTTCTGGCAGGGGAGTAGATTTACAAAATCTTTTGTTTCGTG
>JBCCLI010000642.1:0-2196 GCA_039026975.1 Bacteroidota bacterium | reverse complement strand
TAGCTAATTCTCCATTTACATATACATCTACAAACTCAGCAGCAGGATCAGCAGCATTGTGTACTACCTGTACTAAAGCTGGATCTGGCTCTACCACTTGAGGTAGGGCAATAACGGTACCATCAGCTAAGGCCGCAAATAACCCAAAAGCAGCTCCGTCTTGGTTAGCAGTAGGATCTAAGAACCCAGAGGCAAAAACCACTGCGGCTCCTCCTCCCAGACTGGATATGTCAGCTTCGAAAGAAGCCACAATGACATCATTGGCATTACCGGGGGTAACATCCAGTATGTAGCTAGCAGCAGGAACAGATAAGTATCCGTCAGTAAAGTTTCCGTAGGAAATATCATCTATCAAGATATTACCACCTGTAAGGACATCTACCGCTGGTGCATCAGTAGAACCGTGATACACGGCTAGATCTACATTATCAGCGCTAGTGCCCTCTGTCTGGGCAGGCGTAAGTATCTGTAGGGTGAAAGCAATATCATCTCCATTGACACTACTATTAAAGCTAGTAGGATCTAGCACCCCTGTGGCCATGACCACATATTTCTCATCTTCTTCAAGGGTAACAGGAAAGTTAGCTAATACATCATCAGCGGAGGTACTAGCACCAGGTGCTATTCCGAGGGTTAATTCTACCCCGGCAGGTAGTTCAATGAATGGCGTGGCCGTTCTGAACTCAAAATCATCAATGGCTAAATCGCCATTTACGTAGACATCTACAAACTCTGCCGCAGGGTCAGCCGAGTTGTGGATGACTTGTACCTGGGCATCCTGAGCTAGCGAATTTATGTTTGCCAGCAGCAGTAGCCCTAGTACAAAGAAAAATGCTTTGTTCATTTTCTTCATAACAGAAGTAACTAGTGAAAAATAGGATTTAGAACTGGGCTAATACTTGTTAGGTTTAGCCTTTGTATGAATATGGTATGAGTTAAAGGGATCCCCTAAGTACGGAAAGCCTATTTTCTGTAGAATTAAATGGGTAAGATATATATGTAGATAATTGATCAGCAGCATCTTAACTATAACTAATCTCAATCTATCTGGAGTCTATAATTATTGAATGATGTTTAAATAATCACTTATATATTTTTTTGTTCATATGAAATATATGGAGAAACCAATTCTTTTATGTCTGGACTAAATATGAAACATTTTGAATATGAAATCATAAGGGGGAGAGACAAAAGGTAAAAGCCCCACAGAATCTCCTGTGAGGCTAAGTAACGTAGGACGTGTGGTAAGGACGAGGTCTAATTTCTTCCGTAGGGATTTATACCATAAGAGGTTCTCTTTCTAAGAATGAAGTCCGTTTCGAATCTCAGGTTTTTAGGTAGCGTAAAATCTACAGGATTCTGAGGCGTGTACCTTCTCACTAATACCTTCACACTTTCACTTAGTTCTGAAAATGTCATGTACTCTTTTTGGTTATTGATAAGGGTACTTATGAGATACTTAGCAAAGGGGCTGTTCTCCCCAGGCTTTCCATCCCACACCTTTTCAATATCTCCGGAAGTCAATACCCAAATACCCCCATTAAAGGCATGGTTACTGGGCATACTATAGTTAGAAATAGAGCCGGCATAACACGCATCAGAAATAAGAAGGGTATTCCTGGAATTGATGGAGGTTAGGTAATCCATGATAGTGGTGTTTCTGATGTAGTCAGAAATCTTCCCTATTCTCGCATCCTTAGGTACCCAGTATCCTCTCCGATTATCAGGGTCATAAAACCCATGACCTGCATAATAGATTAGCAGATTATCATCAGGGAGAATATTTCTTTGAAGTGCTTCCAGGGTTTCCAGGATGTTTTCCCTGGTAGCTTGTTCCCCCAGTAGCTTGAAAACCCTTGCCTCATCAAACTGATAGTTCTGAATCAACACATTACCCACATCACTTGCGTCTTTAAGGGCATTGTTCAGATCTGTCCAAAATAAATAGTCATTGGCAGCTATTAGTAAAAGGAAGTTTCTGCCTGATCCAGTACGAGGAACAGGATTCCCGTATGAAGGAGTGGCTTTAACAGGGGCTTCCCTGGGGGTAGGGGGGAGAGGTACTTGATTAGGTTCCTTGAGAATGTAAGGTTGGTAATGCTCATTCTCTGGAAAAGGATTATACATTTCCCCTACCTGACTTTGGCCACCAAAGGTGGGCTCAAAAGGCTGAGCTTGGAGGTTAACAGGCCTTAT
>JBCCLI010000641.1:0-2263 GCA_039026975.1 Bacteroidota bacterium | reverse complement strand
TGAACCTCCTTGCCCAGCTTAGCGGCTTTAGCTAAGGGGAGCAGTGCCAACTGTATACAGGTGGCAAAGCAGCCTGGATTAGCGAGTTTATCTGCGTTCCTGATGGCTTCTCTGTTGAGTTCTGGTAGGCCATACACAAATTCCTGGTTATCCGGCCCTAAGCGGAAGTCTCTGCTTAGGTCTACCACCTTAGTGGAAGAGGGAATGGGATTTTCTTTAAGGAAGGTGCTGCTCATCCCATGTCCTCCACATAAGAAAAGTACGTCTACTCCCTGCTGAGGGTATTTGGAGAATACCAGGTCTGTTTCTCCTAGTAGATCCATATGTACGCTACTTACCGTTTTTCCTTCCTGGCTATTGCTAGTTGCAAATAGGACCTCTACTTCAGGGTGATTCAGGAGAATGCGGAAGAGTTCTCCTGCTGTGTAGCCTGCCGCCCCTATGATTCCTGCTTTAATCATGACTTTTCCAGCATTGCGTGAAGTTTACTGCTGATACCCAGAATTTTAGTGAAGCCTTTCACATCTTCTCCTGACCATTCACGGTTCATCTCTCCATAGGTGCCAAATTTGGCAGACATCATATCGTAGTCTGATTCTATGCCTAGAATCTCGAAGCGGTAGGGCTGTAGTCTGAGTTGTACCTTACCGGTGACGCGTTGCTGTGTGTCTTCCAGGAAGCCTTCAATATTTCTCATGACAGGTTCCAGAAACTGGCCTTCATGTAGGAGCATACCATACCAGTTGGCGAGCTGCTCCTTCCAGTACTGCTGCCACTTGGTGAGGACATGCTTTTCCAGCAGGTGGTGTGCCTTAATGATGATGAGGGGTGCTGCTGCTTCAAAACCTACTCTCCCTTTAATCCCGATGATGGTGTCTCCTACGTGCGTATCTCTCCCTACACCATAAGGCTGGGCTATATCCTCCAGTTGTTGGATAGCCTGTACAGACTGGTCGAACGTCTGATCATCTATGGCTTTCAATTCTCCTTTCTCAAAGTGAAGGGTATGGATAGCTTCTTCTTTCTTGCTAAGCTGAGTTGGATAGGCCTCCTCAGGCAGATAATCCCAGGAGTTGAGGGTTTCCTTTCCCCCTACGCTGGTTCCCCATAAGCCTTTGTTGATGGAGTATTGGGCTTTTTCCCAGGGAAGATCTACTCCATGTGTCTTGAGGTACTTCACTTCATCTTCGCGAGAAAGTTTGAGGTCTCTTATAGGCGTGATCACTTCTATACCGGGCGCGAGTATGTTGAAAACCAGATCAAATCTAACTTGATCATTCCCTGCTCCTGTACTTCCATGGGCAATGTATGCTGCGCCTAACTCTCTTGCGTACTTAGCTATGGCTACTGCCTGGAAGGCCCTTTCTGCACTAACTGAGAGGGGGTAGGTATTATTCTTAAGGATATTTCCATAAATCAGGTATCTCACACAGTCCTGATAATAGTCCTGAACTTTATCCAAGGTAGTATGACTACTAGCTCCCAAGAGATAGGCTCGCTCTTCTGTATGCTTTAGCTCCTCTGAGCTAAATCCTCCGGTATTTACAATAGCCGTGTGCACTTCCAGCCCCAGTTCTTCTCTGAGGTAAATGGTACAATAGGTGGTATCCAGGCCGCCACTAAAGGCTAAGACTACTTTTTTTGACATGGTTATACTTTGTTGACGTCTTTGGAAAAGAGGTTTTGTTTGACTTTTTGAAGAAGGGTATTGGCCTTCCTTTTTCGTAAGTGTTTTTTATAGCGCTCCCATCTATCATTTAGGCTTTGGTCCTTTTTCTGGGGTTTTTCTTCTTTATATTCTTCCTTGTGAGGATCATATAGCATACCTGTACACAAGCATAGTTTGCGCTCATTTCTTGTGAGAATATCATAGTTAGGGCAGCTCTGGCAGCCCTTCCAAAAGGTATCATCTGTTGTAAGCTCTGAAAAGGTAACGGGCTTATATCCCAGCTCAGAGTTAATCTTCATAACTGCCAGAGAAGTGGTAATCCCAAAGAGCTTGGCCGCAGGGAATTTCTTACGAGATAGTTCGAAGGCTTTACTTTTGATTTTTTTGGCTAGTCCTAGTTTCCTGAAATGGGGAGAAACAATGAGTCCTGAGTTAGCTACGTATTTATCATGTCCCCATGTTTCTATGTAGCAGAAGCCAGCAAACTGACCTTCCCCCAGAGCTATAATGGCTTTCCCTTCCCTAATTTTTTTACGAATGTATTCAGGATCACGCTTAGCTATCCCGGTTCCACGTGCTTTGGCCGCTTCTTCT
>JBCCLI010000640.1:0-2282 GCA_039026975.1 Bacteroidota bacterium | reverse complement strand
TATAGAAGTATACTTGGTTCCGTACCCAAGATTAAACGCATAATCAAAGTCATCGGGGTTTTTCCCATCCAGGTGCTGGAGGACCGTTTCTATTTTGTCCAGGGCTTTGGCCAGTTTAGCCTCAGGACTACTTACCTCATTGTATTCATCCCACAGCTCCAACATCTCTTGCTGCTGCTCCTCATTCAATGGAGCGATGACCTCGAGGAAGTCTTTTCTCTCTTCCTGGCTTTTATCTACTGTAGGATCCTGGTAGATGGCGGGGATATCACCATTTATGATTTCTCCCATATCATGAATCAGGAGAATTTTGACAAGCCTGTTGAAGTTGATATTCGGGTAATACTTTTGGAGCATGATGGCCAGTAAGCATAACCTCCAGGTATGTTCTGCCACACTTTCCTCCCTTCCATTAGAGGTATGGCTGGACCTGAGGGTGTTCTTAAGGCCTTCTGCTACTTTTAGGAATGAGATGATGCTATCTAGTTCCTGCTGGATTTCTTGTGAGAATTGCATGCTACTCCCGCTTTTGAGTATGAGTTACACAAGTAGTAAAGGAAAGAAAAGAGAAGTTATCAACCAGGAGTGAATATTCTCCATAAGAGCACTGGATTCCAAAAACTTTACTGGCCTTACTATTTAAGGAAAAGGGGAAATACAGCTCAGCAAAATATTTGGCCCAATAATTAAGTTTGTTATAAAAACTAGCCTATATATTATTAAATAAAATTAATAAGCATAAAAATATAACATTTTATTATAAACATAGATATTTTGATTTCAGATTGAAATTTTAACAGATCAGCCCTTTTACTCATTTCTCTTGCACTAAGATCTCTACCTTAGGAGATATTCAAAGAGGGTAATTGCTATTTTTTCAAAGAGAATAGAAAGATTCTGAATCACAAGTATCACATTAGACTCAAAATAATTCAATTATGTGCGTTTTTTCAGCTACAGATTTTGATGCTCACGAAGATGTTTTGTTTTGTCATGATCCATCCATAGGGCTTTTTGGGATAATAGCTATCCATAGTACTAAACTTGGACCCGCAGCAGGAGGTTGTAGGATGTATCCTTACCCATCTGTAGATGTTGCTTTGACAGATGTACTCAGACTGTCAAAAGGGATGAGCTATAAAAATGCTATGGCTGGCCTACCATTAGGAGGAGGAAAATGCGTCATCATAGCAGATCCATCCAGCCCAAAAAGAGATGAGCTGTTAAGGGCTTTTTCCAAGCATGTTCAATCACTTGGAGGTAAATACTGGACAGCCATAGATGTGGGAGTAGGTCCTAAAGAAGCAGATGTATTAGCTGAAAATTGTGAGTATGTATTCGCCAGAGCTAGCCAGTATCCAGAAGGATTTAGCGTCTCTAATTTTACAGCTCTGGGGGGATTTATGGGCATAAGAGCTGTAAGTAAGCATCTTTGGGACAAAACGGATCTCACTAACCTTAAGGTAGCTGTCCAAGGGTTAGGTGGGACAGGAAGAGAGCTTTCCAGACTTCTATTTGAAGCTGGTGCTAGCCTGGTGGTAGCAGACATCAATGCTGAAGCTGTTACCTATGCGGTAGAGAATTTTCAGGCTGAAGCTGTTTCTCCAGAGGACATACACAAACAAGAGGTAGATATTTTTGCGCCCTGTGCTTTAGGAGGAGTTGTGAATGACAAAACCCTCCCGGAAATCAATGCCAAGGCCATTTGTGGACTGGCCAATAATCAATTGAAAGCTCCTTACCATGGACAGATGTTGCTAGAAAGTGGAATCATTTATGTTCCTGACTATGTGGTGAATGCAGGGGGAGTAATGGGAGCAGCCCCTATGATATATTCTCAACCAACTATGGAAGAGTCCAGAGATACGGTATTAGGGCTCTATGATATCGTGCTAGAATTACTAGAAAAGGCAAAAGCTGCCAACAGACCTACCTCAGAGGTAGCGGATGAAATGGCAGATGAAATCATGAGTACAGAAAAACGAGTACTTATGAATACCTTGTAGCCAAAAAAGAAAAATTTGGCTACCTATGTAACTGTCATGATGAACATTCATGACCCAGAGGTTTATACCAAATACACAGATAAAACACCTGCTATAGTCAAGCGGCATGGAGGGAGGTTGTTAACCCGTGGGGAAGAAATCTCTACGCTGGAAGGGACTCCTTATACTGGAAGAATGGTATTACTAGAATTCCCTAATAGAGAAAGTGTGGATGCCTGGCATACTGACCTTCAATATCAGGAAGTAGTAACATACAGATTGGCTTCCTCCACTATG
>JBCCLI010000639.1:0-2282 GCA_039026975.1 Bacteroidota bacterium | reverse complement strand
GTCTTCTTGGGCTTCATCTAGCCGTTTCTCTTCTTGTATAATTTCTTCGGTACGTTGGGCTGGATTAGTGGCTTCCAAGGTTTGAATGGCTTCCTCTATTTGTCCGTCTTTATATAATTCCAGTGCTTTTTGGTAGTAGGGTTCTACATCATCAAAGTTTACCCTCGCAAATTTATCTGCCAGCCTATCCAGGTTTTCCTTTTGCGTATCATAGCGTTCCTGAAGGATACCTAGAGAATCTCTGTATTGCTGCTCACTAATAGTAGCTTTTTGTAAACGGGTAAGAAGAGACCCTTTTTCTTCCTGAAACCTGGCTATCAGTTTCTCTTCAGAAATGTCATAGTATTCTCTTTTCCTCTGTGCCACTAATCCGGCGGGAGCCATTATAATATCTACCTTAAGCTTTCCTGTATTAGAAAGGTTCAGGGCCTCTAAGTCTTTTTCATTCACTACTTCCCAGCCTACTTTCCTAATAGACTCCAGGAAAATGGGGTCTCCCACTTTTTTCTCATTAAAGGTAAGGGTGAATACCCCATCATCTCCTGATCGAGTTTGATTGGTGCTGACAAACTTGATAAATACCCCTGAAACAGGTTTTTTATCAGAATTGATTTTTCTACTTACCCCTTTCTGAGTGATGGGCTGGCCGGACATCTGGGCAAAAATAGCCAGTAAAAAAGCTACTAGAAGCGTGGTTCTCATATACAAAGCTTACTTTTTATTCAAATATTCTTGAATCTTCTCATTAGGATTTACACGAATGGTTTTATCTAGTCTTTCGTACCCACTCCGGGTAAAAGAAAGGGACTGTTCTGCTGCCTGATGTGTAAATGGGATACTTAGTTCAAACTCCCCAAACTCATCTGTGTAAGCGGTGCAGCAAGCGGCTATAGAAATTTCTACTCCTTGTAGGGGAAGGGTCCCTTTTTCATCCCATACTACGCCTATAATCTTAGCTAGGTCCTCATTTCTCCTTACTTCTATGACTACTTCTTCTTGAAAATTGAGGGTAGTGGTAGTAGGAATGAAGCCATGGGCTTTATAACTCAGCGTAATAGGTTTCCCTTTTTTACTAGCGGGAATCTCAATAAGCGCTGCTTGATTAGTTGTTACATTCTCAAGTATTTTCTCAAATCCATCTACTGTTAGGTGTAACTCACCTTCAGGCTCATTCAGTTGACTGGAAGGGGTTACATTTTTCACGTATACCCGTAAGGTTAAGTTTCCTTTTCCGGATTCATACTTTTGCCAGAAGATGATCCCTAACACCAGTAATACCGGAACTAGGACATATGACCAAAGCCTCAGCCTTCTGCTAACAGCACTTTCCGTCTGTATGGTATCCCCTATGTGTATATCCCCACCCGCCTGAATGCTTCCTGTATTCACCAGATTCCCACTTCCTACTACTGATATCGCATGAGCGAGTTCCTTCTTAATATCTGGCTGAAAAGTACCTTCTTCCTCTCTTCTTTTTAGGTAGTTCACCAGATCTAGTAGGGCAGTATGGATTTTGTTCCTGGTCGTGCTGCCTTCCTGATAATCTATTTCATCATTTAGGAGTTGAGAGCTTACTTCCCTGTAACGGCTTTCCTGTAAGAGGAGCGTTTGCAGCTTAGGGGTATTCTCCAGAAGGGGGGTTAACAGTCCTATGGCTTCTAGTATTTCATTTTCCCTGATATGGAAGAGGATACGGTTGAGGTAGGCTGAAGTGTTCATGCTGACAATAGGCTCCCTTTATATACGTGAAAAGTTTGGAAAGAAGTTACAACCCATTAAATGTACTGAAAAGTCTGGGTAGCAGAAGAAAGCCTAACGGAATAAGGGGGGCATATGTCTTTTTCTTCTACTGGTAATGGCAAGTAGCTCACTACCACTCCCACAGCTTCTTCAAAAAATGTGTAAGTTTAATACTGACTAATAAGGATACACATGAAGAAGGACCTCAGATCTTACTGGAAAACCAATATTCGTTATATGGTGATCCTGCTTTCCATTTGGTTTCTCGTTTCGTTTGGCTGCGGAATTTTATTTGTAGATGCGTTGGATACTATTCCCCTTGGGGGATTTAAACTAGGCTTCTGGTTTGCCCAACAAGGGTCCATCTACGTCTTCGTCATCCTGGTATTTGTGTATGTCTATTTGATGAATAGGCTGGACAAAGCTTATGAAGTAGACGAAGAATAATACTTACCTCTTAACGCATCAACCCTCATGGATTTTAACTGGGACATACAAGACTGGACCCTACTAATAGTAGGGCTTACTTTTTTACTATACAT
>JBCCLI010000638.1:0-2349 GCA_039026975.1 Bacteroidota bacterium | reverse complement strand
CCCGCCCTTATTAAAGCAGGGGTAGATGTGATTACAATAGATACGGCGCACGGTCACTCAGCTGGAGTGCTTAGGTCTATCAAAAATATCCGAGAACAATACCCAGATCTCCAAATCATAGGAGGAAACGTAGCTACCAAAGCCGGTGCCCAAGCTCTCATAGACGCTGGCGTAGATGCTATTAAAGTAGGAGTAGGCCCTGGTAGTATCTGTACTACCCGTGTAATAGCCGGAGTAGGGGTTCCCCAATTATCAGCTGTCATGCATGCCGCGGAGGCTTCCATTCCCGCAGGCATACCTCTTATAGCTGACGGAGGAATTAAGTATTCCGGGGATATGGTCAAAGCCCTGGTAGCAGGGGCAGATTCTATTATGGCGGGAAGTATGTTTGCTGGAACAGATGAAAGTCCAGGTGAGACTGTCCTCTATGAAGGCCGTAGATTTAAGACGTACCGCGGTATGGGCTCTATAGAAGCTATGAAAGAAGGGAGTAAGGACCGCTATTTCCAGGATGTGGAAGAAGACATTAAGAAGTTGGTGCCGGAAGGAATTGTAGGCCGAGTGCCTTATAAAGGAAAAGTAGGGGAGGTTATTTACCAGTTGATAGGAGGCCTACGATCAGGAATGGGTTATAGTGGCGCTAAAGATATTTCTACCCTTCAATCCCGTCAGTTTGTTCGTATCACTAATGCCGGCCTTCGTGAGAGCCACCCACATGATGTACAGATAGTGAAGGAAGCCCCTAATTACTCTAGAAGATAAGCGGGGCCAGGATAATATGTGCATTATCCTTACGATAAGATAGATGTTTGTGTAGAGCCGCAAGATATTGCGGCTTTACTGCTATTTATGTAGCTAGTGTTTCATCACCTGCGGCCTGCTTTGATATTTAACTATAAATCATTCATTAGAGACGCGATGCTTATTTGTGCGTTGGGGTGCACGAAAGTGAGGAGGATGGCTTGTGGGAAAACCTTGGTTGTTGAGTGCTTGACTTTTGTTCGTTTTGTCAAGAAAAATGAACAAGCCACTGGGCTGACCCACAATCAACCCTCTAAGCCCACCGGAATGATACAATAGGGATTACAATCACCCTTCATTCCATATCTCCCAGGATTTTTCCGCCTGTCCTATCAGCATTTCCATTCCACTTTTGGTTTTGACGCCATAGCGAGCGCATGCCTGCATGAAGGCCGTTACATCCGGATTATAGACCAGGTCGTAGGCGAAGTGTTGATCCGTCAGCTGAGAATAGGGAAGATGCGGTCTCCCTTTTATGGCTGGATAAGTCCCTAGGGGAGTTGTATTGATGATGAGGGGGTATTCCGATAGATCAATTTCAAACAAATCCTCATAGGTAAGCCTATCTGATCCCTCCTTACGTGACACCAGTTTGTATTCTTCCACTTTCAGGAAGTGTTCCATAACATATGCTACTGCCTTGGCAGCACCCCCGGTACCCAGAATAAGGGCTTTGGAGATAGTAGCCCCATCCAACCAAGCTTCTAGCGAATGCCAGAAACCATAAATATCGGAGTTATGGCCGGAGAGTTTTTTCTCGGGAGAAATGAGAATGGTATTCACAGCCCCTATAGCTTCCGCTTCAGGAGAAAGCTCATCCAGATAAGGAATGACTTCCTGTTTATAAGGGATGGTTACATTTAGCCCTTTCAGACCAGAAACTCGCTGGATGAGGGAAGGGAATTCAGATATGTCAGCCAGTTCATACAGCTCATAGGTAGCATTTATGCTTTCTCGTGAGAATTTATCCGAGAAGTACTTCTTAGAGAAAGAATGCTTAAGTGTTTTTCCTATGAGGCCGTATTGGGTGGGCATAGATGTTTTCAGGGCATGTTAGGAGAATTTGGGGAAAATGACAACGAGTAACAGGATTTTAATGGCCTCAGGGTAGTGATTGCAAGGACCTAGTTCCCGATTCCAGCATAATTGTTTGGCTATATTGTGGTGTAGCTAAAAATTGTGGAGAAAGAGGGTATACTGTTCCATTGAATTAAATGATAATTAAAAAGAGTGGTTCATTCAGGCGTATACGCCAGCCTAAATCCTAAAAAGTAATCTCTAAACTGAGGGCCGAATTTCCTTCTGGCAGTTAGTCTACACATTTCTTTATAGTCATTTAGGCATCCTCCACGGATGACTTTGTTGACTCCACAGGAAGTTCCTCTGGGATTAGTGATGGGTTTTCTGGGGTAGGGGCCATAATTATCGCTGCAAAATTCCCAGATAAACCCACTCATGTCATATAGTCCAAGTTCGTTGGGTTCCTTCTGACCGACCTGATGAGAATGTTGTCCACTATTTAGCCTATACCAGGCTATTTCATCCAGT
>JBCCLI010000637.1:0-2355 GCA_039026975.1 Bacteroidota bacterium | reverse complement strand
CTCAGAGACCACAGAATTAGTTTTTGAGGATTGTAGAATACATGAGTCCCAGGTAATAGGAGAGGAAGGGCAAGGATTTAAGCAAGCCCTGGGGGTGCTGGATGGAGGGAGAATTTCCATAGCAGCCTTATCTTTGGGAATTGCCTATGGTGCCTATGAGGCAGCTTTCCAATATGCACAGGAGCGCGAACAATTCGACCAAAAGATCTACAACTTCCAGGCAGTCTCCTTCAAGCTGGTAGATATGCACATGGAGATACAAGCCGCTGAGCTCCTTACCTTTCAGGCAGCGGATAAAATCAATAAAAAGCAAGCCGTTTCCAATGCCTCTGCCATGGCTAAACTCTACGCCTCTGAAGTTGCTGTACGGGTAGCCAATGATGCTGTCCAGATTCACGGTGGGTATGGATACTTAAAAGACTATCCGGTAGAAAAGTACTATCGTGATGCCAAGCTATGCACCATAGGAGAAGGTACTTCTGAGATACAGAAGCTGGTAATAGCGAGGGGGATCTTGAGGTAGGTGAATTACCTTCTTGAGAAAAGAAATCCAGGTCGGCCATGCCGGCCTTTTTTTTTGTTTAACTGCTCCCAAGGTAACGGGAAGATATACAATAGCTTAAGTTTGCGTAAGTAATTTAATACCACCACAAGTGTGATCCCTTCTGGATTATATTTGAAGGAAATCAATAGCTTAATAACAGAACCTCTTCTAGGTTTAATCAGGAGGTGATTCCATTACTACTAGCTATATCGAGCATGAATATAATAACCCGAAAAGGTGCCAAACAAAATCTAACTTAGAGCTAACTATTTAATACTTTACTCATATCACCAGCTGCTCATACTCTACATAGCGCTTGAGAATGTCCTGCACATAGTGGTAAGGCTCTTTTCCCCTACAATAGCCGTATTTCACTACAGGGTCATTGAAGTAATCTGGTTTGGATTTGAGGAGAATGCAGTCTGCTGTGTTTCCATCCCAAATGAGGGGATCTTTGCCCAGCTTTTCGGCCAATCTTTGGGCATCCTGCACATGGCCCGGGCCTGCATTATAGGAAGCCAGGATGAATTTGATTCTCTCGGTAGAGTCGGGAATGTGTTCCCACATACCTTGAAGTTGTTTAAGGTAGGCGGCCCCTGCTTTGAGGTTCTCTTCAGGTATGTCCAAACGGGTATAGCCTAGTCCTCTCGCTGTGGCAGGCATAACCTGCATAAGGCCTGAGGCACCTACCCAGGATTCGCTTTCTGCCTCAAAGCGAGACTCCTGATAAATAAGGGAAGCTAGCAGCCTCCAGTCCCACCCCAGCTCTTCTGCCTGCAGGCTGATCTGTTCATCAAAGGGAGAGAGTTGACCACCGGTGAGCGTAAAGTACTCACTGGTCATACGGGAGCGGAATTCGCGCTTATTCTTAAAGTATTTATTGTAAATGACATGGTAATCTGCCGACTGCTGTGCTTTGGCGATCCATTCATTAATGACTTTTCGTAAGTTGGGAGAACTTTTTCTCACAGCCCAAGCCAGTTGCTGAGTAAGACTCATGGAAGTCTCTATGTCTATCTGGTCATAGTAGGTCTGGTTTATCAGGGCTATATTTCGGTCAGCTACTGTTAGGGCCACTTCGTCTTCTGCCACCATGCCTATCAGTTCATCTGTAGTATGTGATCCTGGAACTATTTCTATGTTTATTTCTCCTCCAATTTCATCCATAAGATTCATGAGTCTGTCATAATAAGCAGAACCAGCCCTTACGGAGACAGTCTGATGGATGAGGTCTAGGGGAGATCTGATCATAAGACGGTCAATCTCATGCAGCTTCATTTGCCGCCAGTTGGCTGGCTTTTTCTGCACTAATACCTGCTGGGTACGGTTATGGGGCAGGGTAAAGTCAATTATCTTTTTGCGGGAATTAGTGATGGTCAGGCCATGGGCAATGATGTCGCCTTCGCCTCTTAGCAGCATATTAAACATCTCATCCATGTCTTTAGCTAGGACAGGTTCCAGATGTACACCCAAGTCTTCTGCCAGCATATGAATCAACTCGTACTCATAGCCCATGGGTTGGCCTTTATAGATAAAATAGCTGGTAGAACTGTAAGTAAGGATGGCTTTCAGGGTATCTCTTTGCATGATGCCCGTATAGTCAAAAATGGTTTCTTCCTGGGGAAGACTGCTTGGTATGCTGAGGGTATCTGATGCTTCATCAAATAGATCGAGCGCACTTCTCAGAGAGGAGGTACTTTCACTGGCTGTTTGCTGGCAAGCAGAAAAAAAAAGTAGCAAAAAGAAGGAAGCGGATAAAGACAACAGGCGACGCATACTATATGTGATTGAGAAGGTTAAGCAAGGGAGAT
>JBCCLI010000636.1:0-2356 GCA_039026975.1 Bacteroidota bacterium | reverse complement strand
GAAACCTGGCCCCGAAACAGATAAGCTATCAGCCTGATGGACATCTATGGCATAATCAAACAGACGGTTTTTCTCCAAACTATCCATTTCCTTCTTCAGGGATTGGGTCAGATTGAACCCGCTTAGTGTGATGCTTAATCCTGTTACGACCAGCATAAGGCTTAGTAGGAAGAGGAAGAGATTGTGGAGGAGGTTGTTACCCACATACACATGACGTGCGGCTGGGAACCATTTACTTATCCATCTAAGGGATTTGTGGGAAGTAGTGAATACCCACTGCTGGGCATTAAGCACGCTTTTTCTTACAGCCGACTGAATAGGGAAGAAGGAAAGTAGTACCGGTATGGCCATACAGATACCGAATAAGCTCAGAAACTGCCAAATACTGACGGGGTTCTCTACGGGACTGAAATTCTGCGTAAAGGCTATGAAGGTGTTAAATGCTTTTGCGACCAGATATCCTAAGCCTGCCGCAGGAATCCAAATTATTACGCTTAATAGGAGGATAAATAACAGGTATGCTGATTGAATATCTCCCTGGGTGGCTCCCAGGCTTTTGAGGGTTCCTATGTCCGGGATTTGTGGATACAGCCATGTCAGTAAAATGAGAATCATGAAAACTCCTCCCAGAACGCCAAGGCTACCTCCTAATAGCTTCATCAGATAAAAAATCCCGTCAGCTATATTTTGGTGAGGGTGATCCTGAGAAGGGATGTTGAAAGAGGCTTGTAAGTCATATGCTTCTTCCCAGTTTTTCTTGATGTCATTTCCCAGCTTCAGTAACCCTTCCTTATCAGAGGGATTTATCCGGGTTTTGAAAATCCACCTGTGAGTAGCTTGGGGGAAATGCTGGTTGAAGAGAGAAATGGGTAAATAGGCGTAAAGGGTATGCTCCATACGTGAAGGAGGAAGCCGGGTATCATGTACCCATGCTGCGGGCCCAAGCTCTGTGGTATCATTAGCATTGGAGATTATGTGGATGTTTTCCAGGTATTCTTCATCAAAGAAATAGCTACCGTTTTGCTCCAGGTAAATGTTAGCACTTGCTGAAGGATGCGTTAGAGAGAATTTATTCACCTGAGGGCTCTGGATGCTTTCTACGCCGATGAATAAAGTTTTCATGTACCTTCCTTCTTCTGTTTGTATTTCTCCCAGAGCCATAGGTCTTTCTTCTCCTCCGCTAAGCATGGGATGAGTAAGGGGATGGAATTCGGTAGGATGATGCTCAGGAGGGTAGGTAAGGATCAGGTGGGCAGGCTGACTTTTAGCGAAGTTTTCCTGAAAGTCCTTCTTCACCATAATGTTTCCCATGTACACGGAGCTAAGGCCAAAAAATGCGATTAGCTGGGCCAGTAACAGATAGATGATCTTGCCCTTGTGGAAGAAGCTATCACGAATGAGTTTGATCCAAATAGCCTTCATATTATATGATAATTTTTCCGTCAGAAAGGGTGAGAACCTTGTCGTAAGTGTTGCTTTCAATGGCTTCGTGCGTGACCATCAGAATGGTTTTTCCTTCCTGATGAAGCTGATCAAAAATTTCCTTGATCTGTGAACTGGTTTGGGAGTCCAGATTTCCGGTGGGTTCATCGGCTGCCAATATGGAAGGATCATTGGCCAATGCTCTGGCTATGGCTACCCGCTGCTTCTCTCCTCCTGATAGCTGGTGGGGAAACTTTTCCTTCATGTCTCCCAGGCCTACTTTTTCGAGAAGATGAATGGCGCGGGCTTTTTGCTCTTTTCGGCTGAAGATATTTGCCAATTCCATGGGAAAGCGAACATTATCTAAAGCTGTCAGGGTATCAAATAAATGGTAAAACTGAAAAATGATCCCCACTTCTTGCTGTCGCCAGCTGGCCAGTTGAGTCTCATTCAGCTTATGTATTTCCTTCTGGTTGATTTGGACGGTACCACTATCCAGTCGGTCTATTCCGGAGATGATGTTCAGCAAAGTCGTTTTGCCACTACCGGACTTCCCTACGATAGCTACTTTTTGGCCAGAGGGAATGTGTATGCTAACCTCAGTCAGGACTTGCTGAATAGATTCGCCTGAGGGGTAGGATTTACATACGTTGTGCAGTTTAATCATAGCCTGTCTGTTGTCATTCAGTTAGTGATCAATGAAAAGCCTCTCAGTTGCTTCATCCCTGGGAGCTAGTGCTGACACGTCCTGGGCAAGGATGGCTGCTGACCCTTTTGGGTTGATATTTTGATCACTTACTCCCAACAAAGAAAGCGGGCTAATTCCAGGCTTTCTTTGCAAATCCTGCTGTTATCTGCTTACGGGGATAAATAATTCTTTGGAAATCTCCAGGTAGGGAATAGGCTTTTGAGGGTCCCAGGAGAATTTTTCTAT
>JBCCLI010000635.1:0-2365 GCA_039026975.1 Bacteroidota bacterium | reverse complement strand
AAGCTAAGTTAAGAGGACAAATGAACTTTCAGTAGTTTCAAATGAGAAAAGACCAATCACATAATCAGCCTATAGTTAAGGGATGGAAGATCAGCACATATTACATCGTCAAAGTAAGGATGCATTTGCCTGGGCAAAAAAACTGATGACTGGAGTCCCGGAGGAACTGTGGTATACTATGCCTGAAGGGATAGGCACACATTTGGCCTGGCAGGTAGGTCATTTAGCCCTGAGTTGTTACTATCACTCTGTCATGGTCATTACAGGTCATCAGCCTGATGTACTCCAAAAAGTAGCTGTTAAAGCGTATAATGAATACTACAATACCGCCCAGCCTGAGAAATCAGTACATGTCCATTCTCCTGAAGAATTACTGGAAGCCACGGCCATCATGGAGGAGAAATCCCTCAGTACAATTTCCGGGATGACTGAGGAAAACCTGAAAGAAGAATTGTTCGATTTAGGATTCCCCCACCCAGTAGCTTCCAACAAATGGGAAGCCATAGACTGGAACGTCAAGCACTATATGTACCACTGTGGGCAGATAGGGATACTCAGAAGAGCTTTGGGCATATCCTTTGATTTCAGGGCGTAGCTCCACGTACCTTTATCAGAGACTCAAACTAACGCAATTCATAAACTGAATGTGTGATCCTGTCTGGATCATTCTGTTAAATAACTGTAACCTAAATAATGGAACTTCTTCAAGGTTCTAATACATTAATCTCGAAGAGATTTCACTATTATTAGCTCAATCGACAAATTACTTTGACCCAGAGGGGAGTCAAACTAAACAAAAGTCTAATTGGTCATTGATTCTGATCATTTAGGTTCTAAAGGTGATCTATCTAAAACATCCCAATAGCGACTTCCTAGCAGACAAGCAGAAAATTGCAAGTAGCGGCCGGCGGGATCTCAGAATGACACGTCATGATTAAAGATGGGCTGATCCACTACTTTAACAAATCATTAAGATTAATTCTCCGTTTTCGTATAACGGCTGACATTCAGGTAAGTAGAAAGATGACTACCTTGAGGTATAAATGTCAAAGACCATGAAAAAGTACCTCTTAATCGCACTACGAATCATTACCGCTATCATTCTCATTCAAACCCTGAGATTTAAGTTTACCGCACACCCTGACAGCGTATATATTTTCACTACGGTAGGGATGGAACCTTTTGGGAGAATTGGAATAGGTGTACTGGAGCTAATTGCTTCCATCCTCTTACTGATTCCCCGCACTGCATGGCTGGGCGCCGGCTTAGCTTTAGGTGTATTAGCGGGTGCCATCTTTTTCCACCTAACCATTCTGGGGATAGAAATTCATGGAGATGGGGGAACCTTATTTTATATGGCCCTGGGTACTTTCCTGATGAGTGCCGTCATTCTATGGAATTACCGAGCTGATATTCCCATTATCAATAAATACTTCCAGCCCTCTGCTGCTTAATAAGTCATTCAGATATTCAAGATTCATTAGTTAGACTAGAAGTAAACCCGAGACTATATGTCTTGGGTTTTTATGTATGCTAGCTTAGCCAACCTATTTTTTCGAAATTTCGTAGATTGTCCACACACTTAACCTTAGGCACATGACATTCACCATCCCCTTAGAATGGATTTTTGAGGTACTGATAAATGGGTTAGCCATCTCCATAGCAGCCTTTCTTATACCCTTCGTACATGTAAAGAATTTTCTGACGGCAATAGTAGTAGGAATTCTTATCTCTGTAGTAAACTATCTGATCTGGTGGGGATTGAATAGTGCTGGAGTAAGTTTCGCAGGCTCTGATCAGTTAGCCAGAGGCCTCATCAATATCTTCATCTATGCAGTTTCTATTCTGATCGTGGATTCATCCATGAAGCATTTCCAGGTAAAAGGTATCCTCATGGCTGCCGTTTTCGCAGTGGCAGTATCCATCATCAACCTTGCCTTATCCGTATTTGTCAGTTCTCTGGTCAGTCAGGGTGTGTTTGGGTAATGATAACATAGCTACAGTCATACAGGAGGCTCAACTTGTGTATGAAACAAATAATTCTCCAGAAAATACATGGTCAAAAATGCTGATAAGCTCATTTGTGGAAGAATAGTGGACTATTGGCGTAGAGCCTGATCAGCTTCCTTAATCCGGATAGGGATAATGGGAACTACTCCTTCAATTATGGTTTTAGTTTTTCCTTCCCTTGGAGGGCTTAATTCTCACGTAAATAAGTTTGTTACGTCTGTTTCCCATTATCCCTCTCCGGATTAAGGAAGCTGATCAGGCTCTACGCCAATAGCCCGCTATTCTTCCACAAATGAGCTTATCAGCATTTTTGACCATGTATTTTCTGGAGAATTATTAGTTTCATACACAAGTT
>JBCCLI010000634.1:0-2371 GCA_039026975.1 Bacteroidota bacterium | reverse complement strand
TCTGGATAGACCCGTAGCACTTACTTGACCTGTACTGATCATCAAATAGTCGATGTATAACGAGAGTAAATCTGGATCTTTCATTACCCTAAATTAATACTTAGCTAGATTTTCCTGAAATTCGTGCGTAACATCAGTTAATAAACGACTCCCCCTAAGGGAATAACCTGATGAAAGTCTACGCTAAAAAAATGCCCTATGAAAACAGTACCTATTCCGTCCTCTCATTGGAAAGGCTACCAGAAGATGGCATTCCGTTTTGCTTTCATATTTTTTAGTCTGTTCATTGTTTTACTAGATTGGTCAGTTAATCCTGTATTTTCTTATCTCTACTATTATGGATACCTATCTAATATTCTGGATGTAGTCATTTCCTGGATAGGGAATGATCTTTTCCAACTCCCGTACGTCATAATTTCTCCCTATGATGGAGAACACAATGACAGAACTTACGTGTATCTGCTTTACCTTACCCTCGCAGTTGTTGGTGTTGTAGGTGCTTTCGTTTGGAGCTTCTTGGACAGAAACCGACAGAATTATGAGGTGCTGTATTATTGGCTTACCACCATCATCCGTTACTATTTGGCGTTTACGATGTTTCTTTTTGCACTGGAGAAATTCTTTAAAGTGCAGTTTCCTGATCTGGGTTACTACACATTGACTGAGCCGGTGGGAGATATGTCGCCTATGCATCTGGCCTGGGCCTTTTTTAGCTACTCTTATGGATATAATATTTTTATCGGAATAGCAGAAAGTGCAGGGCTACTTTTACTTTTTCGTAGAACTACGATAATCGGCGCCATCCTCACGCTGGGAACGCTTGTCAATGTGATGGCAGTGAACTACCATTATGATGTTCATGCCAAAATGTACCCCACGGCTTTGTTTTTCATGACCTTTTTCCTCCTGCTTCGAGATGCTGGCAAAATCATTCGTTTTTTCTTTACTAGCCAATCAGTTTCTCTTCCAGTAATTAAAGCCCCTGTATCTCAGAAAAAATGGATAAATATATTCAAAATAGGGTTGAAGTTTCTGGTCATAGGGTTTGTTCTTCTTTATCAGCTGACCGGCTATATGACTTACAGGAAACAAACGCAAGAAAGGTTAGCAGCAAAATCTGACTACGCTGGTCTATATGATGTACGCTCTTTCGTGGTGAATAAAGATACCTTACCCCTTGAAGATCCACTAAGATGGAATCAGCTAGTGGTTGGGGACAGAATGCTTGAGGCAGTGCGCTTCAGAGGAGATAGCATTGCGTTTGCGTCTGTAGATATTGAGAAGAAGGAGATGATAATTTCTGGAGAATTAACCGATTTACATACAAATAGGCAAAAGGTATACAATGAGCTTGGTTCTTCAGATGAAACCTATGAAAAGATGGATTCCATATTGGTTGCCAGGCAACTGGTGAGTAGTTTTCATTTTGAATTAGTAGATTCAACTACCCTATTTTTAAGGGGGAGAAGTAAACACGATTCTATTTACATAACTGCCAGGCGAAGGCTTATGGACATAAACGATTTTAGGTTAATGAAAAGGCGGTTTCATTGGATCAATGAATCCTACTATTTTTATTGATGAAAATGGGCTGGCTGTGGCTGAAGTTTCATGGGTCACGTGCTAACCCTCAGAAAAGCCTCTTATCTCATAAATAGGTTGAATATAAACATTATATCCTGGTAAATTTCCCTCAATTCATTCCCCCCTGCAGCCGCTCCACGGCCTCCAGAAAATACTGCTTAAGTTGGTCCTGCATGCCTGGGAGCTGGCCGGACATAACGAGAGACACATAGCCGTGTGCCAGGGACCACCAATTGAAGAAGAGGGATTCTCGCTGAGCAGGGAAGGTGTGCAGGTAGCGGAGGGTTTCTATGACGGCATTGCCACTTTCACGTATGGCTTGGTGATTAGGGGAAGAGGACTGGGTTCCCTCCAGATTATACATCACCTGGTACAGCTCTGGAAATTCAAAGGCAAAATGCCAGTAAGCCAAAGATAACTCTCTTAACTGCTTATCAGCTTCCTTGGTCTCCCTGGCAGCATCATCCAGCTTCTTTTTTAATTCTTCAAAGCCCAGACTTTCCAGGGCAGCTAAAATGGCTTCTTTGTTTTTATAGTGCTCATAAATGACAGGGGGAGTGTACTCAATGATCTCTGCTATTTTACGTATAGAAACAGTAGGCCACCCCTTTTTCAAGGCTATATCCCTGGCTGCCTGCAAGATATGTGCCTTCACGGCCTCTATTTCTCTCTGTCTTCTTTCTCGAATCCCCATATGTAATAAATTGTTACACTGTTATGTAAATCAACTAAATTATTACGTGATCTCCAACTTTCCTGGTACATTTTTGTAAGGGTGAAGGAATTT
>JBCCLI010000633.1:0-2373 GCA_039026975.1 Bacteroidota bacterium | reverse complement strand
TTTCTTCCTTTTGCTGCCTATGAGTCAGAATATAGTCTTTCTCACTTTGGGAGATGGATGAATGTTCTTCCGGCAAGTCGCTAAACCAAAAGTACCAGAGGACTGCCCATATAACGCCCACTGCTCCCAGTATGTAAAAACTGGATCTCCAACCGAAAGAGAGAATGAGCCAGGTTACCATGGGAAAGGCAAAGGCCGCGCCCAGACGTGAACCTGAGAAATTGATACCGGTAACTATACCTCTTTCTTGCAGAGGGATCCATGAAAAGGTGGCTCGGGAAATACCTGGAAAGGCACCCGCTTCTCCACCCCCAAACAGAAAGCGAATGATGAGCAGGGAAAAATAGTTTTTAACCATACCCGTCAGTAAGGTGAAGAGCGACCAGAGAGACACGATTAAGGTGATAATTCTCCTGGGACCCAGCCTGTCATTGAGCATACCTGAGGGCACCTGGAATAAGGCATATCCCAATGCGAAGGCTGACATGACCCATCCTAACTGTGCGTCATCCAGGCTCAGGTCTGTTCCTATTTCTGACTTGGCAGCAGAAATAGCCACCCTGTCTATGTACAATAAGAGGGTGAGTGAAAAGGTAGCGAGAACCAGTTGAAATCTGACGGGAAATTTACGCATGAGATCGTACTTTTTGATAAGCTAAGTGGAGGGATTCTTTAGTTCCCACATTACCAGGGAATACTACATAGGGAGTATCCGGGAATCGTGCTGACTGCGTGGGCCGCCATACCGGGACGCCCGGTAATAGTTGACCCATAACGGTTGCCTCTTCAATATTCAGGGCTTTGGTAGCTATATCACTACTGGTGATTCCTCCCTTGGCAATGATAAAAGAGGGAGAAATAGTGAGCGCCTTGACTACTTCTATTACTGCCATGGATACAGTATTAATAATTCTTAGACTAGCTGAAGGACTATTTCCAGACACCAGCTTCCTACTGGTATAAAACACGCAGTCCTTACCTTCAGAGAGGTAACGGTCAAGTTGGTACACCATCTCAGCTATGAAGGTGATATCTCTATCTTGAAGTAACCTATCCACACCTAACTCTATCTGCTCTAATTTAGGATTGGATTCTAGTAAATACTGAAGCTGGGCTGAAGACTTAGGGACATAAGATCCTACCACAATCAAACCTCCATGTAAGGGTTGGGAATCCTGTCTATAGTCGATCAGGGGGATGGGATCTATTCCTGCTAAGGCAGGAACCATGCTAGCAGCTGACCTGATCATGAAAGGGTAGCTATGGGCATATAAGCTGTGGAGGACCAAAGCAGATTTAGTCAGGTCAGTATAGGAAGCTGCATTAATGATAAGTACTTTTTTGTGAGAATGTGTAATTACTTTCTCTACCAGCTTATCTACGCTCAGTGTTCTAATTTCCTCCAGAGAGAAATCAAAGATCTCATGCTGGGCTATGGAATCATCCTTTTCCAAAATGTATTCATACAGCTGACTGTGCGTAAAGCCAAAGGTGGCATCTTGTGCAAAGGGTGTCTCCCCAGCAGGAATGAGGTAGTCGCCTTCTTGCACATAGTGGATATTTCCTACAGTAAACCTCCCTCCTTCAAAAAAAGCAGGGATAAATACCGTCAAAGCATCTGGACGCTCGGCAGCTTGCTTCATAGCGGCTAACTCTGCCTGAAAATGCCCTCTGAGTGTACTATCAGACCTACTTATCAACAAGAGTTTCTTCCCTTTTCTTTCAGCTAGCGAAAAAAGCCGCGTACAAACAGAGTAAACCAGCTCATAGGCTACTCTTTCACCCAGGCTCCTGGAATTAGTAAGTAAATAAAATACAGGCTCTTCTAGCGCCCTTGAGAGTTGGCTATCAGTCCATTTAGTGAGTAGTAGAACATCATGGACAGTTTGGGTACCTGTAGGATCATCATCTAATATGACAATAACAGGCTTATTTGCCAGCTTCCGTATATCTTCCGTGCTGACGGCTAGATCTTCAGGTGGGAGCTTGTTGAATATGTCTTCTTTCCTAATCATGTAATGATAGCTACTGCGCGTACGGGACAGCCATCCCCTCCCACTATTTTTAAGGGTAAAGCCAGAATCTTCACCTTGGGCTGGGGTAGGAGTTCCAGATTTGTGAGACCTTCCACTATGGTAATACCTGCTCCCAGTAGGATACGATGAATCCTTGTTACCTCCTCTAGATTATTTACATCTGCTACGGAGGGAGGTTCCACCCCTATGAGTTTCACTCCTTTATCTACCATCCAGTTAGCGAGCTGTTCACTAATTCTCGGCAGGCTATTCCGGTAGCTTTCGTGGCCTAATCTGGAAGACCAGCCTGTTCGGAAAATCAGCCCATCATTTGCTTGAACCTTATCCTTTATGTGTT
>JBCCLI010000632.1:0-2381 GCA_039026975.1 Bacteroidota bacterium | reverse complement strand
TATAGGGTTAGGTAGTTGAATGAGTACTAATACAAGCTAATTCTTCTTTAGAAAACAAGTGCCTAAAAAAATTCACGAGAGTAATTACTCCTGGTAAGAAATGGGAAGTTTATTTAGAATTATGTAAACATGAATTAACTGGTGCCTACATTTATAAAAAGCTATGCTATGAATTGGAAAGAGTACATTACCGCTGATCCTAACATCCTATTTGGAAAACCAGTAATAAAAGGAACCCGTGTTCCTGTAGATTTAATATTGGAAAAAATGTCTTTCGGAGAATCTCCTCAGCAGTTGTTAGACGCGTATCCTCATATAGACAAAGAGAGTATTTTCGCCTGTTTAGCTTTTGCTGCAGATGCTGTAAGAAATGAAACAACTATTTCTCTTGCCTCATAATTACCCGATGAATGGTTTTTCTTGCTGATGATGAAAGTGTTGACGGAAAAATTGTCAAGCGCCTCAGAATAGCTGGATTTCAAGTAAAGGATATAAAAGAAATTTCATCAGGGATACCTGATAGTGAGGTTCTAAGTTTGGCGAATGACGATAATGCATTATTAATTAAGGAGGATAAAGACTTTGGAGAGCTGGTATTTAGACTTAAGATGGCAGCTAAAGGAGTCATTCTTGTGAGGTTAAGTGGATGGCTAAGCGAGGATAAAGGGAAATATATTTTGAAGGTTGTTCAGGAATTAGAGAATGATTTTGAAGGATCGTTTACAGTCATTGGTATTAATGGCATAAGGCAAAGAAAACTTCTGGAGTAAAGTGTAAATACACCGGCTACTTCTTCCGACTAGACCGCATCGCCCTCGTCTTTTCTATACTTTCATCCTGCAAAAACTGCTGATATTCAGCTGAGTCAATCCCGTAAATAGCCACTTTTCCTTCTGCATTGCTATGTACGCCCCAGCCGTAACGCTTAGGTAGGGGAGAGGCCCGGAAGCAGGGCTGTCCCTTGGAAAAGAAAATCTGATGAGCCTCCTCTAATTCTGATTGGGGGATTTCCTTTCTCAACGCATGGATCTTGAAAAAGACCTCATCAGAGGTGAATGCATAAGGGTGGTTAATGAGCATATCAAACTGCAGGTTGGCGATGCTTTTCTTCTCTCCCCTTAATGGAGGGACAATCGCCTGTTCCGCAGGGCAGTCTTCAGCCACTTCTATGAAGCTATTGTAGTAATTAAGTGGTGTGCATAAGAAGAAAATAAGAGGAAGATATGACAATCCTATGTCAGTAGAAGATAAAAATTTCCGGCTTTGGTGTAAATTGTGGATATGTACCAAGCCATTCTTTCTCATATCTATAAGCATGTATCTCTAGATGAGGAGGAGGAAGCTTTTCTTACCAGTCAGTTCAATGTTACCCAGCTGAAAAGGAAGGAATTCTTGCTCCGGCAGGGGAATACCTGTCAATACATTCATTTTGTAAATGAGGGGATTTTAAGGGCCTACTTCCTGAATCCGGAGGGTAAGGAAACCACTGTTATGTTTGCGGTAAAGGACTGGTGGATTACGGACATGTACTGTTTTACCAACCAGCTTCCTGCTATGGTAAGCATACAGGCCGTGGCCCCTAGCCAGGTCCTGTGTTTATCTAAAGAGAAACTTGATAGCTTATTAACAGAAATCCCTAAACTGGAACGTTGGTTCCGGGTTCTCATGCAAAATGCCTATATACGAGAACAGCTAAGAGTAATAGAAAACCTCTCTCAAGAGGCTGAAGAACGCTATTATACCTTCCTGGAAAAGTATCCCCAAATAGTCCCACATGTTACTCAAAAGCAGATAGCGTCCTACCTGGGTATTACCCCTGAGTTTTTAAGTGCCATCCGAGCCCAAAAGTGATTTCTTAAGGTACCTTAAGAGTTTTACTTTCCCATTTGGCGTGCTTCAAGAAAAAAGAAATAAACATGATGATTTTAATTGCTGGTCCTTACCGTTCAGGGACCCAGGATGACCCTGCCCTTATGAAGAAAAACCTGGCATTTCTGGAGTCAGTAGCGCTTCCCCTTTTTAGGAAGGGACACCTACCCATGATAGGTGAGTGGGTGGCCTTACCGCTATTAAGGCTGGCAAAATACCAGAAGCCAGGAGATGAAATCTGGCAAGAAGTCCAGTACCCGGTAGCTCACAAACTACTGGAGAAATGTGATGCAGTGTTAAGACTGGAGGGAGCTTCTACCGGCGCTGACAATGATGTTAAAATTGCCAAGGAAAGGGGGCTGCCTGTTTATTACAGCCTGGATGAGGTGCCTAATGCTTAGTTTTATAGGACGTGTAAAGGCCACCCTGTTAGGAGTGGCCTTGTCATATTCATTTAACCGAGTAGTTTTTAATTTAAAGGAATAGTCCGGCGATGGTTGAATTATTATTTA
>JBCCLI010000631.1:0-2396 GCA_039026975.1 Bacteroidota bacterium | reverse complement strand
TCTTCTATGATCTCTATGAGTTTCATGACAGATTTAGCAGGATCTAGGGCTAAGTCTACCATGGTAGTGGGTATACGTTCTAAGGAAGTGCTCTCAGCCTCTATTTTCATCTCTTCCAGCTTGGCATTCAAGCTGCCATAATCTTCAAACTGACAGGTAGCGATATAGGTATCATCTGCTACTTCCAGGTCTTCCAAACCGGCATCTAAGAGCTCCATAGTAAGCTCCTCTTCATCTATTCCTTCTTGCTTGATGATAAATACGCCTTTGCGCTCAAACATATAGTCTACAGATCCGCTTTTTCCCAGGCTACCATTATATTTATTGAAGTAGGACCGCACATTAGCTACCGTACGGTTATTATTATCTGACAGACATTCTACAAATACAGCTACTCCATGTGGCCCATATCCCTCGAAAGTTAACTCCTCATAACTAGTGCCGTCATTTCCGGATCCTTTATTAACGGCTTTAGAAATATTATCTTTAGGAACATTCGCTTTTTTGGCATTCTGGATAGCTAGACGCAGTCGGGGATTTGCATCTGGATCAGGGCCTCCCTCCTTAGCTGCCACGGATATTTCTTTTAACAGCTTGGTGAACATTTTGGACCGCTTCTTATCTTGAGCTCCCTTCCTATGCTTGATATTTGCCCATTTACTATGACCTGCCATTTCCTTCTAGAATTCTTTTAAGATGAACATATACACTAACCAATACCTGAAATTAATAATATTTGCCATGCAGGTAAAGTATTTCTCTTTATTCTATCCTTATATAAGCTAGCTATAGGTGTATAAGTCTTACTGGGAAGCCTGGCTCATCATAGTAATTTGCTGTTCTCCAAGACGCTTCATAACATTCTCCTTAATCAGCTTGTAAAAGTGCTTCCTACCCGTGGTTTTATCCTGGCTGATTAGGTGTACCTCCATCATAATCTTTATATACTTTTTAGCTGTGGTACCCTTGATATCAAGTTCCTTTTCCAGGTCTTGAGAATAAAATCCATCATTTGCGTGCTTGACCAAAAACTTAGGCATATCAAATACTACCTCAAAGATGGTTCCTTGCTTATAAAGGTCATGGAACATATACCTGATTCCTAGCTCAAGTTGTTTATTTTCCGTCTCTTGCACATCCAGGAAGAATCCTAGCCTATTTACCTCTTTAAAGGTGATGTAGCTTCTAAGGTTTCTATATGAAAAATCCAGATGTTTGGCTGCATTAGGTAAGTCGCCTTTGCTGATGTTTATACACTTATTTAGGGTTTTATTTCGCACATCATTAGGGACCAGCTTAAAATCACTCCATTCTCCATGGATAAAATTCAAGGGATTATTAGTTGAGTCTAGTTCCTTTAAGAGTCTATCTGCTATAATAATCCCTAGGGTATCCTCACTCATCATAGCTCCTAAGCGTAGTAGCTTAACCTCATAATACTGGTAAGAAAAGTACACTCTGATATGATAATGAGAGACAGGTTCAAAACGCACGAACTCTCTCCTGAAGGTTTCTACATAAGACTTAGCGATCGTTTCGGGTGTTTCGCAGATCAGGTCCAGTATGTCTTTAATTTTATTGAAAAATTCCTGGAGGACATCTACTACCCATGAGACCCCTGGGAGTTTAATTTCACTCAGGAAAATATCAGTAGCCATTTTAAAGCCAGAATAAAGAAGATAGAATCCACCTTCTTCCATCCTTTTTTGACCTATTTTCAATATTTCCAGGATGAGATCATAGGCTTTTGAGGGCTGTTCATTTTGGAGCAGTAGCTCTGCATAGACCTTACTAGCCTGGATATAGCTAGGGTAGTAGCCACTCTTTTTATAAAACTGTATGATCTCTTTAATTTCTTTTTCAGTGAGGGGACGTCTAAGAGCAGTAGCATAATGGGCCCTTGTCAGTCTGGCATTTGTTACGCCTCCCGTATCCATAATATTGTCAGCATGTTGGATGACGTCTTCTACTAATGAGAAGATCTCTTTTGCCAGAAAGGGGTGTTCTTTCTCCTCTTTTACTGACTGGTAGTGGGAGAAATGAAGCTCGGAGAGGAGTAATTTAATATTGTTTTCACAAAATTTTGGCAGATTGTATTTTTTCTTTATAATTTCTATCTGCTCTCTTAGTGCGTGAATGGAATATTTTATTTGTTGAACATTATCTTCTTCTCGTAACAGCTTTTGTACTTCTAATACTTTCCATTGTCCCTCCAGGTCAAGCATAGCTATCTCAAAAGCCTTTTTCTCTTCCTGATCTGTAAAGTCTGTAAGGCTCTCTGAGAGGGCTGTACGCATCCTATCTACAGCAGCATCTACTTCTCCATTTTGGTTTTTAAGTAATAGCTGAGTTTGGAAAAAATAGTTGGTAAGATTAGTTCTTGCATCACTTTCCAG
>JBCCLI010000630.1:0-2415 GCA_039026975.1 Bacteroidota bacterium | reverse complement strand
TCTGGATAGACCCGTAGCACTTACTTGACCTGTACTGATCATCAAATAGTCGATGTATAACGAGAGTAAATCTGGATCTTTCATTACCCTAAATTAATACTTAGCTAGATTTTCCTGAAATTCGTGCGTAACATCAGTTAAGTAATATTGGAAAAAATAGTTATGCCTATCAGCCTACCAGAACTCCCTTTAAATGCCTGGGAACCAACCAAGATGACCCTCCACCTTTATTTGCAGATCATAGGGAAAATAAGACTAGGGCTTATGCCCAGGAAAAATCACTGGTGGTACATTACAGAGTACGTAGGGACACAAGGCATTACTACCCATGGCATTCCCTATGAGGAAGGGCTGCATACCTTTGAGATTACCCTCAACCTTATCCAGCATCAGCTACAGATTAGTAGCAGTAAGGGTGATTATATAGCATTTGAACTGGTGGATGGCTTAAGCGTGGCTTCTTTTTACAGGCAGACCATTTCCTCCCTTCAAGAGCTAGGCATAGAAGCAGATATTCTGGCTAAGCCCTTTGATTTACCCGTAGAAAAGGCCTTTTCTGACATTAATGAATTCCATCATTATGATAAAGGGTATGTGGAAAAGTTTTGGACTATCCTCCGCTGGGTAGATGATGTCATGAAGGAGTTTAGTGGCAGATTCTATGGAAAAACCTGTCCTGTACATCTATATTGGCACCATATGGACTTAGCCGTAACCAGATTCTCTGGCAAGAAAGGGCCAGAGGTAGATCCTACTATGAGAATTTCTGATAAAGATGCTTATTCTCATGAAGTGATCAGTTTTGGCTTTTGGGCTGGAGATGAGGTAGTTAGGGCGCCTGCCTTCTATGCCTACACGTATCCTTCTCCGGACGGTATAGATAAGGAACCCCTTTCCCCATCCTACGCGAGTTGGCAAGATAGTAATGGATCCCCCATGGCCATGCTAATGTATGATGATCTGAGAGTTCAGGAAGACCCCAGAAAGGATTTGTTAGCTTTTATGGAGTCTGCCTATCAGGCAGGAGCTAACTTAGCCCAGTGGGACGTAGCAGGCCTAACTGTCCCTTCCCTTGAAGAGATGTAGAAACTGTAGTCCCTACCCTCCATAAAACTGCCCTAAAAGAATAAAGACAGCTAGGCTACTGGTAAACACTTACGCATTCCCTGTAGGGATAAATTTATGTGTCCAGGTAAGCTATCGGCAGGTGAAACAGCTGGCCCATCAGGGTGATAAGCTAATTAAGTGCTTTTTGATCACTTGCTTATCTACTCTCTTCATAAAAAGCCATGTGCCCACCATACAACCTTTACTTCCCTTTTGATACCTTTTTACCAATTAGCTCTTCCTTTCTATTTCATAGGATTTTTCTGCCAGCTTGCAGACTATGGATGAATTTTCTTGCAGGACAGAAAGGATGTTTCTTACTTATATTACCTACTGTACTATATCACTCACACACTTCCTTATGCTTAAGAAATTCTTCACCTCCTTTCTGCTGGCTTGGCAAAACATTCAGTCGAGGATATTTCACACCATCTTATCCATCCTGGGGATTGTCATAGGAGTGGCATCCCTGGTAGGCATCCTGTCTCTGATAGATGGGCTGGAGCAGTTTGCTAAAAGCCAGATTTCACAAACTACCAGCCTGGAAGCCATCATCATCTTCCCGGAAAGGTTTGAAAAGCTTAATGGGCTGAGAATTAAGAAAGACAGCATGGATTTCTTGTTACCCTCAGATTTGGCCACTTTTCAGCAAGAGCAGGAAGAAGAAATATCCTATTGGGTGCAGAGTAGGTTTAATACTGTCATCTCTTGGGATACACTCTCTATAGGGCTATCGGCCCATGGTGTGAGCATGCCTTTCTTTGAATCTCAGGAGCTTATACATGGAGATTCTCTCCGTGAGAACCACATCCACAGTGCCCAGGCTGTGGCTACTGTTAACCAAAGTTTTGTGAATAGCATAGGGGCAGATGAGTCCATCATAGGAGATAGCTTACAGATGGAGCATTTTTCCGTGAGAATTATAGGAATTGTAGAATCTGATACAGCTAAGCCTCCTACCGTCCAATTTCCTTTAAGCCTTATGTCAGCGGATGACTTAAAGGTTCATCCTACCATGGCGCTCATCAAAGTAGCTGATGTAGAAAAAGTAACACAAACGAAAGAAGCCTTTGAAGCCTTTCTGACAACAAAATTTGAGGGCAAGTCTGACTACAAAGTGCAAACCCAAGAGTTCAGGCTTAAACAGACAGAGCAAGGCTTTCTTTTGTTCCGCTTGGTCATGGGCATGATTGTAGGCATAGCCGTGCTAGTGGGCGGTATAGGCATCATGAATGTATTGCTTATTTCCATCACAGAAAGAACCGTAGAAATAGGCATTAGAAAAGCGGTAGGAGCCAATAAACGAGA
>JBCCLI010000629.1:0-2457 GCA_039026975.1 Bacteroidota bacterium | reverse complement strand
GGTGTAACGTTCATCATGTACGTATAGGGTACCTAGCTCTGCATAGGCTTCTGCCTGAGGGTCTTCCTTAGCAGAAGTACCCCAAAATGCTCTGATAACTGCATAATGGCGGACCATCAATTTTTGTACTGTTTTTCCTTCCGGCGCCTCCCCTTGGGCTTTAAATAAGCTGGCTGTTACGGCTTCCAACTCCTGCTTGAGTCCTTGAAAGTCTTCCTTACTTAATGTCAGCAGCGCTTCCTCTGCCTGCTCTATGGCTTCTTTCCCCCATTTGTCTATGGCCTCTTCCCTGTAGGTAGTACCAAATTCTTTGGGTAAGCCTTCATATAGTTTCTTTGGATCTTTCATGATCTTTTCTTGTTGAAATTCTGAAATGGTGTAGTCAATGGTATTCAACAAAGTGGAAATGCGTTCCTGTCTTTCCTCCAAAGCCTTCCGGTGGCTTTCAAGGGCTGTCAGCAGATCGAAGTCCGGATCATCCAGTAGCTCACTTATTTCCTTAAGGGGAAATCCCAGTTCCTTATAAAAGAGAATTTGCTGCAACCGTAGGAGCTCCTCTTCTCCATAATATCGGTAACCGGATTCTGCCCTCCTCCTGGGCGTAAGTAAGCCTATCTTATCATAATGGTGAAGGGTCCGGACGGTCACCCCTGATAAGCTCGATACTTCTTTCACACTGTAGTGCTTCATTTCCATGTACTAACTCATTGATGATACAAAGGTAGGCTATGACGTAAGGGGAGAGTCAAGTACTTTTTGAAATTTTTTGAGAACCTGATTATTTGTGTAGGATAATGAAGTATAAGCAACCCTCAAACGGTATAATAGCTTACTGTTTAATGAATGCCCAAATCTATCGATCCAGAATATGAGTAAGTTTTTTATCAGCATATCATTATGGATTTAATCTTGTTACAAGACTCATCTTTTTCTTGGTACGAAGTATGGCAAGGAGTAACCGAAAAAGTTTTGGCAGGACTTTTTGTGGCGGGTATTTTAGGCTTAGGGGTAAGATATATTATAGAAAGGAATAAGAATAGATGGGCCTTAATGACGGAGGTTAACAAAGTTAAGTAACTAAGATTGCTGAGTGCTGGGGTAATATGTCTGAGCTACAAGTAGCCTTATATATTTTGAATAATAAATTGGTTAATGCCCTATCCCAAATAAAATCTGGGGAGAAGATAGATGATAAGACCAAAAACCTGATTAAAGATCAGTTGTTTACGGATTGCAACTGTCAGATGGAAGATTTGCTAAGAGTAAAAGCCTTGATGCTTAGCCATAAGTTCTGGTTCAATGACGAGATCTATGAAACTTCTCAACAGCATTTTGAGAAGTATGAAAAGTACTATGACTATCTTTGTAAAGAACAGTACTGGGATTGCATTAAAGAGTGGAAAGAAATCCAAGATGATTTGGATAGTGGTTTGATTGGAGCAGATAAAGTAGTGGAGAAGATGGTAAAACAGAAAGACTAGGGGTATCAACATGCTCTTAAGCAGATCTTTTCTATTCTGATTAGTCTTTACTGTATACATTCATATGGTACAGAAAGAAGATACATAAGTAGGAGCTATCAAGAATATAGAGAATCTTTTGTAGGATAGGTCCCTTCAACATAGGCCTTTACTAAATAAGCATGTGAAAGGGGAGAGCTGGGATCTTTTACATTTGAGTTAGTGGTATAATCTAATAGAACTATGTCCTTTTTCATACTTTCCTCCCTTATCCTCTCTATAATTCGTTGGACCTTATTTTCTAACACCCACAGATAAGAAGGAAGGAAAATTTCTATTCTGGCGTCGATATAGGATAAGAGGGTAGTTCCGCCTACGCCTTTTCTATGTCCCAGTGGTTTACCATATCTTCTGATAGTCCTCTTGAGGTTCTTCATTGTATTATTTTCAAAGCTCTTAAGGTCTACATCAGCTCCTTCAAATACTTTCAGACCCTGCCAAATGCCTTCCACACTCATAGCGGTTTGATCTGAAGAATAGGGAATAGGTATACCTCCGTGCGGATAGAAAGGACTTAATTTGATAAGCCCATTTGTAGCTTTTGATGTAACATCAAGAATATGTGCCTTGGGATATTTCTCTTTTAAAAGAGCCTCAGATCTACGTTTATGTTCAACTAAAATCATGCTAAATAATTTCTGGTAAAGTAGACGGTTGTAATTAGTCCCCTTGTTTTAGATCCACTATAGTAAAAAAATCAGGATTAGGAGGGAGAAAGTATAGATAGTATCCTCTTTAAATAAGAGACCTCCTAAATACTGAAGACTCATGCTTTTAACTAGACTCCTAGCAATAATACTGGGCATATCCCTCCTTATGGCGTGCTCAGAATCCAAAGATGACTATACAGACTGGTCTGCCTATCAAGGTGGAACGGAAAGTAATCAGTACTCCACCCTTACCCAAATCAATACAGTGAACGTCCAGAACCTGAAAG
>JBCCLI010000628.1:0-2458 GCA_039026975.1 Bacteroidota bacterium | reverse complement strand
TCTTAATCTGTGAATGAGTGGCTCCTTTTATCAAGGATCTATATTTTTCCTAAAAAGTAAATGAGCCATACCGAAAAATCAGCATGACTCATATCTATTCTTATGAAGTTTCCTTAGTCCATGATATAGGGATAATCTCCTACGTACACATCCTCATATAATGCAGATGGATCTGGGTACGGAGATTCTTCTGCAAACTTCACACTCTCTGCTACTATCCCTTTTATTTTTTCTCCTATGGACTTATACTCTTCAGAAAAATCATGCCCTTGTTCAGAGATATATAACTGTAGGTTGGCAATAGGATCTTTTCCCTTAAAGGTATTTAGTTCCTCTCTGGTCCTATACTTGGCAGGATCAGACATAGAGTGCCCCTTATAACGGTAGGTCTTCATCTCCAGTAACATAGGCCCATTTCCTCCTCTTACAAACTCCACTGCCTCATTCATAGCTTCTAGCACCTTCACTACATCCATTCCGTCTACTGGGGCAGAAGGCATATCATATGATTCACCCAGGGTATATAGTTCTGTTACATTAGAAGTACGCTCTACAGAGGTACCCATGGCATAGTTATTATTCTCTATGATGTAAATGACTGGGAGTTTCCATAGCATAGCCAAATTGAAAGCCTCATGAAGAGCCCCTTGACGGGTAGCTCCATCTCCCATCATACAGACACAGATTTTATCTTCCCCTTTATACTTGCTGGCAAAGGCAAGTCCTGCCCCTAAAGGAATCTGACCTCCTACAATCCCATGCCCTCCCACAAAGTTTTTTTCCTTAGAGAAGAAGTGCATAGACCCCCCCTTTCCTTTAGAACATCCAGTAGATTTCCCGTACAGTTCAGCCATGCATTCATTAGCAGAGATTCCCCTCACTAAGGCTGGACCATGGTCCCTGTAGGCTGTAATCACATAGTCATCAGGGCGGATAGCTGCTTCTATCCCCATAGCTACGGCTTCCTGCCCTATGTATAAGTGGCAAAACCCTCTGAACTTTTGTTGCATATATAACTGACTGGCTTTCTCCTCAAACTTCCTCATCAGCAACATTTCCTCATACCAGTGCAGCAACTGTTCTTTGGTGTAGGTAGCTGTATTTTTTTTCGTCTTCGTTGCCATGTATTATTCGCTAAATGTGTATTGTTTCTGATCTTGCCTTACCTAGATAAGTTCTCCAAACTAGCGAGAAATACCAAATTATTCCAAGTCTTTTTAGATATTGGAAATAGTTTCCTCGGGCTTAGTTTAGTAGACTACAAATGTAGAAAAGTCTTTTGTATATCACAGAATTACACATAAATCAGTTTAGAAACTACCTCCAGCTTGAACTCTCCTTCTCGCAGGGTATTAACTGTATTTTTGGGCCTAACGGCGCTGGTAAAACCAATATATTAGATGCCATTCACTTTATTTCTCTCACTAAAGGCTTTAGAAACAGTCAGGATAAGCAAGCTGTACAGAAAGGAACGTCCTACTTCATGATACAAGCTAAGGTAGATGATACCCACCAACCCAAAACTTACCAATGTAACCTGATGCTGGGTAAAGGGAAAAAATACCTCATCAATAAAGCGCCCTTAACTAAGATGAGTGAGCACATAGGCACCCTTCCCTTAGTAGCTATTCTCCCAAATGATACGGAGCTCATCAGTGGGCCTTCTGCCATCAGGCGGAAGTTCTTAGATATGCTCATCTCCCAATATGACCACCAATACCTCACCCATCTCATCCAGTATGAAAAGCTCCTGGCCCAGCGAAATGCACAGCTTAAGCTGTTCGGGGAGCATAAATACTTTGATGCTGACCAATTAGAGCTGTGGGACACCCAGTTGATTCCTCATGGGATTAGGATAGTAGAAGGAAGGCAGCAGTTCATCTCGGATTTTATGCCTGTATTTACGGACTTTTTCCATCAGATAGTAGCTAGAAATGAGGTTCCGGAAATCACCTACCGTTCTCAGGTAAAAGAAAATACGATTCCAGGATGGCTGGAACTCCTCCTTCAGAACAGAGATAAAGACCTTGCTAATCAGTATTCTGGTACAGGGGCTCACAGGGATGACCTGGTATTTAGCATAGACGAGCAGTCTGCCAGAAATTTTGGATCTCAAGGGCAGCAAAAAACCTTCATTATCTCCCTCAAACTAGCCCAATACCAGCTGCTGGCAGAAAGATCTGGCAAAAAGCCCTTCCTCCTATTAGATGATATTTTTGATAAGCTGGATGAACACAGGCTAGGGAGAATTGCCCAAATACTGGCCTCTCAAATACCTGGACAGGTATTTATCACGGATACCACCTTCGACAGACTACAAACCGCTTTTGGAGACCAGCCTGACACGTCTATCCAATATATCAAAGTGCTTAATGGACAGGCGAATGTAATAGCGCTCGAATAGAATGGAGTAAATAAGGATACAAGAACTTATCAAGTTGGCTTTTTTACCTTAGAT
>JBCCLI010000627.1:0-2495 GCA_039026975.1 Bacteroidota bacterium | reverse complement strand
TATGCCCAACCGTCTGAGCCTGGAAAGTAGTCCCTATTTACTTCAGCATGCCAATAATCCCGTAGACTGGTACCCATGGGGAGAAGAAGCCTTACAGAAGGCCAGAGAAGAGAATAAGCCTATCCTGGTGAGTATAGGGTACGCCGCCTGTCACTGGTGTCATGTGATGGAGCATGAGTCCTTTGAAGATGAGGAAGTGGCCAAGCTGATGAATGAGCGTTTTGTGAACATCAAGATTGACAGGGAAGAAAGACCGGATATAGACAAGATATACATGGATGCTGTCATGATCATGACGGGAAGAGGTGGCTGGCCCCTGAATGCCATTGCCCTGCCAGATGGAAGACCTATATTTGGGGGAACTTACTACCCGAAAGAGAACTGGATGGATATCCTCACCCAGGTATCTGACATGGTCATAGGGAATCCTCAGAAGACCCATGAATATGCAGATAACCTTACTCAGGCCATGATACAAGGGGGAGATGTGAGTAGATCTTCAAGCGCCTTCTCCCTTTTAGCGGGGGAGCTAAATGACATGGTGACCCATTGGATTAATCATACAGACCTCAAGTATGGAGGGAGGAAAACACAAGCTAATAAGTTTCCTCTTCCTATGAATAATCTCTTTCTCCTTAGATGTGCCTTCTTAATGGAAAGGAAAGGGATAGAGCTGGCTAGTCAGGTGAAACTAGCAGTAGATACTACCGTGGAAAAAATGGCCCTTGGAGGGATTTATGATCAGGTAGGAGGAGGATTTTCCCGTTATTCTGTGGATGCCTATTGGAAGGTACCTCACTTTGAAAAAATGCTGTATGATAACGGGCAGCTGATGAGTTTGTACAGTGAAGCCTGGCAAGCTGAGACTGATAAAGCTTCTCCTAAAGCCTCTCTCTATCAGCGGATAGTTTACCAGACAGCTGAATTTATGCAGAGAGAACTGACATCTCAGGAAGGAGGGTGTTATTCTTCTTTAGATGCAGATAGTGAGGGGGTAGAGGGAAAGTTTTACATATGGACCTACGAGGAGGTAGAGCAAGTCCTGGGAGAAAGGGCTAAGCTATTCGCAGACTATTATAATATCCATCCCTACGGTAACTGGGAAGGATCCAATATCCTCTTTGCCTTGGAGACGGAAGAAGTATTTGCTGACAGGTGGAAATTAGACGTAGACACCTTTAAGGCTGAGATAGAAGAGGGAAGAAGGAAGTTGCTAGCTAGTAGAGCCTCCCGTATACGCCCAGGGCTGGATGATAAAATTCTGGCTTCGTGGAATGGACTTATGCTATCAGGCTATGCGAATGCTTATAGAGTATTCCAGGAGAATCAATTTCTGGAGAATGCCCGAAGTATTGCCGCTTTCCTGAGAGAGAAGATGTATGATGGAGAAAAGCTCTTCAGAAACTACAAAAATGGGAAAGCCTCTATCACTGCCTTCCTGGATGACTACGCCAATGTAATAGATGGATTGCTAGCCTTGTATCAGGTAAGTTTGGAGGATGAGTGGCTCAGCCTCGCCCGCCAGTTATTAGATTATGTCATCAAGCACTTTTTTGATACGTCCTCAGGTATGTTTTTCTACACCTCTGATACGGAGGAAGTCTTGATTAAGCGGAAGATGGAGATTCAAGATGACGTTATTCCATCCTCTAATGCCATGTTAGCCCATGCTTTTCATACGCTTTGGCTCATAACGCATGAGGAAAGTTATCGGAATACCTATCAGCAGATGTTAGCTAATGTGAGGGAGCAAGTGATCACTTCCGGGATGTGGCATGCAGCATGGGCACAGTTGGTTCTCAAGGAGTTTTTCCCACATTATGAAGTGGCTATTACCGGAAAACAGGCAAAAGCATACCGACTAGAAATGGCCAAGTCCTACTACCCTAACAGAGTATTTGCTGGGGCAGAAACAGAGAATGATCTACCCATACTCCAACAAAGATTTACCCAGGATACCACCATTTATGTCTGCGAAGGCTTCACCTGCCAATTACCGGTAACTACGGTAGTGGAAGCTAACGGACAATTAGGACTATAAGATCGTATTATACTTGGCTCAAATTTCTTACTAATGAACAAACACTATCTACCTCTTCTATTAGCATTTATCCTTTTCATACCACTAGGATTAGTAGCCCAGAAAGACGCTATTCCTGTACCCAGAAGGAGTCCTGCTGCTACCGTAACCCAAACTATAGGCTTTACAGATATTACTATTTCCTATCATAGGCCAGCTGCCAAAGGAAGGGTCATCTGGGGAAATTTAGTGCCTTATGAGCAGGTATGGCGAGCCGGTGCTAACGAGATCACCAGCATTTCCTTTAAACATGAGGTGAGGGTAGAGGGGAAGCTACTCCCTGCTGGCACGTATGGGCTACATATTCTCCCACATAAAGAAGGAGCTTGGGAAGTTATTTTCTCCAGTAATGCTACAGACTGGGGAAGCTACAACTACCGGGAAGAAGAAGATGTGCAGCGTATAAGTGTTACTC
>JBCCLI010000626.1:0-2556 GCA_039026975.1 Bacteroidota bacterium | reverse complement strand
CTTGCTGGTATTAGCCAAAAATCGAATAGGGGATCTTTCTCTCATCCAGCCACCTCTGACTTCCTTGGGGGCATCTTGCGACATATAGATGGTTGATCCCAGGATAATGTCCTTATCTCCATCAAGATCTAGATCAGCAGCATCCATGGTCAGCCATTTACCTGAAGGAGTAGCCTCAAAAGTGGAGGCGTTGAAGCTGAAGTTTCCTTTATTCTCATAGTATACAAAACTCTCCTGGGGGCGATTAGCATAATCAGGGAAATAAGAAATAGCAGCCAGGTCCAAGTCGTTATCCTGGTCAAAGTCCTCACTTATGACTTTGAAGACGCCGTGCTGTTCTAGGAAAAAGGCCTCTTCAAATACCATATCCCCTTGATTAACTAGCAACCTAATCCCATGAAAGCGCTTGACAATAGGATAATAGTCACCATTATCACCATTTACATAAAGTATGTCTTTTAGGCCATCTCCCGTCATATCTTTCCACTCAAAGTAGGTAGAGCCGTAAGTAGCCGGATACCTCAGAATTTGCTTGGCACGAAACTGCCCACTTCCCTGATTTAGGTACAAATATACTCCTTCCTCTCCCTGGGCCATGAGGGCCAGGATGTCAGGTAGGCCATCTGCATTCACATCATCTATGACCGTTTTTAAGGCACCAGGAGCCGTAGAGAGCACATGCTTTTTACGATTAGGAGAATTGAAATCACTGTACCATGCCAGTTCACCTACATAATTCCCAAAGGAAGAGATAACTACATCTTCCTTCCCATCCATATCCAGGTCTCCAAGGCTAGCATAGACAGGTCTTTGGAGGCTATCAAGGACTTGCTCAGGATTTTCCCAGCCTCCCTCAGTAAATGGGACATATTTTAGGGCACCGGTATGCTCATTATGGGGCATGATTTGGCCCATAGTGAGCACATAGAAACCTTTTTCCGCGGCAAGCATAAAGGAGGGAACCCCTCCCACAGGTTGAGAAGAGACGGTTTCTTCCACCAAGGAGTAGGCATTCAGACTCCCGTTATCAGAATTTCCATACAGAACAGCGTGAGACTTACTGTCATAATGTAGTAAGCTGATGGTGGGTCGTATATTAGGAATGGAATTCTCAGTAGAGGAGAATGTTTCTGAAGAGGTATTGATAGGGAGTAGATCTGGCGACTGTAGTGGAAATGGGGGAGAGTTCTTTCTAAAGTACTGTACAATTTCCTGCCACTCTTCCCGGCTTAGCAAGCTGGTGTCAGGAAACATATGCATTTCTTTCAGGACAGATATTTCTGACCAATCTCCGTTATTCAAGCCTAGCCTGGCAGCCATTTTAGGGAGAATTTCTCTCTCCCAGGTTTGCTGATTCAGATCTTCTGGGGCAGGCATGAGATGACAAGATTGGCAGTTTTGTAAAACTAGCTCTTCCCCTTTTTCCTGTTTTTGTTTCTCGCAACTCAGGAAATTTAGTAGAAATAATACTGCAAAAATAGCAGTCAAGCCCGCATGAATCCTCTTCACGTGCGTAAGTTTTGTAGGTGGTTTAGAATAGTAAGTCCTGAACGTCTTATACGCTAATAGAACAGCTAAAGAATCATATTCCCTAACATTTTCTTGAGTTAAATAAACCAGTTGGAATAAAGGAATGTTTGTGAGAATCAACTATTTACCACCAGGTATTTGGGGCCTAGATAGGGGGGCTGTTAGGAAGTATTAGCCTGGATCATGCAACCTTTATTTAAAAGCCCTATCATTTACTTAACAAATATGAATATAATTATTACATTTACTTATGTTAAGTAAATAGAAATCATATGAAACAGCCGTCCCTGGGAGAATTTGAAGAACTTGTTTTACTCACTGTAGCCGCACAGCATGATGAGGCCTACGGGGTGTCTATTAAGGATAGCCTGGAAGAGCAGCTTAAAAAGAAGCTGAATATCAGTGCTATCCATGTGGCTCTCAAGAGAATGGAGGAGAAAGGATTTGTCACAGCCAGATTTGGTGGCATCACCCAGGATAGGGGAGGTAGAAGAAAAAAGTTCTATGTGATCACGGCTCTGGGAAAGAGTAGACTGGATGAGCAGTATGACGTTCGTACCCGCATGTACAGAAAAATTCCTAAGATTTCATTTGGGTAATGCAGCCTCATCCGCCCAAGATTCCGCTGAAGTTCCTACGCTGGTTTTGTAGGGGAGACTATCTTGAAGAGATAGAAGGGAACCTTATGGAAGAATTTGAAAGAGATGCATTACAAAGTGTCCGTAAAGCCCGCTGGTATTTCTTTCGACAAGTACTGTTTCATTTTCGACCGGATTTTATCAAAGCATTTCAATCCAACTTAATCACTACAGCCATGCTGAAACATAATTTGCTTATCGCCTACAGAGGGTTTTTGAGAAATAAATTATCATTTGCCATTAATCTGACAGGAATTGCAACTGGTTTGGCATGTGCTATGTTGATGTTTCTATGGATTCAGCATGAGTTATCCGTTGATGGTTTTCATGAGAAAGGAGAAAATCTGCATCAGGTATTACTAAACTTTCCCAGACAGGATGAAGTACT
>JBCCLI010000625.1:0-2579 GCA_039026975.1 Bacteroidota bacterium | reverse complement strand
CATCTAGGCTGGATTCCTCAGATCCAAGCCCTAGGGCTGATAACTTGTCTGTGGGGATATCATACTGTAGTCGCTGATCAAAGAAGTAGGAGATATGAATATCTTGAGAATCACTTAAGCCACTTTCCTGTAGTAGGGCAAGGCCGAGAAAGTCCGTCCAGATAACATTGATACTTATACCCTGCTGGCCCCATGCCTGGATGGGGGGAAGTGTTTCTGAAAGGCTAGCTTCCCCATCAAGTTGGAAAAATAGTAAGCGGGGGATGGGATTCAAGAGGTGCCGGACCAATATCCTGTTGGTAGAATGTTTAAAGGTTTTCTCCAACTGATAGGATAATTGCTCACTGCTGTAGGCAGAAGTTGGGTCTATCTGTACATGCTGAAGGGGATGGGTAGAAAATCGTTTCATGAAGCTGGTGAAAACCCCTTTCCTTATAAAGGGGGTTTCCGCTACCATGATCAGTTGAAGTGCTTTCCCCGTCTGATGGGTAAAGATCCACTCACTTAGGGCTTCCCATTGTAGCAAGGTGTAAGCCTCAATATCAGTGGGTCTTGTCATTAAGATTTTTTATTAAAGAAAGATCCCAGAAAGGAAGACTTCTTTTCTTTCTTTTTTTGTACGCTTGCCAGAGAATCTTCTAAGGAAGCTATCAAAAAAGGACTTTCTGCCTGTTGGGCATAGGCCAGGGCTTTTTCTATTGCCTCAAACTCCGCTTCCACATTTTTCTGTTTGAGTTCCAGGGAAGCCACTTGTTGGTAGGTATTCGCAATAACCTCAGCTCCATATCCCACTTTATCTCCCGCCTCATTACTGGCCTCCATAAGTTTAGCTATATTCTTATAGCATTTAGTAGCTAGTTCCAGTTTTCCCTTATATTCATAGATAGAAGCTAATTTTCTAAGAGAATTTATAAGGCCCTGCTTATTATTCACTGTAGTAAATGCGGCCGTAGCAGCCCTCAAATAAGTTACTGCTTCATCAAATTCAGAAATATAAATTTGAATATTAGCCATTTCCAGATAGTCTTCCGCTTGCAGCTGTTCTTCCTCAGCATCCTCAAATTTTGCGAGGGCAGCAGCATAGTGTTCCATGGCTGTCTCAGAATCTACCTCAGCTAGTATATGTCCTAGTTGCACACCTGCTCGGGCATGTGAAAGTGAGTTGCCCTCCTCCTCAGCTATGCTTAGGGTCTTTTGGTAATAAGTGGCCGCTAGGTCCAGTTCTCCGTGTAGATGGTAAATGCCAGCTATATTATTATAAGACCTACAAACCTGGGGGTCCTCTAACTCAGCCCAAATGGGGGCGGCTAGGGAAAAATGATGAAGAGCTTTATGCCATTCTAAAGCTCCTGCACATTGTACACCTGCCTCATGCTGCTGTAAGGCTAGTTCTGCTGGGTCTTCCTTTTTAGTAACTTCCTGAATAGCGGATAAGGCCTCCTGATAGGAAGGAGATTCTGTAAGAGAAAAGGGTTGGGGAGCCTCTACTAGCTGGATAGCTGAAGTTATGGTTGATACTGCTTGGCTGAGGGTGCGAAGACTTCCGTGTTGGGCCCACAAGAAGGTAGGGCAGGGGAGGTTTTTGTAGAAGCTTTCCCATTCAGTCTCTTGTAGTTCCCAAAAGGAAGGCCCTTTCTCTGATATTTCTTGAAAGAATATGCTTTCGGTATTGATAAGATGAAGTATCACTGCTTCCGGGGTAGCAAAGAGGTCTTCAGGCGCCTTTGCCAGGATTCCTGCTAGCTGCTCACTCAGGCTATGGGAATCATATGCGCTGAAATCCCATAAAATATGTTGGAGGGTATCAGTTTTTCTACTGAGAGATTGTATACATTGATCTCTTTCAGAGAAGGTGGCTATGGGAACAGCTAATAGGGCTGGAGCGGTAACATCTGACAAGGATTCTAAGAGTTTCTCTACTAACATGGAAGGGCTTGAAATATATGAGTCTGCAAGATAGGAAAATCAGCCATTCTCAGTAGGGCTTTTTGGCGCGTTCAAGAAGGAATCCCCTTTATGTTAGGAACACTTACAGGATAAATAGCTAGTTCTAGGCCACACTTACCAAGGTGCCAAGATTAATATCCCTATGCTTGCACGGTACCCCGCTGGGTATGTAGGGAATTACAAATAGGGGGTGAGATCTAGGGAGTGATGTTTCCTTAACCTCCTGATCATAGCTAAATAAGAGAATTCACCCCTTAGGTGCCTACCAGTTCACTAACAGGTACCTATAAAAATATTTTGAATAGCCAGTCTGTAGCGGTTAGTCCATCATACATGTAAGGAGAAAAGAAAAACCTGCATGAGAACATTCTCACACAGGCTATTAACCTGACATAAGTCAGAATTAGGGATTCTTATATAGCTATACTGAAAGTAACTACAGTAGCTGTTAGAAATTGAAGGACGCGATAGGTCCCACTCAGTTGAGCATAAGGGCTGAGTTGTACGTAAATGATAGAATGGTTTTCCGTGTAGCTCGCACCCTGGAGAAGGTTTGTGGTTCTTAGCGCGGCCTGCGCTCATTCTCCCTGGTTTTCCTTTTAATGTACAGGAATACTAAAAGGTCTATGCCT
>JBCCLI010000624.1:0-2608 GCA_039026975.1 Bacteroidota bacterium | reverse complement strand
ATTCGTCTTCTGGATATTGCTACAGTGGTGATATTTCCTGGGCATAGGGGTGTCAGCCATGCTAATGACCTTGTTCACAGTAAGACGGAAAATAGCTAATACTACCCACATTAATCCGGTGGAGTGTTTACGAGATGAGTAAAGTAGGAGTAGTTAAGAAATACTAGATCAAGACAATGAATATGTGCTGATCTGGCATATGTAGCGCTATCGTTTTTTCAGATAAGACTTGATTTCTTTTGCTGTCATTATGGGACCAACAATGTATCCATTTGGATCAGTAAAAAAGTTGTTCGGTACACCATGTAGATTATAAGTTTTTGCAATTTCTTTAGTAGTATCCATTCCATGTACAAATGGATATCCTTTCTTTTCCAAAATACTTAGCCAATCCTTTTTTCTATTATCAATAGAAATCGCAATTACTAAGAAATCCTTTCCTTCATACTTCTTCTGTAGTTCAATAAGGCTTGGGATTTTGCTTATACAAGGCCCACAGCAGGAAGCCCAAAATTCAATGAGGATAGTTTTACCTTTAAAATCAGCGTGGAATTTTTTAAGTATCTGTAAAACTATTTAGCCTAAAAAGACCTCTGCTTCCTTTTTTAGTAAAGGGATATGTCTCTTTAAAATTACCCAGACAATGGTATCATCAATACTATCATATGCATGAATAATCCTGTTCCTAAAGCTTATGATTTGTTTGGAAGATGAGAACTGAGAAGTAAGCTCAATTTTCTGAAATTGGTTTACGGCTTCTCCTATTATTCCTGATTGTCTCTCAATAGCACTTTTTGTCTTGAAATCCTGGCTGTAGGACTCGAATTCTTCAATACCTACTAGAAAATCCTCTATTAATGAGATAGAGTCGAGGATGTCAACTAAATACTTTTTGGCTCGATCTGTCATAAATCAGCACTTTGGAAGCATCAATTGACTTTTGAAGATAGGGATTGGAAATAGAATTAATCGACAAGAGGTCTACTCTCCGATTGAATAGATTCTCAAGTTCATCCCATAACGACAGTAATAATTCACCCTTCTCTAGTGGAGGTATCTCCATCATAGAAACCAGGAAATCTAAGTCGCTATTCTTAACATCAAACTCTGGACCTACTATAGATCCAAAAGCATATAGCTTATCCACCTTATGATCAAGGCAGATAAGAGAGAGCTTTTCTATATGATCCTTAATTAATTTCATCTCTTTAATAGTAAACAAAAAAATGTATTCTTCTAAACGAAGGGTACTTTTTTGGGTTAAAGAACAAAGTAAACTCTACCAAAAGTCAATTATGAATCCAAAGACTAATCCTCTCTCCTCACTACATTCCCATTGATATATGTTTGGGTGCATTGTATCTGATCCAGTTCTGTGATAGCTGTTGTAAATGGGTCTCTGTCCAGGATGATGAAGTCTGCGTATTTTCCTTTCTCAAGGGAGCCGAGCTTATCCTCCATATTGAGTTGCCAGGCAGCATATAGGGTGAGGGACTTAATGGCTACTAACAAACTAATCTTTTCTTCTTCTCCTATGACCCTCCCTTCTTTGGTGGTTCTTTCTACTGCGGACTGAATAGGGAGGATACCAGCAGCACGTTCCTCTCCCAAAATATCTTCCTGCTAAAATGGCATAGATACCGCTTCTTCCCGTAGGAAATAATAGGTGATGCCAATAGCAAAGTCTTTGTTTTGTTAGGACTTCTTTGGCTTTTTCAACAGCATCTATCATCATTTCCACTATGCCATCTACAAACCTGTTAGAGGGAACGAGGCCTGCAGTTTCTATTCCCCGTCTTTTAGCTGCAGATGATCTTACCAGAGTATGATCCAGGGATTCCCCTTCAATCTCGTAAGAAGTTAAGATCTCTGATGTTACAGATTCCAGGGAAGCCTCTTTTTGTAGATTGAAACCCAGTGCTTCAATTTTACCTAATAATTTTCCCTGCTCATATCTTGTATCTATGAGTAGACCTGAAATTTAGGCTTCATCCGAATACAAGTTTGGCCAAGAAGATTTTTGGTAAATGTACCCCACAACTATCTTTTACCAGTGAATATACTATGATTTGCTGCAAAATATGCGGTGAATAGCTAATTAATCACCGCATAATCTACAGGGAATTGGGCACTTAATCTCTGCAAAGTTGTCTGTAGGGTTCCCTTATTACTAAGATTAAGTTCCTCTAATCAAGGATGAATTTGTGTTCCTTCTTAAATCGCTGTAGCCATTCTATAGAAGAAAACTCATTGGCTGGTAAAGAAGGAAGTTGACCTATTGGGAAAAAGCGGGCTTCTTTAGTTTCATCCGTTTCCTGAAGAAGGTTCCCTTTCCATGTATGGCTATAGAACACTACAGTAAAGTACTGGATTTGATCTCCATTAGGATATGTTACACTTTCTCTTTCCGGTTGGGTACTAAGCCCTATGGCTTCTAGATGTTGGAGAATAAGTCCAGTCTCTTCCCTCACTTCACGTCGGATGCAGGTGGTAACATCTTCCCCCTCTTCCAGCCCACCGGCTATCAGGCCCCATTGGTTATTGTCCTTTCGTCTGATAAGTAAGATCTCTCCCAGGTCATTTTCTAACAGGATACGAGCTGCTGGAT
>JBCCLI010000623.1:0-2617 GCA_039026975.1 Bacteroidota bacterium | reverse complement strand
GGATTTATAAAAATTTGCCTAATTTATAAATGACCAAATCGTAATAATCTAGCTTTTGTAAAAGTCCATATGCCGTCCAGTTAATCAACATCTCTACTGAATCATGCGCTCTAAAGGTATCCTTATTGTTCTATTCTTTACTGTCAGGCTAGTCTTTTCTTCGGATCAAATTGACAGCTTGGAAAAGGAACTAGCGATTCATCAAAATAGGGGTGATCTAAGGGCTACCATCCAGACCCTCACAGAACTGGGTGAAACCCATTTTACACAAGAAAACTATCCAGAATCCCTCCAATATTATCAGAATGCTTTACGACTTAGTAAAGTAAGCGATAATAAGGAAGAAGAAATTCAGCTGGAAATAAAAACGGCCATTGGCTTATTCTGGCTGGATAGGTATGATGAGTCTTTGGAACATTTCCAGGAAGCCTTAAGAAACAGAGCGTACGTTGACCAAGCCCAGGAAGCAAATATTCTCTCCTACATAGCACAGATAAATAACTTCAAAGGAAACTATCCTGATGCTATCTCCTTCCACCAGCAGAGCCTCCTTATTTATGAATCACTAAGTGATTCCATGAATGTCATTATGACTAACCTGACCATTTCTAATATCTTATCCTACAGTGAACAGCATGATAAGGCTTATGCAAAAGCCATAAGAGCCTATGAGTCATACCAAAAATTCTATCCAGGAGATAACAGTCTACAGCTACAGTATATTCTTTTCTCCTTGGGAGGAATCCAATATGACCGCAAAAAATATGATCATGCTGATAAATATGCCCGGGAGTCTTTGAAGATGGCAGCGGAGCTTGAGGATGAATTTAGCATAGCATTCTCTCATGGGCTCATAGGGAAGACAGCCGTAGCCACTTCATCATATGATACAGCAGAAGTATATCTCTTGAAAGCTATTCGCTACCTGGAGGATAAATCTCAATTAGGGGCCACAGCTAACTTCCTACATTTTTTGGGAAGAACGTACCTCAATCAGGATAAAATATCCCAATCTATTCAGGTTTTGGAAAGCGCCCTCATTCTGGCTAATAACGCACAGACAGCTGACATCAAAAAGAAAATATATGAAACCTTAGCTAAGAGTTATGCAGCTAAAGGAGAGTATAAGAAATCCACTGAGTATCTAAATAAATTTGTAGTTCTGAAAGATAGTTTAGTGGGAGAAACCACTCAAAAGAAAATTAATACCCTTAGGGAACAGTTTGAGATCCAGAAGCGAGAGAAGGAAATAGAAATATTGAAAACTGAAAGCCAGCGGAGAGTAAACAAGCTCTATCTAATAGCTTTGGTGGCTGGAGTGATCTTCTTTATGATTATTCTCTGGCTGCTCTATACCAGATATAAAGCTAAAGCCCTTGGAAATGAAATTCTCTTGGAGAAAAATAAAGAAATTGCCTATCAGAATAAGCAGTTGAGTTCCCTAAATGAGGACTTGTTAACCTTCTCAGAAATAGTTTCTAAGGATCTTCAGGGTTCCCTACAAGAAATCAAAGAGGTGCTTCACAGGATGCAGCAACTTCAGGAAACGGAGGAAAGAAAATTTAACCTCATCTATTCCAATATTAACGATATGGAAGAGGTACTCTACGGGCTGATCTTATACTCAAAAACAGGCTCCAAGGAAGATATATTTGAACTCTGCAACGCCAAAGAGCTCATCAGTGAAACCCTCAAAGAGCTTCCTGGACGCATCAGTAATAAGTCTGCCAAGGTTTCTCTGTATAATCTTCCACAAGTGCTGGCCAACAAAAAGAAGCTCTCCCTGCTGTTCCTTTACCTCGTTTCCTATTCTCTTCAGCAGCAGGAAGATAATTTTTCTATTATCAAGATTAGTGGAGGAGAAAATCCGGAAGAGTATGAATTCATCATCCAGAATGATGGTCCAGGTATTTCAGATGAGCAGGCTGCCAAGATCTTCAAATTGCTCACCCAAGATGAGTCTGGTGATTATTCTTCCATAGAACTGGCCGTAAGTAGAAAGATAGTAGAGCAGCACAAAGGAAGAATCTGGGTGGAATCCCGGGAAGAGAAAGGAACCTCTTTCCACTTTACTCTTCCTAAACAACCAGAAGCCTTAAAAGTCTAGGCTTCATCTCCTTACCTGGGCCGGAGAAGTAGAACCCTCCTGCAAATTGACTCATATCATCTGAATGAGCACCCATTCACGCTCCCAAGATTCCTGAGTGTTAGCCCTAGCCATATTAAATAGTAGGCTAATACCTGCATCATAAAATATATTCACTAAATTCCATATGTAAAGGCTATTCTCCTTGATTGAAGAAAAATGCCCTACCCACATCTCAAAAGAATGTATATCCATGCAAGCAGCCATCTCTATAGCTAAACAAGCCGAAGAACGAAAAGAAGAGATTGAAAATTCTCGAAACCTCCCCACTGACTTGATGACCCAGGCCAAGGAACACTCTTTACCCCGAATGTGGGTAGCCAAGAAGTATGGTGGTTCCCAACAGTCAGTGGAAGCGGTAATGAAAATCTGGCTACCCACATTCGGGGTAAAGAGTGTTCCTTGGCCTGGGTCATCAAGTCAGTGGGGAGGTTTCGAGAATTTTCAATCTCTTCTTTTCGTTCTTCGGCT
>JBCCLI010000622.1:0-2637 GCA_039026975.1 Bacteroidota bacterium | reverse complement strand
GGCCCGAAAGGAATGGTTTAAGACCTACCGAAAAGGAATGGGCAAGAAACCCATCACCTTTGAGAAGGAAAATGGAGATATGCTTATGGCTATGGTTCCCAAGCAGCGACTACTTAGGCTACTGGAGGCTATGCTGGATGAACATGAGTTTCTGTCACCTGGCGGGATACGGTCTCTCTCCCGCAAGCATGCTAATCAGGACTATGAGCTACATGTAAATGATCAGCATTACAGTCTTAGATATGAACCTGGAGAATCTTCCACACATATGTTTGGAGGAAACTCTAATTGGCGGGGTCCTGTCTGGTTTCCTATGAACTATATGTTGATACAGTCCCTGTATACCTACTGCCATTTTTTTGATGGAGAAAGCAAGGCAGAATACCCTACAGGTTCAGGAAACTGGATGAGCTTAACTGCCATAGCAGATGATATTTCTAAGAGGCTGATTAACATATTTATTCCAGATCAGGCAGGACAGCGACCTGTTAATGGAGATTATACCATCTACGGCAGGGACCCCCATTTTAAGGATCTGATTCTATTCTATGAATACTTTCATGGTGATAATGGCCGAGGGGTAGGAGCCAGCCATCAAACGGGCTGGACTGGGTTAGTAGCAGAGTTAATAGATAAAGTGATTTGGAAAAATTGATGGCTTATGGCACCAATCCCCTATAAACAAGCTAAAAGGTTACCCTGGCTGTCTACAGAAGAGATGGTAGAGGTGGATAGGTTGATGGAAGATGTGTATGGTATTCAGCTCATTCAGATGATGGAAAATGCGGGGAGATGTTTGGCTATTACAGCTAAGCATATGCTGGGTGATGATCTGAGGGGTAAAATAATTACAGTCCTGGCAGGGACAGGGGGTAATGGGGGAGGGGCTATGGTGGCTGCCAGAAGGCTGCATATGTGGGGGGCTGAGGTAGAGGTATATGTTACGGCGCCAGATAAACTTACGCCCATCCCTCTCCATCAATATCACATTCTCAAGAAACTGAATATAATCTTGAAAAAAGGAGGAGACCTTGCAGGCCGAAAAGGAAAACCTTCTAGCTTAATTCTGGATGGGATTATAGGATATAGCTTATCCGGAAATCCAAGAGGGATAGCGGCTGAGATGATCCACTGGGCTAATGGACAAGAGGGTCCGGTTCTCGCATTGGATACGCCCTCAGGCATAAGCCTAACTTCAGGAAATATCTTTGAACCAGTCATTAGAGCAGCCGCTACTATGACTATTGCGCTTCCTAAAAGGGGGCTGTTTACTGCTGAAGTAAAGGAGATAAGGGGGGATTTATACCTGGGTGATATCAGTGTTCCCGCTGAGCTATATGCGGAAGAAAGCCTTAGGATTAGCCTACAGCCTATTTTTACTCAGGGAGATGTGGTACGTTTGATGGATGAATGAGCAAATTTCTGTCATTATTCCCACCCTAAATGAAGAGCAGGTTATAGCAGCTACGCTCAGGTATATCCTTAAAGATCCTCTTGTTAATGAGGTTATTGTGGTGGATGGTGGGAGTAAAGATAGCACCCTTGAGATAGTCGCCGCTTTCCAGAAAGTTCGCCTATTACATGCAAGCAAAGGCAGAGCTATCCAAATGAATGTAGGAGCTGAAGCGGCAAGAGGAGATATCCTGTTCTTCCTCCATGCAGATACCATAGTTCCACTGGGTGCTTGTGAGAGAATTAGGGAGAGTCTGAACCAGAAATCAGTAGTAGGGGGTAGTTTCTACCTTGAATTTCAAGAAGAAAATAAGGTTTTATCCTTGATAGCTGGATTTACCAGAATCAATCTTGCCATCAGCACTTTTGGGGATCAAGGACTTTGGCTTAGACGTGAGACATTTTTTGCCATTGGGGGATACCCTGAGGTTCCCATAATGGAAGATGTGGAAATTCAGTATCCTCTCCGAGCTATGGGCCAATTTGTAAAGCTGGATGTGCCATTAGTTAGCTCAGCAAGGAGATTTCTGAAAAATGGTATTCTCTATCAGATCTGGCTAGATGCTTGCATCCTTACGGCTTACCTGTTTGGGGTTCCCCCAGAGGTCTTAGCTAAATGGTATAGATAAAACCCTATATTTGTAGAGTGGATGTCGGCTAAGTGATAGCTGAGAGAGGGAGAATATTATATTTTTATAGGGTAATTTGAACTAATCGTAGTGATATGGAAAAACTTAAGGGAATAAGTTGGCATGCGATTACGCAAGAACAACAATTAGAAGAAATCATGGCAAGGTCTTTTGAAAAGCCCGTAGCCATTTTTAAGCATAGTATTAGGTGTGGACTCAGCGCCATGGTGAAAAGCCAGTTGGAGTCAGAATGGGACCTACCAGAAGAAGAACTAGAGGTGTACTACCTGGATCTCATCTCTTACAGACCTATCTCCAACAAGGTAGCAAAGATAACTGCTGTGCCTCACCAATCTCCTCAAATCATAGTATTGAAGGATGGGGAAGTTCAGTTTCATACTTCTCACTCAGCTATTAGTGTAAGGAATGTAAGAAAGGCACTAGCAGCTTAGCAGGAGATAACAGCATAATAGATGAGGGGGAGTTTTTATCCCCCTTTTTTCTTGTGAGTATGTTAACAGGAAGGAAGAATATAAATAGTGCTACATTTTTCTTG
>JBCCLI010000621.1:0-2638 GCA_039026975.1 Bacteroidota bacterium | reverse complement strand
GAAAGTTTAGGGAAAAGATTCATCTTTGTAGGAAAGGGAAAGGCCCTAGATGAATATTGTGAAGCTGTTTCCCCTGTGGCTTCTGTATGCATGTATTTGCCTCTCCTATCCTGCTGCAAATGCGCAGCAAGGGGATAAACATTTGCATGCCTACCTAAACCGCTGGATAGTGCTGTCAGATAGTATTACGGCTTACCAGCAAGATGTTCACACATATTACAGAGACTATTCCATTCACTGGCATGCCCGCTTGTACCAGGAGAAAATGAAGGGAGGATTGAGAAGGTGGGAACACAATGAGGAATTTTGGGAGGAGTGGGAGAAACTATTAATAGGCATACAGGCCACAGAAGCCTACCTCCAGGTACAAAAAAAATGCTTGAGAAAAGCCCATGAAGTCAGTCTTTCTTTAGCTGAACATACCTCTTCTCAAGTGTACCTAAAAGACCCTCATTTACAGCTTATCCAGGACTTAATGCAGCAGTGGGACGGCATCATCCTGGATGTACAGGAGAGCACCCGCCAGCAGTGGCCTACGCCAGCTCGCTTAGCACCGGCTAATGCAGATTCCCTGTCCCAGCTGTTGCATGCCAGTATGAAAAGCTGCCTAAATCTGCTTTATGCGCTGGCCACCTCCTATCAGGCTGACATCTTGAAAGAAGAAAAAATACTGATCTCCTGCATAGAGCAATTTGAGGTTCTAGAGATATCTCCTTCCTCAGATAGCTTGGTACGCTTCCAAAGTATGCTGCGGGAATTTCTCAGGTATGTGGATGACTATCAGGTAGCATCAGCTACTGAAGAAAGATATATGGGGAAGAGTAAATCCCAATATTTTATACAGGCCTTTTTATTGCCCTTATACAGCCAACACACCCCTAACTTACAGCAGCTTTACAGAGAACTGACAGCGGCGGAAGATGCCTCGACTAATTGGCTTTCGTTCATTTCTATACCGGAGATTTATTTTCCCCCTTTAAAAGAGTCCTCTGAAAACCTGGAAAGCCCTTCACATTGGATGTGGGTGGTAGACGCTTCCGAATCCATGCAGGAAGAAGGTAGATGGGAAGCGGTAAAGGAGTGGATAGCGGAGTCTCTCGCCTTGCTAAGTGGGGAAGATAAAGTAAGCCTGATGGTCTATCAAGAACAGCCGCAGCTACTACTGAAAAGAGAACGTCCAGAAGCTACTCAGGTAGCAGCGCTATGGACAAAAGTAAGTCCCGGGCAAAAAGGGAATCTACCTTTAGCCTTAGATCAGGCTGTAGCAGTAGTTGTAAATGAGAACTCCCTGGATGTACAGCTACTGCTATGTACAGATGGTGGATTTGAGATTAATGAAGCCCTGGTTAAGCAGGTAGAGAAGATCCAGTTAGCTGGATATCACCTGTCCATCCTATTGACGGACAGGTTGACGCATACACGTGAGCAGGCCCTACAAAAAATTGCGCGTATTGGTGGGGGAAACCTCATACTTTTAACTAAGGAATGATACCTTTGTGGCAGCAACAACTGGGAATGTCACAACCCTTAATTACTGATCCCTTCAAAGATCCCCTTGGGCAGGCAGCACTGGATTATCAGCTGGGCATGAGAGGGGAAAAGATCCGTGTTTTTTCTGATATGGCGGAGGATGATATCATTCCCGTGGAGTACCTCTTTAGGGGCTGGGGAGATATGCCCGCCTGGGAACAAAAGGCTTTAAACATATGTAAGGGGCACGTTCTGGACATAGGAGCAGGGGCAGGTACCCACACCTACGTTTTACAACTTATGGGATTGGCAGTAACTGCCATTGATATTTCTCTTGGGGCTGTACAGGTCATGAAAGAAAGGCAAATTAAAAATGCCTTTCACCAGGATTTTTTCTCCATGGCTCCTTCCTCTTTTGATACGCTTCTCCTTCTGATGAATGGCATAGGGATAGTAGGGAATTTACAGGGCCTAGGTGCTTTTCTCACCTTAGCTAAATCCTTTCTTTCTCCTCAGGGGCAGATCATACTGGACTCCTCAGATCTTATTTATCTTTATGAAAATGAGGATGAAGTCCTCAACCATCCTTCTTATTATGGGGAAGTGAGCTATCATATGGAGTATAAAGGGGCAAAAGGAGCACTATTTAACTGGCTGTTTCTGGATGAAGAAACTCTGAAAGAATTTTCACAAATGCATGGTTATAGCTGTGAAATTCTCCACAAGGGACCTCATTATGAATATCTGGCCAGGCTTTCTCTAATGAGCAGCTAAGTATTTCCTTAGTATTAATTCTTGGGAGAAGTCAGCTGTATTACTTTCCCTAATCCACATTTAATCCTAGATTGGCAGTAAACACAACGAGACTATGTTATCCAGAATCAATCCTACTTCTACCGCCGCTTGGCAAGCCCTCTCTGATCACTTCCAGTCAATGGAAGGAACCCATATGAAATCCCTCTTTGGAGAAGATTCCAACCGCTTTGAGAAATTCTCCCTACAGTTTGAGGATATTCTCCTGGATTTTTCCAAGAACATCATCACGGAAGAAACCATGATGCTGCTCAGGAATCTGGCAGAGGAGTGTCAGCTTCCAGCAGCTATAGACAGTATGTTCTCAGGAGATAAGATCAATGAGACGGAAGGTAGAGCGGTATTACATATAGCT
>JBCCLI010000620.1:0-2655 GCA_039026975.1 Bacteroidota bacterium | reverse complement strand
TCGGATGTATATTCTCATGTTTTCCTGATTACAAGTCTAAGATGGGGCCCTACCTACCGAGTTCTCTTCCCCACCCCCTACATTTATTTGTAGGGGTTAATATGGTGAGTATCTGCATACCACTTAGCTACTTGAATATCTTCCTCACTAAGCTTGGGGAAATCATCCATAATTTCCGCCTCTGTCATTCCTGTATCCAGATAGCTAATTATATCTCTAATTGTAATTCGCATTCCCCTGATACACGCCTGTCCACTGCGCTTTCCAGGCTCTTTCGTAATTCTCCTAAGGTACTTCTCCATACTATCTATCATGTTAAACTATGAGTATTGAATGGTCCATTCTGATTATTTCCTCACCCCTCAATGCCTTTTCCCCTTATCCGGCTTATCTAACCTTGGTACTACCTTGTTCCTAATTCATTCTTTAAAATCTCATCTCTTTCACTGTCTCCTCTAATGCTTCTACTAAGCCAACCGGCTCTACCACTTCAACCATAAAGTGATAATTACCTAAAATGAAGTTGAGAAGACCCAAAAATCTATGGTTTACTTTCCCTTGAAAGTCAAATACGTCTGGCTCTTCTGTTTCCATGATATGCATTTTGGACATGGGATAACGTTCAGTCAGTTCATTCAAGGCAGCTACCTTAAAGCGTATGTGAACCATCACTTGCTGGGCATCCACTATCCGAAAAGGATCAGTGGGTAATACGATGTGCTGCTTTTCATAGACCCAGCTTTCATCTAGTAGCTCTACCCTTTTAAATCGACTAATTCTAAAATGACGAAGTGCTTTCTTTCTTATGTCAAAGGCATGTAGCATATCATCGGGCGGCGAGGTATGAAAGGGCTCTATCCATCTATCAGATATAACATTACTATGTGAAGACTGGTAATCTACTAGCTTCACAGATTTCTTTTTCTTTTGGGCCTTCATAAGCATATCCACCTTAGTTAAATAAGGTTTTCGTAGGTAACTATGTCCTAGCATACGGTAATCATATAAAGAGCCAAGCTTACGCTTAAGTCTATCGCCTATTTTAGTATGTGGGGAAATTTGATCTATAGCCTGCTCTAGTAAAATCTGTTCTTCCTCAGCAAAGTGAAGCAGATGGCTGAGTTCCTTGTAAACCTTATCTTCCGCAAATCCATATCTGTGATTGCTATCTTTCTCCAGAATAAACCCAGCAGCCCTAAAGGCGTCAAAGTCGTGAGAAATAGTATCTAGGTGAACGCCATACCTATCAGATAATTGCCGCTTAGTGTATCCAAAGGGTCTTTCTATGAGGACTCTCATGATATGAAGTAATCGTACTTTTGGCCTTTCCTTATCTTTTCCTTCCATGGTATTTATAAACTAAGCTGACACTGGCTACCTCGTAGCGCCAAACCCCTGAGCATTTTCTTCACCGAATCCCGCTAACATCCCTACCCGTATCCATTCTTCTGGAGCTGTGAGCTGAAAATTATACATATACCCTATCACCTTCGTTTGGGCAGGAGTATGTGCCTTGATGATTACCCCTTGTTTTTTCACCTTGCCTTCACTAAGCTGAAATTGGGGAAAGCCCACATCTTCTACTGCTGCTACTAAATTGTGCTTTACAGCTAAGTCATATTTCTTCTTCAAATTCTGGAAAAAATACTGACTGTAGGAAGGATCATCCGGAGGTAGATATTTATGATGTAACCTACCAGATGGGTCTTCTTGGGGCTTACTGACCACCAATGGACTGGTAGTCTTAAAAAGCATCTGACGCTGGGCGGGAGGCAGCGCTAAACTTCTGATTTGAATCACCTGTAAATCTAGGCTACTTTTTCTATCTCCCAGCCTAAACTGCTCTTCCGTAAACAGCCCAGAGATCATATGATGAGCGGCTTCAGGAACTAAAAAAGAGATGACAAAAGAAATTTCCTTACTAAATACCTGAATCCGATCTCCTTGAATCTCATAACGTGGCGGAATCCATAAATTAGAAAAAGTGAAAAATTTAAAGCGCTTTTTTCCATCCCAGTATCCCTGGGAATGAAGAAACTCCCCAAAGGCCGAATCAGTACGACTAATCAATTTATAGATCCAAGAACTGATCTCATATTGGTATGATAAGGGTAGCATCTGCCCAGGTTTGAGGACTTCCAAGGTAATCTGGAATCGCATGAAGTATTCTGTTTTATCATTAGTCTCAAGGGATCACACCTCCCCTATTTTAGGAGACAGGATCAAGCAACGGAGAAATTGTTAGGGATAGGATAACTGTCTCTACACAAAAGAGACTTATTGGTTGGTTCTAAGGACTAATATAAAGCATTTCTTTTTAAGAAAATAAACTTTCCATATTCCCGTATAGAGAAGCTACTATTTCAATGTTTTGAATCGGTTAATAGCATACCCTCTGTAGGAGATCCTCAATCCAAATACACCACGATCCGCTCTACTACCAGCCCTAGCTCTTCTACCTCTTCAATGTTAGAGCTGAAGGTCTTATCCCCATTTCCCCGGTAGGACTTGAGGAGGGACTTTACCTGAGCAGAGTTAGCAGGAGCCAGGGCTACATAGAATTTCTTGGCGTACTTGGCAAATACCCCTTTACCCCATTCATTGACGGTTCCGCTGTACTCCCAGTCAAAGCCATAAAAGCTAAGGGGTCCCTTA
>JBCCLI010000619.1:0-2682 GCA_039026975.1 Bacteroidota bacterium | reverse complement strand
GAAAAAGCAGAGATTTGTAGTTACCAGACAACAAACTTGCTTTTTCCGATGGACCAAAGTTCTTTGACAAATTTATACGAATGGATCAGAAAGATTGGCATTATTGGTCATAAAAAACGCCAGGAGTTTCTTTGTGAGCTGCTGGTTGGGCTTATAAGAAGTCGCTCTGTCCATTTTTGCGAGATAGCTGATAAGATGGATATCCCTATCCTACCAAGTTCTATCGAACGCAGGATACAGGACTTTTTTCAGAAGGTTCATTTTGATTACAGTCGTTTGATACTGTTTTTTCTAGGCTTTATCCATCACCAACGTCTTATCTTGAGCCTGGATCGTACGGAATGGGATTTTGGCAAGACACAAATCAATATTCTTTGTCTGGTAGTGAGCATAGGAAAGATGGGGGTCCCCCTTTATTTTGAGATGCTTGAGAATAATAGTGGGAATAGTAATTATCTAGACCGTATTGATCTATTCAAGGGATTGTTAGCGCGGCTAGGAATAGATCGGATAGAGGTATTGATCATGGATAGGGAGTTCATTGGTCATCAATGGTTAAAGTGGCTTAAACAGCAAGGAATCGCCTTTTGTGTTCGAGTTCCTAAACACCACAAAATCACCTTAGCTGATGGTAGCTGCCTAAAAGCCGAAGAACTCTTGGGGCAAGAATCAGCTATTTATCTAGATAATGGAGTAGTTGATAAAGTAGTAGTAAACCTATATCTAGGATACGATAAGCAGGCCGAACTCCTTTACTTGATAGGCACTTTACCCAAGGAAACATTATCAGGAATATATAAGAAGCGTTGGTCTATCGAAGTATACTTTCAAGCCTTAAAGGGGAGAGGGTTTAGGCTGGAAGAATCAAGACTGAGATGCGTAGAGAAATATAAAAAGTTATTCGCAGTAGTTTCTATGGCATAAACCCTGTGTTGGGCCATAGGCATAGAGGATGGAAGAAATAATCCTGTAAGGCCTAAAAATCATAGCTATCCACAGTATTCTGTCTTTCGAAGAGGATTGAACATTTTCAGAGCCTTTTGTAAAAGAAGGAAATGCCTAATAGTGCAAAAGACAATTACCATGGCTAGCTATAGAGCTGGACCATGAAAACCGTCGGGTAGAGTACCCTAATTCTCATTAAAGGATAAAAAAATGATGGGCAGTCCTAAAGCTGCCCATTTTCAATAAGTAATTTATGGTAGAGATTGCCGTCTAAATTCTTCCTCCTGTCTGATGATCGCTAGCAGATGCTTTCTGCTAATAGAAATTCTGCCCCGGCAGATAGTAAATTCATTTAAGATTTCCTGTTGACTACAAAAGATTTAGGTCATCTAGCCATATCATCTGTGATGATAGTTTATAGGCTCGAATTTAATTAAATCTTCATTATAAATTAAATAGTTGTTCAATAAATTGTGTTTGATGATGAATTGCCTCCGGAAAGAATGGTTTTGCGATCAATAATCCGGAAATAGCAACCTAATGATGAATGAGTGGTTACATCCATATCTCGAGAGAAATCTATTCTCGCACATAAAGTAAAGTTGCTATGACTAAGAAGGCCGAAAAAGTATTCATAAAAGGACATAAGCTATGTTGTCCAGTATGTAAGCATGAATTATTCTACAAGAGGATGGGAAGAAGAGATGATTTTGTCAGCATGATTTCTTTTTTGAGGAAAGAATTCGTGTTATATGAATGTGCGAACTGTACCCACTTACTCTGGTTTAACTCATGGGTGAACCCTTCTTATGAATGATGATGGAGGTAGTAGTTCACTCTTCTCTTATCTTAAAGTTATATTCATAGAGACCTACTTCTAGAGCCGACTTCCTCCTTTATAATTCAAGTTCCTACCTCTCTTACACCTCTGGATGCATTCGGCATCCTTCTTTTGAAGTCTCTAGAGAAAGAAGACATTGTATGACCTCCTGCACAGCACACACCTATAAGCAGGGACTCAGCTTATGGCTTATTTGCCTGATAAGTGTTAGCTGGGTCCTTGGCCAAAATCATTTATCAGGTTTAACTGATTCTCTTACTGCCTACATGGACCGGAATCATATCCCAGGGGCCATGGTGAGTGTAGTAAATTCAGATACAGTCCTTTTTTCAGGAGGGCTTGGACTGGCTCATGTAGAAGAAGTAGAGCCAGCCTCCGCAAAGCATGTTTTCCGTTTGGGATCTATCTCCAAGTCTTTCACGGCTTTGGCCATGCTTTCTCTCTTGGAAGAAAAGGGCCTTTCTTTAAATACACCCATGAATCAAATAGATCCTGACCTACCCATAGTGAATGCATGGGAAGCTGAAGCCCCAGTTACCATAGCCCACTTACTAGAGCATACGGCAGGCTTTGATGACTTTCACTTACATGCACTTTATAATAGGACTGACTCCATAGTCCCTAAAGCCAGGGAAATGGTGGACGCTCACAAGAACTCCTATGTCTGTAGGTGGAAACCAGGCGTGCGTAAAGCCTATTCTAACCCGGGATATATTCTCGTGGGCCACTTGATAGAAAAGCTCTCAGGCAGATCTTACGGAGAATATATTCACGCTACCATACTGAAGCCACTGGGCATGGAGTCTTCAGGATACTACTTCACCAAGCCCATGCACATTCCTTTTTCACGGGGGTATAGAAAAGTAGGCAAGGAGATACTTCCAATATCCTTTACT
>JBCCLI010000618.1:0-2689 GCA_039026975.1 Bacteroidota bacterium | reverse complement strand
GGTATGCACCAGATCTCCATGGGTGGGCAGCATATGCGTACCAGCACACGACCTGAAGGGGCTTACACCTGTGTTCCCCCTTCGCATGTAAAAGCTTTTCCAGAGCTACTAAGAGGCGAGGGCTATTTCACCTTCAACACTACCAAGCTGGATTATCAGTTCAGTGGAACCATGCCAGGCTCTGGTCCTTTTACCATTTGGGATGAGGAGAATAACGCCAAAATGTGGCGTAATAAACAAACTGCCCAACCCTTCTTCGGTATGGTCAATTTTATGGTTACCCATGAAAGTGGCGTCTTTACTCCCCTAGGCCATAGGCCCAATAGCCTCATGCATTTCCTCCTGCAGGTATACAGATGGCTAAGCCTTCCCGAATATGAAGATCTCCCTAAGACTGATCCTGCTAAAGTAGATCTTCCTCCCTATTACCCAGATCAGCCTGCCATCAGACAAGATGTAGCCCGCCATTATGATAACATCGCCAGCATGGATGCAGAAGTGGGGAACATTTTGGATAAGCTGAAAAAGGATGGGCTGATGGAAAGCACTATCATCATCTGGACCACAGACCATGGAGATGGCCTCCCCAGAGCTAAACGTGAGCTCTATGATTCTGGTATCAAAGTGCCTATGATCATATACTATCCACCAGCTTTTAGCCCAGCAAATGTAGAAGTAGGAGGAGTGGATGAAAGGCTGATCAGCTTCGTGGATCTGGTTCCGACTATTCTATCTGTGGCTGAAACTCCCCTTCCCGACTTCCTTCAGGGGAAAAGTCTGTTGGATACTACTAATACCTTTGATCAAATATTCGCTTCCAGAGACAGAATAGATGAGGTCATGGACAGGCAAAGGGCCATCAGAACAAACAGGTATAAGTACATCAGAAGCTGGTACCCAGAACAGGAAGGTGGCCATAAGCTGGCCTTCCGGGACAATATGGAGATGATGCAGGAAATGTGGAAACTAAAAGAGAAGGGTGAGCTAAGCCCAGAACAACTCCTTTGGTTTCAAGGGCCCGGGGAGGAAAGCTTATTTGATCTGGAGAATGATCCATATGAAATCATAGATTTGAGCAAGGACACTTCCTATACGGTAGTTCTTGATAGTATGCGCAATGCCTTAGGCAGTTGGCTCAGCTCTGTTGAAGATTGGAGTGATACCCCAGAAAATGAGATGGTGGCTCAGTTCCAAGCTAATGGAGAAACGCCTGTTACGCCTGCTCCTGAGCTTTCGATTGTGAAGGGCCAACTGGATGTGGCAGGCATAGAGGGTGCCTCTATTGGCTACAAAATAGAAGATGGCCCCTGGCAGCTTTATACTTCTCCTATCCCTTATTCTCTTGATGGGAAAATCACGGTCAAGGCAGTGAGATATGGCTGGGAGGAGAGTGAAGAGGTGGAGGTTATCCCCGAAAATATCCTGATAAAATAGTGATTGTTCTTCTATCTTAGGGTAATCAGAATGATTGATTCAGAATGCCCCTGAGGTTCATGAAGGGATGTGTTCCTTTCCTCTCCAAAAAGATTGAAGGAAGCTTTATCATTTCAAGAGCCTTTTATCCTGAGCCTGAAGAAGGGCAACGAACTCGTATGGGGAAAACTCCCGTCATCCCCTTTCTTTCCCAGTTACACTTCTTTGTCCAAGAAAATATATAGCCAAATCACCATTTCTAATTGGCCCTTCACACACTTACTAATATGGAAAACGCACTTAGAAGCCTTGAAACCCAACGGACTGAATTCTCCAATCAGAAATTTCTGGCAACGCCTATTTCTGGTCTAATCGTCTGGTTGATCATTGGGATCAGTGGGCTCACTATGCCCGCCTTTACCACCGTCTGGGTATTATTCATAGGCACAGGCAGCATCGTTTACCTGGCCATGTTTATTTCACGCTTCACTGGTGAAAACTTTGTAGGAAAGAACAAACCTAAGAATGAATTTGATACCCTCTTCTTCTACACAGTTGGGCAGGCAGTACTAGTCTATTCCATTGCTATTCCCTTCTTCATCATAGATTATACATCCTTGCCCTTAACAGTCGGAATTTTGACAGGTTTAATGTGGATTCCCTTTTCCTGGATCATCAAGCATTGGGTGGGGCTATTTCATACGCTCGCCAGAACGGCCATTATTTTAGCACTTTGGTACGCTTTCCCTGAGCACCGATTTGTAACCATTCCCTTTGCTATAGTAGGAGTTTATGTGGTGACGATTTTAATTCTTCAGAATAGAAGAAAACTACTTACTACCTCATAAATTTCTCTCTGAAAAGAGCTCTTACTTAATAAAAATTAACCAATATACCTTGCAGAAAAAATAGAAATAAGTTTAGGTCAAATATAAACTTTCATTAATTATTGAAACTTTTGAAAGTTATTTTATGTATACTCAATAGATGAAATAACCTAAAAGGAATCTTGACTAAACAATACCTGCATATAGCACTCACCTGGTTCATCGCCTCCATCTGGCTGATCAATGGGCTGATCTGTAAAATGCTCCATCTGGTTCCCAGACATGAAGAAATTGTGGCCCGAATTCTAGGAGAATCTTATGCAGAGCCATTAACTATACTGATTGGGATTTCTGAGCTTGTGATGTGTGTATGGGTATTGAGTAGATGGAAACACAGGCTAAGTGCCATAATGCAGATGGTATTGGTAGCTATCATGAATGTATTGGAG
>JBCCLI010000617.1:0-2691 GCA_039026975.1 Bacteroidota bacterium | reverse complement strand
TATTCTATTTCTGCCATGGGTTGATATAGGGCTATAACCGAAAATAGCCCTTATCCCATTAAGATGAAAGTTTCTGTCATCCTGGATAGTATGATTTGACAGAATATTAAAAAAGCTAGTTGAGAATTTCTCCCAACCAGCCAATAAAGACAAAATTTGAAGGTGAATGTGCCGTACTATATTAAATATCACCCTGTTGGGCTACTGCGACTGATGGAAGGGCTGCTTTAGCTGCCCACAAGCTTCTTCGTCATCCGAAGCAGCCGGTCCTTTTAGCTTATGAGACCACCATTTCAATGGTGGGAGAAAGGCAGCTTAAATAATCGGAATTTCCCGCGCGGAAGGAAACAACTCTCTTATGCTGGCTTGCAGGGAATCCTCTTGAAAGGGGATGGTGCCCGTGTGAAGGGGTTCTTCCTAAGATTCGTGAGATCCCGGCTGACCCTACATACCGTTCGCGACAGGCCCGCAGGGATGACGGGAAAAGAGGGAGCGTTGCTGGGCATCCTTAACCGACAGAATATGGCTCCAGCCCCAGAAGGGCAATACCTCTGTAGAAATGTAAAATGGCCTATGTAGGAGCGAAACCTAAGATGGAGAAGATAGGTGCTGCTCCTACGGAGCTATCATGTGTTATATATCATTTTTTCTACCGAAACGCTGCCCCCATGGGGCTTAGCCTTCCTCGGTACGATCCATCCATTTATGGCCTGTAGGAGGGAATCCTCTTGAAAGGGGATGGTGCTCGTGTGAAGGGGTTCTTCCTAAGCCCCCTGAGATCCCGGCTGACCCTACAAGCCATGCGCGACAGGCCCGCAGGGATGACGGGGAAAGAGGAAGCGTTGATGGGCATCCTTGAATATCCAGATGTAGCTCCAGCTCCAGAGGGGCAATACCTCCGTAGAAACCCCAAAGGGTCCATTAGCCCCTGTAGGGGCGAAATCAAAAAATGGCGAAAATAGATATTACTCCTATGGAGCTATCATCTATTAGGCATCATTTTTCTACCAAGATGCTGCCCGGAATGGGGCTTGCCTGTCCCTGTTCCAAGGATTGATTTTGAAAAAGAAAGCGGCCTAATGTAGGAGTGGATTTATCCGCCCTCGGAAGCGTCCGGCAGCTTAAGCAGCCGGTCCATTTAGCTTATGAGACCACCATTTCAATGGTGGCCTCCTATCCCTACCGCCTCACCAGCTTCTCTAAAAAGATTTCATCTCCCAGGCAGGGATTCGGGTCTAGGCTAAATTCTATGGTTACGGGAATGGGGTAACTTGCCTCATCTGCTAGCCCTTCTATTTCTGAGCAGTCAGGAAATGTTTGGAAGCGATAGGTGCTATCAGCTATTGCTATGAACCACCCTCCGCAGCAAGCACATCTCCTGAAGTCGCGTCCCAGTATGCTGGCCTCTACTCCGCTCTCAGGCGTACATTCGTGCACCTCAGCCGTAGACTCATTCTCACAACCTGTGATCATGATGAATAGTCCTAGCAAAAAGAGAATGATATATCGCATATTCATAACACCGTGATATTTTATCTCAATTTTAAATATTCAAGAATGACATCTCCTTCACACCCACTCGTATCTGGCTTCCACACTACCCATACATCTAGTGGGAACGCATAGTCAGATTCTTCCAGATTCAAGGTAGAGCAAGAAGGTTCTTCCAGAAAGCGGTAAACACTATCTGCTATTTCTATGAGATACCCTCCGCAGCATTCAATACAGTCTCTAGGGTCTTGCCCTAGAAGCCTCCCTACTTCCCTATCCTGAAACTGGCAGTTTGGAAGTAGGCCCTCCCCTTCTTCACAGCTAACCAGAAAAGTGAAGGCCAATATGGCAAAGGCTAGCTTATAGAATATTTTTCTTGTGAGTATCATATCTCACTTCAGTTTGATTTTCTCCAACAAAATCTCATCTCCCAAACAAGCATCTGGATCAGCTTTCCAATCCACCCATACTTCCAGGGGAAACTCGTAATCAGATACTTCCAAGGCTAAATCAGAACAGCTGGGTTCCTCATAAAATCTGTAGGTCTCTTCTCCAATCTTGATAAAGTAGCCTCCACAACAAGCACAAAGCCTCGCATCCACCCCCAGTATGCTCCCCTCCACTTTGTCCTTAAAGGTGCAGTTAGGGATTAAGCAATCACTTTCTTCATCATCACAGCCAATTAGCACCCCTATCATGAACAGGATGAGGAATAATACCTTTCTTGAGTTATGACTTCCTGACATAGTTTACTTTAATTTGATTTTCTCCAATAGAATCTCATCTCCCAGGCAGGCAGCGGTATCAGCCTTCCAGTCTACCCATACCTCTAGCGGAAAGCCATAGTCAGTTACATCCAATGCCAGATCTGAGCAGTATGGCTCATCGTAGAACCTGAAGACTTCTTCCCCAATCTCCAGGAAATAGCCTCCACAACAGCTACATTCTCTAAAGTCTGGTCCAGTGATTCTCCCCATCTGGCCGGAAACCGGAAAACATCGTAAGGCAGTCAATACTTTTTTAACTTCTTTTATGTAACCCACCAAATAATCCGGCAAAGCCCCTTCATTGGTATCTATATACCATTTGCGGGTTTCCGCTTCATTCTGGGCTTCCAGGACTATGGTGCCCTGGTCATAGGCATCAGGAATCCCTATGACAGAATCTTTTTCTGCCCATAATTCTTCTGGAAAGGAATAG
>JBCCLI010000616.1:0-2709 GCA_039026975.1 Bacteroidota bacterium | reverse complement strand
GAAGGCGACGTAGCACTATTGGTTGATTATCAGAACATTAACTCACATGAAGTAGATAATACTTAAACCGGGAATTACTTATATTTAAGTGAAAAGGAATGATGTAGGTTATCAACTACCCCAAAAAACACATACATGAGAAAGGTCAAACTATTACTACTCGCTACAGCTATTATTGGGCAAGCAGGCTTACTGAAGGCTCAGGAACTCCCTCTCCCTAATACCCCGGCGGAAGAGGTGGGGCTTTCCACCTCCAGACTTGCCAACATAGAGAAACTCTTCAATCAGTACATTGATAATCAATGGATACCTGGAGGAGTGGTTCTGGTAGCCAGACATGGGAAAGTAGCTTACCTTGAGAGCTTTGGTCATAGTGACCTTGAGAAAAAGACACCCTATACGGCTGATGACATTTTCCGAATAGCGTCCATGACTAAACCTGCTACTACGGTAGCTGTACTTATGCTGTATGAACAGGGCTTATTTAACCTTGATGACCCCATAAGCAAGTATATCCCTGCCTTTGACTCTGTAAGAGTACTCTCTGAATTCTCCGAAAAGGACTCTTCTTATGCTGCTGTACCTGCTAATCAAGCCATCACCATCAGACACTTACTTACCCATACCTCTGGTATCTCTTATGACTTTATGAGCCCTCAGATTAAGGCTATCTACTACAAAAATGGAGCAAACGGATTTGGACTCAGCCACAAAACGGCTACTACCGGAGAAATGGCTGCAAAATTTGCTGAGCAGCCGCTATTACACCATCCTGGTGAAAACTGGACGTATGGACATAACACGGATATTCTCGGATATTTTGTGGAGGTAGTGTCAGGTCAGACACTGGGAGAATACCTTGAGGAACATGTGTTTGAGCCCCTCGGCATGAATGATACCTACTTTTATCTTCCTAAAGAGAAGTTTGATCGACTAGTGCCTATATACTCTGATTGGGGAAGAGGATCTCTTTCAAGGGTAATGGGTAAGGATACTACCAGTTATCCTACCTACGGTCGGAAGGACTATTTTGCTGGAGGGGGAGGTTTATCTTCAACCGTCAAGGACTATTTCATTTTTTCCCAAATGTTGTTGAATAAGGGGGAATATAATGGAGTGAGAATTCTCAGTAGAAAGACCATAGACCTACTCATAAGTGATCAGCTTGAACGGATGGGGATAACCCCCTGGAGCTTACTAGGAAAAGAAGGCTTTACCTTTGGTCTGGGAGTATCTGTCAGGACTGCCAAAAACCAGCGACATAGTCATGGTAGTGTAGGCACCTTCAGATGGGGCGGTATATTTAACACTAAATTTTGGATAGATCCTCAGGAGGATATGGTCATGGTGGCTATGGCTCAAATACTTCCCCTTCGGCATCCTGATATTTGGCAAAAGCTTAATACCATCATTTATTCTTCCATCATCGACTGAAAATGGAATAATAAGCGCTAATCCTCCGGACGCCAGGCACTAAGACGGGGAAACCAACGAGGCACGTTATCGCAGTATTCATCATATTCTGCGCCAAAGCGATCTTTTAGATCCGGCTCTTCACGCCTCATAAAGTGGATGTGGGTACCTATGAAAAAGACTACGCCCCAAAGGATAATGGCCAGAGAACTGAACCAGAAACCTATGCCCAGCAGCATATTGCACACGCCCAGGATCATGGGATTTCGGGTGAACCTGTAAAGCCCTCTGACTACCAGCTTTCGGGTAGGGTTCCATGGGGCAAGGGTTCCTTTGCCTATTCTCACAAACAGAACCAGAGATTGTATAAATAGTGCCAACCCTAGCAGAAAAAAGACCACGCCTATAGTCTCTACAAAACTAAATTTTCTAAAAAAGATGGGGTATAGATGGAAAAGGATAGTGGGGATAAGCACCACCACCGTAAAGGGGAGGATAAGAATGGCCTTCAGATGTTCCCATACTGAAGGCCCTTTTGTATGTTCTCCTATAGTTGTCATACAGTCGGGATATTATCCTTTCTCGTACACGCGAACATAGTCTATGATGAGCTTCTGAGAGGTAATATTGGGGTCCATTCCTTTGGCACCTCCCCATCCTCCGCCCATGGCAAGGTTCAGGATGATATTTTGTGGGATGTTAAACGGCCACTCCAGCTCGTTGGCTGTTTTGTCATATAGATAATACTCTTCCCCATCCACGAATCCCTTTACCTCAGTAGGCGTCCACTCGACCCCATAGGTGTGGAACTCATCCGCTATATCTATTATGTCCTTGGTATTGCTGATCTGGTTCCCGATTTTAAAGTAGTAAGCAGGAGTGTGTACTGTAACATGTGCGATCCCGTCTCCAGTCTCATCATCTACCTCATAGCCTACTGATTCCATGATATCTATCTCTCCACAATAGGGCCATGATTTTTCATCTACATAGGTATCTCCCAGGGTCCACCCTGCCGCCCAGTTTCCTTTTTCTCTGGGCACCATGGCCTTGAATTCTATCTTACCATAGAGGAAGCTGGTTTTCTCTCTGGTCGTGAGCCTGGCTGAAGTCCATCTTTCTCCGGTTTCATTCTTTCTGGCTTCAATGACCAAGTGTCCGTCCTCTATTCTGGCATTATCTGTATTCTCAATTGTGTAGTACTGTAGCTCATTATTTCCCCAACCCCAGTCCCCTACATCGTAAGTCCACTTCTCTGTATCTATGGATTCTCCATCAAACTCATCAGCCCAGGCT
>JBCCLI010000615.1:0-2746 GCA_039026975.1 Bacteroidota bacterium | reverse complement strand
TCCTCTTTAAATAAGAGACCTCCTAAATACTGAAGACTCATGCTTTTAACTAGACTCCTAGCAATAATACTGGGCATATGCCTCTTTATGTCATGCTCAGAATCCAGGAATAATTATACCGACTGGTCTGCCTATCAAGGTGGAACGGAAAGCAACCAATACTCTACCCTCACTCAGATAAACTCTGACAATGTCCAGAACCTCAAGGTAGCCTGGAGGTATGAGGCTGGAGATACTGATCCTGAAGGTCGGTCGCAGATTCAGTGTAATCCTCTTATCATAGATGGGGTGCTTTACGGCAGTACACCGGTACTGAAGTTTTTTGCACTGGATGCAGCTACTGGTGAAGAGATTTGGAAGTTTGATCCCTTTGGTGGTGAGTATGACCAATTTGGGATGGGGGTGAATAGAGGGATGGCCTATTGGGAAAGTGGGGGAGAAAGCCGCATCCTGTTTACAGCAGGTTCCTTTCTATACTCAGTAGATGCAAAAACCGGAAAGCCAGATACAGCTTTTGGGGAGAATGGAAAAACGGACCTACATAAAGGACTGGATAGAGAAGTAGATGATTTATTCATCGTTTCCAATTCTCCTGGTGTGGTCTTTGAAGACTACCTCATTTTGGGTTCTCGTGTATCTGAGAGTACTGGGGCTGCTCCCGGACATATACGTGCCTTCAACGTACGTACAGGTGAGGTGGAGTGGATCTTCCATACCATTCCCCAGCCGGGGCAGTTTGGCTATGAGACATGGCCGGGAGATGCCTGGGAACGCATAGGAGGTGCTAATGCATGGAGTGGGATGAGCCTGGATAAGGAAAGAGGGATGGTCTTTGTCCCTACAGGCTCAGCAGCCTACGACTTTTATGGAGGCGATAGACATGGTGATAACCTATTTGCCAACTGTATCATCGCTCTCAATGCAAATACAGGAGAAAGGATCTGGCACTACCAAACAGTCCACCATGATTTGTGGGACAGAGATTTGCCTGCCCCTCCTAATCTGGTTTCAGTAGTACATGATGGTAAGAAGATCGATGCTGTAGCCCAAATAGCTAAATCAGCTTATATCTTCCTGCTGGATAGAGAAACTGGGGAACCCCTATTCCCTATTGAGGAGGTTCCTGTAGAGGCTTCCCGCTTGAATGGAGAACAAGCCTCTCCTACTCAGCCTATTCCTACTAAGCCGGCACCATTCTCACGACACACCATAGAAGAGAAAGACCTGAATAACCTCACAGAAGAGAACTTCGAGTATGCCAAAGCCATATGGGCCAATAGCCTGAAAGGTTCTCCCTATATCCCGCCTTCTGAGGAAGGAACCTTTGTCTTCCCAGGTTTTGATGGAGGCGGAGAGTGGGGTGGGGCTGCCTTTGATCCGGAAACGGGTAACCTCATCGTAAACGCTAGTGAAATGGCCTGGATCCTACAAATGGTACCTTATTCTCCAGAGTCTGATGGACTTATGGCTACTGCAGGAGAAAGTTTATACCAGGTACATTGTATGAGCTGCCATGGAAAAGACCTCAAAGGAGCTTCCATATTTACGGTCCCCTCTTTAGCAGATGTTGATACCCGCCTGAGTAATACCCAGGTTCTTCAAACTATATCTACCGGAAAAGGAATGATGCCTTCCTTTGGACATTTGGAGGAAGATGAAAGAAAAGCCCTTACTGCCTTCTTGACCAAGTCTACTGAGGCTGTTCCTGCCGGAAGTGTACTCAATCAAAAAGGAAAGAGAGAAGGTTGGTCTTATCCCTACTTTATGAATGGCTACAAAAGATTTCAGGCACCAGACGGCTATCCTGCTATCAGTCCTCCCTGGGGAACCTTGAATGCCATCAACCTGAATACAGGAGAACTTTCCTGGAAAGTAACCCTGGGAGAATATGCAGAACTCACCGAAAAGGGAATTCCTCCCACGGGAACAGAAAACTATGGAGGACCTGTCGTAACCGCTGGAGGACTTGTTTTCATAGCTGCTACTAAGGATTCTAAATTCAGGGCATTTGATAAGAATACAGGTGAAGTACTATTCGAGTATCAGTTAGAAGCTCCTGGTTTTGCTACCCCAGCCACTTATTCAGTGGACGGGAAGCAATATGTGGTCATAGCCGCTGGAGGAGGGAAAATAGGCATGCACTCCGGCGACCAGTATGTGGCTTTTGCGTTGTGAGTTTGTACCTAGGTATAGTCTATTTTACCGGCTTATACTTTGTTTGACTCCCCTCGGGGTCAAATGTAAAACCTGTTGACGCTAATAATAATGCAATCACTTCGTGGTTGAACTTTGAAGAGGTTCCATTATTTAGCATGATGGTTTTGTTAAAGAATGATCCACAAAGGATCACACATTAGCCAATAGTTCAACTTTGTTTGATCACTTACTAAGCTTGCAAGGCAACAATGAACTAACATGGAAATCAATGGACTTAAATTACCTGAGTACTATCAAGAACTTGTCGAAAAGCTTGGTTGGGATTCCTTTGCGGAAGTAGTAAAAAAAGCAATTGTCAAAGTCTCGACTTCACGGTATAAAGATGAGTATGAAGTTTTGAATTTGGAGGGGATTAAGCTAGTAACTGAGGATTATCGAGAATTAAGTAAGCATGAAAGTGCAAAAATTTATGGCCTCCAAGGATCTAATAGTCAAGATTCAATAGATTTGAATTACTCACTTATCATCGTGGTTAATAGAGATGAAGAAGCGATCTGCCTTAACTATGAAAGAGACATTAATAATCCAG
>JBCCLI010000614.1:0-2749 GCA_039026975.1 Bacteroidota bacterium | reverse complement strand
GATGCACGAAACGATCCTAAACAAGAAACGCTTTATCAGCCATGAATGATCCAGTTTTACTTAACGGGACACGTGAAAAAGTCCAGATCTGCCTTGACGGGATTACCCTACAAGCCCCTGGATTCACAGGTGTGATTGAGGAAGTCAATGCGCACCATAGACCCACAAGATCTCTCTCTTTAGATGAGCAGGAAGAAGAGAAATTAGCCCTACTTGCGGCGCTGAAAGATGATGACCTGGAAATTACCCATGAGTTTGAACTGGAAGTACATGATGATGGAGAAGCAGTAGCCACCAGAAGTTTAAGTGGAAAGGCGCCTTCCATTAATATGGAAGTCCCTATTACTGATGGAAAAGTTCCCCTAGCCGTTCTGCACTATGATGAAGCGGGGATTCCACAATTGATCTTCCCATCCGCTGCTACAAGGTCCTTAAGTGGTGCCACTACCTTTGTGATTCCCAGAAAGAAGGCTGTCCAGATGGATGGAGAAAGAATTAAGACCAGAGGAGAAAAGAAAGGTCTCCTTAAGAGAATCATTCGAGTCATCTCAGGAGCAGTAGGAGGTGTAGTCAAGAAAGGCGTAACAAAATGGGAGAATAAACATCGTCCATATGGGCTGAATCTGATTGCCGGGCCTAAGGTTACTAGCGGCATAGCCAACTGGGATCAGTTTGCCCGTTCTGGCGTCCCTTCAGCAGAGGGAACTACCCTGCTGATGATTCCCGGTACCTTCAAAAATACAGAGGGCTCCTTTGGGCCGCTACTGGAATCTTCCAGTATGGACTTTCTCTATGATCATTATAGAGAAAGGGTATTAGCTTTTGACCATCCTAACCTTCACCAGAGCCCATCAGAAAATGTAGAGTGGCTACTGGATAACTTACCCAAAGACAGGGTACACAATTTTGATCTGCTTACCGCCAGTAGAGGAGGGCTAGTAGCCAGGGAGTTTATCAGGAGGGTGGCCTCCAATGATACCAAAGGCAGGAAGATCACCATCAATAAGGCACTACTCGTAGCTGCCTGCAATCAAGGGACAGCACTAGCTGACCCTGAGAACATCAAAAATCTGCTGAACAGATATATGCTGATGACCAGCCTGATCCCCATTCCTATGGTCAGTAAAATCCTGGGAGGGATACTAGCTGTGGTGAGGGGGATAGGAAGTGCGGCTTTGACGCATTTACCTGGCCTAAGTGATCAGGCAGCCAGAAAGGATAATGACTTCCTAAAGACCCTAAATGCTAACTATGAGCACAAAACAGCTATTTACGGTATAGGCGCTAATTATAACCCCCAAAATGCCAATATTAAGTCTTACCTCATGAATACAGTAGTAGATAGGCTATTCCAGGATGAGGCTAATGATGTAGTAGTGCCTACACAGGGGTGCTTTGAAGCGCCTGGTGCCTACAGGTTCCCTATTAAGCACATAGAATATGATGAGACTAAGGATATATTCCATATGAACTACTTCAAGACAGAAACGGTCAGAAAGCAGATAGAAAACTGGCTGGGAGAACCCATTCCTGTAGCTTAGGATATTCTCACATAAACTAATGAAGCCACTCTTTTTGGGGTGGCTTTTTGGATAAGTTCCCCACGCCTACCCCTACCCTAAATCTCATAGTAGTAGACTTCCTGAAAATCTTAGAGAGAATCCCATCTTTCAGCTATAAATAGTACGGGTATTCCTAAGATGGTTCGTCTCTTCTAGTGTATATCAACCCATTTTCATCATGCTTACAACAGAACGCTACGCCGTCCATCCACAGGATTTTCGGCAATATGATACAGAAAGAATCCGATCAGAGTTTCTCCTGACCCATCTATTTCCTTCAGAAGATATCAGGCTCACCTATTCCCTCTATGACCGCTACATAGTGGGGGGAAGTATGCCCGGAACCTCCCCCTTAAAACTGGAAACGTTTGATTCCCTCAAAGCAGATTACTTCCTGGAAAGAAGAGAAATGGGCATCATTAATGTAGGGGGAACCGGAATAGTGGAGGCAGATGGTGAACGCTTCGAGATAGCCTACAAAGAAGCTGTATATCTGGGAAGAGGAACCAAGAAAGTCTTTTTCTCTTCCGTAGATGCCCATTCTCCAGCTAAATTCTATATCAACTCTGCTCCTGCCCACCATGCCTACCCCAGTAGGTCAGTTAAGCAAAAGGAGGCTGAAATTGTGGAGCTAGGGAGTCTGGAGACAGCTAATCACAGAATAATCAAAAAACTGATAGTCAATAGCATCCTTCCCACCTGTCAGCTCCAGATGGGGATGACAGAACTAAAAACAGGAAGCGTATGGAACACCATGCCTGCACATGTGCATAACAGACGGATGGAGGCCTATTTCTACTTTGAGGTGCCGGAAGACCAAGCTGTATGTCACTTTATGGGAGAACCAGAAGAAACCCGCCATATGTGGCTTCATAATGAGCAAGCCATTCTCTGCCCTTCCTGGTCTATCCATTGTGGGTCTGGCACTTCTAGTTATACCTTCATATGGGGAATGGCAGGAGAGAACCTGGACTATGGAGACATGGACTTTGCCCCTATAACCTCCCTTAAATAGACACAGATGACATTATTTGACTTAAGCGGAAAGACAGCCCTGGTAACAGGCGGTACACACGGGCTGGGAATGGCCATGGCCATGGGATTAGCTGAAGCTGGCGTACAGCTGGTAATCAACGGACACACACCAGCCAAAATGGAGAAGGCACTCACCCATTACAAAAGCCTGG
>JBCCLI010000613.1:0-2762 GCA_039026975.1 Bacteroidota bacterium | reverse complement strand
TATCCCTTTTCAGCCAGTATGTTAGGTAGGGTTTCAAATGCTGGTAGGGCCATAGCTTGACGATCAAATTCTCGCTTAAAAGCTGCTAACTCTTCCTCAGGAATATTCTCTTCATCTACTTTCTGTTGAAAGATTTTCTCGCTCTGCTTGTAGTAGTCTATAGGCAGCATACTTGTAAGTAGGGTCTGTAGGGAAGGTCTACAATGGTTATCAGACACATACCCATCTGTAAAGAGCGTTCCGTTAGCTGCCAACTCATCCATATTGGGCGTCTTTACATAGTCTGCTCCCATGAATCCGAAATAGGGATAGCCCTGATCATCTCCTATCAGCAGAATGATATTAGGTAAGGAGGCTTGCTGCTCTTCAGAGTGTTCTGGCTGACATGAGAAGAGCATGAAGATACTGAGTAGTAAAGGGGGGAATAGCCTACGCTTCATAGAGAACAGGATTTAATGGTGAGTTAATCACTTGCCCCACCTTAGCCCCCGGACACCAGGTATTCCAGTCATTTTGCTGCCCATCATTTTCAGGCTGCTTCAGTCGCATATCCTTATCCATATAAATGACCGTCATGACCTTGCGCATCTGCTCAGTAGTATTAGCCCCTGCACGATGAAATACCCACCCAGAATGGAAGCTCACTTCTCCCATGTCAAAGGGCTCTATGATATGCTTAAAATCTGTTACCCTTAGTTTTCTTTGTATGTTAGCCTCACTCTCATCAGAAATGGCTAGATCCCTTCCTTCCACAATTTTGTGGCTACCTGCACTGAATTCTAGTGGACCCATATCTAAAGTAACAGCCTGTAAAGGAATCCAGGCTGTGATGGTTTTATCTGTTTCCAGTGGCCAGTAATACTGATCTGCATGCCAGGGAGTAATACCGCCTCCTGCTTCTTTAAAAAGGGCCTGATCATGGTACATTCGCACCCCATCTACCTGCATGAGTTGGGAAGCGACAGAGGCTAATCTTTTGCTACATACAAATGATTTAATTTCCTCATCCTCTACCCACAGGTTAAATAATTGAAGGAAGGCTTTTCCATAGGTGTCCCTATGTTGAAGATCTCTCTTTTCCTGGTTCATTTCCTCCACCTTTCTAGAGATCACTTCATTAAAGTGGCGAATAGTCGGAGCATCAAATACATCTTTTATCTTGATGTATTTATGAGTCTGATAATAATCAATCTGATCTTGCGTCAATGGTAGCGTGTGATCTAGTAGCATGTAAATAGTCGTTTATCCTTTACAATGGCTTCAAAAAAAGCCATATTTGTCCAACAAACTGTCCTCTCCTAATCTCCTCTAGTCTGATTTACCTATCAGTAAAATACATTAATTAGATCGAAATAAGTTTTCAGATCTAATTCGATCCTTTGCATATCTAAACATATTATCTGAATAATTTCCTAAATTACGTTTATGATAAGCAATAATCCTGTTTATGAGTCCATTTTTGACCAAAATTCCAGAAGGACTCTCATGGTATTTGAGCAGGAAGAATCCGCATTGCTTCCCTTTTGGCATTATCATCCAGAAATCGAGATTACCCTGATCACTCAGGGAAATGGAACCCGTATGATAGGGGATAGCATAGAAAGCTATCAGAATGGAGATTTGGTATTAGTAGGGGAGAACCTTCCCCATCATTGGATATCCAGAGAATTCAATAAAGAGAAACTACAAACAGCAGTAGTCATTCAGTTTCAAGCCGGACTATTTGAAGGTATTGCAGAGTTTGATTCTATCCATCAATTTTTACTGGGTAGTAAACTTGGATTTCAGTTTCCCTCTCCCAGCACAGAATTACAAGAGAGAATTACGAAACTAATAGATCTTCCCCAGACACTTCAGATAAGTAGCTTGATAGAGATTCTCTACGAATTAGCGCAATATGAGTCAGCTCGTACTCTTTCTAACACCACCAAATTTAATATCCTGAATTCAGGCAAGGAACAAAAACAGATCAATGATGTCATCAGGCACATTATCAGTAATCAGCACCAGAAGCTAACGGTCAATCAAATGGCAGACTTTAGCTGTATGATTCCTCAGGCTTTTTGCCGCTGGTTCAGGAAACATACCGGCCTATCATTCATCACTTACCTGAATAAGAGCCGCATAGAAGCTGCCTGTCAGATACTCCTAGTGTCAGACAGATCTGTTAAGACCATAGCCTACGAGGTGGGATTTGAAAGTATCAGCCATTTCAATCGTACTTTCAAAAAATATATAGGCATTTCTCCTCTGGAATACAGAAAAAAGCACGCTGGTAAAAGAACGATGATGGTATAACTAGAGCCACAGATCTACATATCTATGTGATCTGTGTAGCTGTGGCTAGGATCATATGTTTAGTAGGTGATCAAATTAAATCAACCCATAACCTTTAGGTGTGATCCTTTCTGGATCATTCTTTTAAACAATTATAAATCTAAGTAATGGAACCTCTTCAAGGTTCAGATTCATTAATCTCGAAGAGATTACACTATTATTAGCGCTGTAAGTAAATGAAGTTGACCCTGAAGGGCGTCATACAAGCATGAGATGGCGGCTGACCCGCAAGTCCAGGCCCCATAGCCCACCGCCATGACGCGAAATTTTTGGCTGATTAAATGTGGGTAGTGCTACATTTTTCTTGCTGTAAGCCATTTCCTTGCATCAAAGATTGTCGGTTCAGATCATGATCTGAACCTAACAGCTCATCCTAAGACAAGGATAATTAAATACTTCATTTCATGGATAATAACCAGAAAATT
>JBCCLI010000612.1:0-2762 GCA_039026975.1 Bacteroidota bacterium | reverse complement strand
CCCCTACTGTCATTCTGCCGGATGTTTCTCCCCATTTCATCATATATGTGTATGAGCATAAACCTCCCAGGTTCAGAATGATTGGCCCACGCTCAAAAGCGGTTTACCTCACTCATACCCATAGATCCCAAACCATCATTTTTAGGTTTAGGCCAGCTGTGGTGAGTACTATAATAAACTCCCCCATTTCTAAATGGATGGATATTTCAACTGATATTTCGGAGGCATTTGTAGAATTCTTACAAAAAGAAATATTACTTGAGGAGATTGAGAGAGGAGAGCTTACCCGCCTTATTGAGTATGTCTTAGCATCTCTTGATCAGAAACCAACCCATTATCCCCCAAAAACAGGAGTATCTCATTTTCTGATTCAACATATGGCCGCTTACCAAAAGGTGGGAGAGGCGGCTGATGCCCTTGGTGTCAGTAGCAGGTATCTTCGTAAAAAGGTAAAAGTAGAAATAGGCCTTAGTCCCAAGCTGTTATTAAAAATTGGAAGGCTGACTACCGCGTTAGCGGCGGGTACTAATGCTGGTAGGCCTACCTTCGCTCAGCTAGCGATAGAAGCAGGGTACTATGACCAGTCTCATATGATAGATGAGTTTCAACAGTTTTTTGGTCAGACCCCGGGGCAGTTATTCTCCTAGTTCCGATTTTTCCTATACACGCTTATTTCATTTCCTTAAGCTTGAGAAAAATCTCGATGAACAGGCTTCTAATTCTTTTTTTCAGTTTGATCATGCTTCAGGGAAAAGCACAGTTATCTACACTAGTAGGAGAAACCCACCGTTTTGAGTTCCACAGTAACTATTGGCTCAACTTACATCATTTTCTTCAACTCGAGACTCTACTGAGAGAATCAGCTGATTCAAGCCTGCTAAGTCCAGCATTATTTGATCAGCTTACCGTGGAAGAGGTACAACAAATTGACTCGGCTATTAGCTACTATCAACAACACTTATCCAAGGAAGACTTGAGAGCGAGCCCTTACCAGCGCACCTTCAGACAGTGGATCATCACTCAAGTAGGAGAAGCCTTGGAAACACCTCCAGACTCCCTGGCATCCCATGTGCCTATTCTCACCTCCTTATCAGCTTTTTATAAGAAGTACCTCTGGCCTGCGCATAAAGCTTCCATTAGGAGGGTCCTCCAAGCAAATGCGTCCTTCATTAACCAATATGAAGATACCCTGGCTAGCCAATTGGAATTATTAACCCATTCCTATTGGCAGGGAGAAAAGATCAGGGTAGACATATGCTACTATGCCAAGAGTACTTCATGGAACCTAAGGAATCGGCCCTATACCTCCTTATACCCTACCCATATAGTCATGAATACAGCCGGAGAACAGGAGGAGCTAAAAGGAAATTGGTTGGAGCTATTATTTCATGAGGCTAGCCATCACCTGATAGGGACAAGAACGGGTTTTGTAGCTGGGACTATCCAGGATGTTTGTAGAGTAAAGCAGGAAATCATTCCCAGAGGATTGTGGCATGCCTACCTATTCTATTTCTCAGGTAAGGTAGTACAAGAAGCACTCCATCATGAAGGAGTAGAAGACTATCCCTTATATATGCAAAGGAATGGTGTATTCAGGAGATATATTCCTTTATTAGACCTTCATCTTCCTACGTATATATCTGGAGAAAAGACCTTAGCGGAGGTTACTATAGATATAGTAAATGGGTTGGAATAGAGAAAGAGATTTGACTTGGGAAATAAATCGATAAAATGTAGCGTCGAATTCATTCGCCAGTAAGGAATATTTAGGTTAACTTTCGTTACATCCAAATAAAAAAGGCCAGTCATAATAGTTCTCTACTAATCCTGCTTTAAAGGGATTATTTAACATGTATGCGTATACCCTTTGCCATTCCCTTTGGTTTCTAACGAGATGATCATAGCTATCTTTCTGCCAAAAAGAGCCACGCTTTTTTAACAAGCGATTAGCTTTCACTGCACTTGAACCTTTAAGCCTTTTCAATATCTTATCAAGTCGAATGGGATTAGTTAAGGAGTATTCTTGAATTGAGGTATCAAGCAGTAAGTGGACATGATTAGGCATTATGCAGTAAGCTTGCAGGTCATAATAGTCTCCGTTATACTTTTCTAACTCATTTTTAATACAATTTGCAATTTTCGGATTATTCAAATAAGTAGGCCCAAATCCTTTTTTATCTAATTGATCATCAAACTCCTTAAAATAGGATTTTCGTAACTTTGATAATCTTAATTTCTCTTCCTTATGATAACTGGTTAGTTTTTCATATTTAGCTTTTAAAGAATAGACTATGCTGGCAGGTAAAGAACCTGCTAATCTGAAGGTTATGAAGAATGTTGCATAAGGTGGAACTATGTGAGGTAACCGACTACGGTAATAAGCACTTTCCAATGTCAGATTGTAGAGGCGAATTCATTCGCCAGTAAAATAGAAATGTAAAGAACTACTTAAGGCGAATGAATTCGCCCCTCCATTCAGGATATTTGCTATATCAACGGCCGCAACGTATCAATAGATTTCTGCGTCAGCATGCTGTAAAATTCTTCCGTAAAGGCTGAGCTACCATGATCTTCTAGGAACTTTAGCTGCTCAGGACTGAGGCCTTCAGGATGTTCATCAATGCTGCCAGGATGTGGATTCGCCGGTGTACGGTCCAGGGGCGGACAAAACTCAACTGACAAGGCACCATCGAAACCTACCTCTTTTAATGTTCCCACAATCCTGGACCAGTCCAGAGTGCCCATACTAGGTGCCATCCGAT
>JBCCLI010000611.1:0-2775 GCA_039026975.1 Bacteroidota bacterium | reverse complement strand
GTAGAGTAAAAAGCAAGCTATCAAAAGGAGGCTTTTATGTTAATATGAGTATTCATAATCAAATAGTTACCTCTAAAAATCTCAGCTAGAATGAGGAGGAATTATGATGTATGTAGGCGAGCAGGCCGTTCCTCCACGGGTTGTGGGAGGCTTGTAGGGATGCATTGGAGGGACAATGCATTTTTGGATACTTTTTTTGCTTTGGGAAAACATATCTCAGGCTGAAGGCAGCGTAATACTATTAATTGATTATCAGTAAATTAACTCATATAAAGTAGCTAAAACCTAAACCGGGAATTGCTGATTGGTTTGAAATGATAAGTATCTGATGGGATGGCCGTCACGCCACCGATTGTGGACGGCTTGTGGAGTTGCATTGGCGGGACAAAGCGTGTTGGGGCGAATACCAAAATGGAGTCCTGCGGAAGGCAACGCAACCCTGGAATTAAGCATAGACTTAACCAAAATTGATGTTAAAGGAGTAAGTATCATTTCAGCTACTCTTCTCATAACCTACCCCAAAATAACAGGAGAAAGCACCTATTGGTACTTTCTCCTACTTGTATCTATGGTATAATTCTTACTGTACTGCTCTGTGATCTCTTTCATAGTACATCTTGAGGGTTTGTCCGTCTTTAGTGAGTGTTCCATTTCCATGCTTCATATTCATATACCATTCTCCGGAGAAAATACCCCCATTGTCTCTGTACATGGTACCTTCACCTTGTCTTTTCCCTCTCACCCATTCTCCCTCATACTTGTCTCCATTAGCATAATAGAAAGTACCCTTGCCTTCAAAAAATCCTTTTAAGAACTGTCCCTCATAAGTACCTTCCTCTGTAGTGGAAGAACCAGTACCAGTGGCGTGGTCATCCTTCCATACCCCTTCCATTACTCTACCATTAATTTTGTAGGTGCCTTTGCCTTGTTTGACCCCTTCTATCCAGTTCCCTACATAGTACGTATCTACACCGTCTTTTATGTGATGCCATTCTCCATATCCATGGTATAGGCCATTTTGGAACTCTCCTTCATACACCTCTGTATACGCTACATCCCATCTTTCCTGCTTCCCTTTTCCGTTTTTTTGACCATATACCCAGTCGCCTTCATATTTACTGTCTGCCTGTGTAAGGGTGCCTTTCCCACTGGGGTATCCCTGCACAAAGCCCCCATCATATACACTTCCGTCTTTGTAATAGTAGGTTCCTATCCCGTGGCGTTGGCTGATTTGCCATTCTCCACTATACTTTTCACCTTCTCGGTAGGTCATAGTACCTTGACCGTCCATACGGTTCTCAAACCAGTTCCCTTCATACACATTTCCGCTGTCAAAATAGTAAACACCAAATCCGCTCCTTCTACCCTGCTCAAACTGTCCGTCATAAATGGTGTCCTGCTTACTATTTAACAGTATGCCCTGGCCGTGGGGTACCTTTTCTATTGCCTCGCCTATGTAGGTAGTCAAATTCTTGAACTTGAGAATACTAGTTTGGGTATCAAGAGAAGGACCGCCTCCTCTGGTGGTTTCCTGCCCAAAAACAGTGTGTCCAATGGCTAGATACAAAATCAGGGAAAAAGCTGTTATTGTTAGTTTTCTCATCTCGTTAGTCCTAAAAGGGTGTAAGGGTGATGGCGGATGAGAAGCTGGTAAGTAAAAATATCTTACCTATAGGAGGATTTCTTACATATCAAAAGTAGGTCTTACTTGTGAAGAATAAAAGGTTCGTAGCTGCATTTTGTGGTGATCGGGAATATTTGATGTTTGAAATGCCGTAATTTCGGGATTTTCTTACATATAAATTTAAGTTGTTATTCAAGTCATAATCTAATATCTTTAAGGCAAGATATCTTAGCTATGAGCAAACTCATACAGCTGCTAACTAATAAATACCTCCTGGTATTCATCTTTGCCGGAATCTGGATCATATTTCTGGATACCTATAACCTTGTAGCCCAATATAAAGTCAGTACCCAAATTGAGCAGCTTGAAGCAGACATAGCCTACTACGGGCAAGCCATTCAAGAAGTGGATTATGAGAGGCGGATACTGTTCCAGGATGCTGAAGAGCTTGAGCGGTATGTAAGAGAAAAATACTACTTCAAACGCTCAAATGAAGATGTGTTTATCCTTACTGAGTAGGAAATTATCCCCCCTTTGTCGAAAATTATCCTTTTGCGTTAACAAATTTTTAACCCCACCTGTTCTAACTTAGCAATAAGCTTATACGTAAATTTGCTTACCTGAGTATAAATAGCGTGGGTAGGAAAGCGCCTTACTCACGCGGATGTGATTAAACCCTTATTGTTACTATGAAGATGAATAATTATATGAAATCTATTCTAGGTGGAATTATCGGGAGTATACTTACTTTTTCTCTGGTGATGATGACACCACTCATGCCTACCAAAACCATTACCATAGAGAAAGCAGCTCCTGCTCCTGTGCTACAGACCAGACAATCCTTAAACAAGGAAACGATGGAGTCCCTGGATTTCACAGTTACAGCGGAGAAAGTAATGCCAGCGGTGGTACACATTAGATCCTCTGTAAAAGCAGACAGGAGATCCAGAAGGTTTAATGATGGTGATATTCCAGAATCATTTAGAGACTTTTTTGGGCCATTTATTCCTAGAGAAGATGATGGCGGAGAAAGAGAAGGTACCGGATCTGGTGTTATTATCTCAACAGATGGCTATATAGTCACTAATAATCATGTGGTGGAAGACGCCGCTAAGGTTACGGTAACCTTATTTGACAATAGAGACTACCAG
>JBCCLI010000610.1:0-2776 GCA_039026975.1 Bacteroidota bacterium | reverse complement strand
TCAGAGGTTAGGGGAACTTGTAAGTAGGCGTTTCCTGCAAAAATAATTAACCCTATTCTGTCACCTTTTAGCTCGTCTATCAGGCTGGAAATAAACTGCCTGGACCTGGCTAAACGAGAAGGACGCTCATCCTGAGCCAACATAGACTGAGAAATATCAAGGGCTACCATAAGATCTACCCCACTCCTTTTCACTTTCTCCAACTTGCTGCCTAGCTGGGGATTGGCTAATGCAATCACGAGGGAAATGAAAGCCAGGGTTATGAGAATAAACTTAGTGGTATGCTTAAATCCAGGCTTATCTGGCATTAAGGCCTGTACCAGATCCCAGTCACCAAATTTCTGAATGGCCCGTTTCCTACTCCACAGATAGTACAGAAATACCAGTAACAAGGGTACCCATGCTATCAGCAAGTATAAGGCATCTGGTCTAGCAAATTTGATCATATGGCCCCGATGTTCAAGTGTTGACTAATAAATTGAATGTTACCAGTGCATCGTCGCCTGCCGCCCCGATTTTCAGGATGGAGGAACAGCCAGCACGCTTTAATTCTGCCTATATTTTTAGCTTCAAAAATCATGGTCCCTATAGCCTGATGTTCTAATATTGTTACGTTTTCTAGGGTATACTCCTTAACCAAGTGTAGCGCAATAGCCATTCTATTCCTAGCAGGGCTAAGCCCAGCATGAGAAATCCATAGAACTCCTCCGTCTTTCTACTCAGTACGGTTACTTGGATTTTAGACTTCTCCAGTTCATCTATCTTTTCGTAAATATCTTTTAAGCCCTGATTATTAGTAGCTCGGAAGTATTGGCCACCGGTTTGTTGGGCTATGTCTTCTAACAGCTCTTCATCTATTTCTACATCTATGTTCTGGTAGGACAGACCAAAATGGGTCTGCACCGGATAGGGCGCTTTCCCTCTCCTCCCTACCCCTATGGTATATACCCGTATGCCGTACTGGTTAGCCGCTTCTACAGCAGTTAAGGGATCTATAAATCCTGAGTTATTCACCCCATCCGTTAGGAGGATCACCACCCTGCTTTTGGCATCACTTTCTCTTAGTCTGTTAACTGCATTTGCTAGCCCCATCCCTATGGCTGTTCCATCTTCTATCAGGCCATTTTTGATCTCATCCAGCAGTTGACTCACTACATTATGATCTATGGTCAAAGGGCATTGGGTAAAACTCTCCCCAGCAAATACTACCAGGCCTATACGGTCATTAGGACGCTGGCTGATGAAGTCTGCGGCTCTTTCCTTGGCAGCTCCTAACCTATCCGGCTCAAAATCTCTGGCCAGCATACTTCCAGATACATCCATGGCTATCACTATGTCTATCCCCTCTGTATTCACCTCTTCATTCTTATAATTTCGCTGGGGCCTGGCTAAGGCTACTATTAAAGCTGCTAATGCTAATGCTCTAAGCACAAACAGATTCTGCTTGAATAAGCCCCTGACATTCTTCTGGAATGGTAATATACCTTCCAGGGCAGGCAGCTTAAGTGTAGGGTAAATCTTGTTATACCTGAGAATATGCCATAGGATCATCAGTGCCGGAATAGCCAATAAGGCTAGGATCCAGGGACTCGCAAATGACAGACTCTTAAGGTAATTCAGCATCTTTAAGCGAAAATCAATTAATAGTTTTTAAACCTGATAGACCGTTTCCATCCTTACTTCCAGACTGAAAATGATCTGTTAACTTCTAGCATAAGGTGCAAGCATTGCGTCTCTAGGTGTGTGTTTAACTTAACCTTCATCTTATACTTACACTTGCTCTGCATTCTCTATTTCTTCTAGCTGTTGTCGGGTATTATTCACTAAATCCCTTGCCTCTTCCATAGCCTCCTGATTTTCAGAAGCCAGGGGCACCATTTTGGCAAACTTGGCCAAGTCTGCCAATAGGAGTAGATTCCTGAGACTTTCTTCGTGCTTCACATCCCTCAGTCGATAAGACAGCTGCTGCATGATTTCATCTGTGGTAGCCTCCAATGCCAATATGTGGAATCTATTCTCCAGGTATTCTCTCATGATATTTGACAATTCCACATAGTAGGACTTTATCTCCCCCTGTTGCCAGCGTTTTTCCCCTTCTAGTTGGGAAAGTCGCTTCATAGCTAGTTCATGCGGAATGATAACAGGCTTATACTTCTTAGGAGCTATTTCAGGTTTCTTCCTATTTTTCAAGAAAAACCAAATACCAAGCCCTACAGCTAAAACAGCTAATAGCACTGATAAGTAAGGGAGCGTTTCCTGAATAGTTATGGGAATTGCCAGAGGGTCTTTAATGGGTTTGAAGGTCTGGGTAGTATCTATTACTACGGTTCCTACCATTAGAGAAAATGCTTCTGACAAGACGGTATCATACTGATTACCAGCCTGATATACTACAGGAAACTGAACCCGGTAGGCTCCAGAGTCAAAAGAGGTCAATATCAGGGATTGTACTTTTGAGACTCTCCCATCAGCTAGCTGGGAGCTATCTACGGATGAGTATTCAATCACCTCTAGGGCCGGAATACTATCCAGGACAAAGGGCGTATTAAGCGTCACATAGCTTTCATGTATCACCTCTACCCTAACAGAAAACTGCTCGCCTATACGTATCTGCTGTGTGTCGGCTTTCACAAACACGTCAGGAGACTGCGAAAAAATATGTTCAGGACTGACAAGTAGGCCCACACAGATGATACCCCATATCAAGGTGTGAAGTAACTTCTCCATCATACCGGCAAACTTTAGCATTATTAACGAATGCCGGAAACTACGGGTA
>JBCCLI010000609.1:0-2777 GCA_039026975.1 Bacteroidota bacterium | reverse complement strand
TGGGTATCCAGAATGGATAGGAACATGTGGAAGGGAAAACCCATGTTATTATTGAGCACTTCCCCAGGCGGTAGGGGTGGGAGAAATGTAATGGACATTGCCCTCTCCAGCATGAAAATGATGGGAGCTAATATTACAGGGCATCTCTGCCTCCCCTCTTTTTATGATAACTTTAAGCCTGAACAGGGAATTCTCCAGGAAGCCTTACAACAAGAGCTTGTGGAGAAAGTAGCCTCCTTCATGCAGGTACTTACAGAACAGTAAGACCATGTTTGAAATAGATAATTACTAGAGGATCATTCTGGATTTAGGGTTCTGACAAGCTGGTTGTATGATGAATAAGCGAGCTATTATGAATAACACCAGCGAAGGTCAGCTTCCTCAAGCCTGGATTATTAGCCTAAACTAGCGTTTCAAACATAGTCTAAATTGGCATAAAAAAGCCCACTGTTAGGGAGGTTACAGTGGGCCGTAAGCGACTAAAGAAGGTACTACCTTCTCAAAAAAGTCTTCTGTTTATGTCTCCTGTAGACCCTTGGTAACCTGTACATGCTCCCTGATATAGGCTACTAAGGGTTTCCAGAAAATCTGTTTTACCTTTCTGGAGAAAAAGCCTGCATGGCCAAGTTTCTTGAGACCTAGTTTTTCTGGAATAAATCTCCAGCGTTCTATCTTGTTATTGCGGTAGTAAGCCAGAAGCTTTTCCACAGTGGTATCATTGGCTATGGGGTCATCAGTGGTACGTACGGAAAGGAGGGAGGAGCCAAGCTTATGGTGGTATCTCTCCGCTAGTGCTGTTTCAAAATCCACCTCGTAATAAGTAGGACTCATGCACCATTTTCTCCACTGGGCAGCTACCTCCTTAGGTAGATCATCCCCACTCCCGAAAAAGGAAGCTTTTGCATAACCTGCCAAAGCGTTTGAAAAAGGAATCAATACATTCCAGGCTAAGGCAGTAAACCACTTAAATGGAGCTGGCATATCTTTCCAGTAACCCGTAGAAGAGGCTATCATTACTAATAAGTCTGCATGAACTGCATTATGCATCATCCCAAATAGCTGTCCGCCCATGCTATGTCCCATCAAAATTTTCTTGTGGGTAGGATAGTGAGCTAGCACCCACTCAAAGACAGCAGTCATATCCTGATAAGCCCATTCAGCTATGGTAGCTTTAGATTCTGCTAGAGATCCTTCTAACGACTGCCCCATCCCCCTATAATCAAAAGCCAAAACTGTGAAGCCCTCTTCTGCCAGATACGTCCAAAAATGATGATACAAAGAGGCAGGGATCCCAGTTCCATTATGAAACTGAATAATGCGCCCGGTATCCTGCTTAGGAATCCAGAGGGTAGCGCTTAACACATACCCATCCGCACAAGTGATGTGAAAGTCTCGTATTTGCATATTGTTTACCGAACGATCGTTAAATTACAGAAACTATGGAAGGAAAGCAACCTACTGGTTAAACCTTAGCCTATTTAACTTTAAAAATGTTAGTTTGCAGAAAGAGAAAATACATATATGAGAAACAAATCAGTCCTTTTTATTTTCTGTGCAAACAACTATGAAAACGGACGACGATTGGTCCATCTGACTAGTGAAAGAACTGATATAATTAATCTATTTGATAACCAACAAGAGCAGGGAGATCTTGATGTAATCAGCGAAGGAAATACAAGTAGACTATTATTTTTTTCTGAGTTGAGGAAAAGTAGATATAGGGATAGAGAATGCATAATCCATTTTGCAGGTCATGCAAATGGAAATCAATTAAGAATGGAATCCCGACTAGGCGAAGAAGAAATAATCTCTGAAGATCAATTGACAGGATTTCTTAAAACTATTAAGAACCTAAAACTAGTATTTTTGAATGGGTGTGGAACCTATCCTTTGGTGAATTCACTTTTAAAGTCCAATGTTCCAGCTGTACTAGCAACTAAAAGGTCAATCGATGATTCGCTAGCAGCAGAATTTGCAATAGAGTTTTACAAGAGTCTATCTCAATCATATTCAATCAAAGAGTCTTTTTATCAAGCTAAGAGTATTATTCAAAACCAATTGCCATCAAAATCTATAACACTTAGAAAAGGAACAGAAATCATCCAATATTCAGAAAGGAGCAACAGGGATGTATTAGAAAAAAAAAGTCAGGATGAAGACTTTCCTTGGGGGCTTTATTACCTCGAAGAAAGAGAGGAAATCCTAAATTGGTCTTTACTGCCTACAAAGGATGAGAGAAAAGCTAGAAAGTTTTCAAAGTATATGAGAAACCTCTCTGTTATGGTAGGAGTTATTATTCTATTTTTAAGCAATATAGATAGGTTTTCTTTCAATTTCGGTAATAAATATATTCCAAGTAAAGAAATAATCATAGAAGAGTTCAAAAATGGGTTTATTTTTGAGAATAGCGGGAAATATGGATTGTATGATAGAAATAAAATAAAGCTCACAGAAGCTATTTACGATAGCATCAAACCATTTTATAATGAAATAGCAATTATAAAGAGGAAGAATCTAGTAGGTTATATTGACTTAGCAGGGAATGAAGTTACTGAGGTAATATATGATAATGGCCAACCATTCGGTTTGGAGTTTATAGGTCTTGCAAGTGTTGAACTTAATGGAGAATCCTTTTATATAGATATAAATGGTAAAAGGAAAGATAAACCCCTAACCCTTAATAGTGATATCAATATTGAAATGGTTCCAGTAGTTGGCGGAACGTTCAATATTGGAAGTCAAAATGGCCCACAAATCCAACTCTCTCCATTTTCAAT
>JBCCLI010000608.1:0-2822 GCA_039026975.1 Bacteroidota bacterium | reverse complement strand
GTGAATGGCTTTTCTCATGCGGTAGTAGGTGGCACAGCGGCACACATTCACTATGTTCTTGTCAATATCTTCATCTGTAGGATTAGGAATTTGACTCAACAGGGCCGCTGTAGCCATCATAAAGCCTGGTTGGCAGTACCCACACTGAGGGACTACTTCTTCTATCCAGGCTTGTTGTACAGGATGAAGCTCATCCCCCTGGCTAAGCCCCTCTATGGTGGTAATTTCTTTACCCTCAGCAAATTTCACTGGGTAGGAACAGGAACGTACAGCCGTCCCGTCTACGTGGAGGGTACATGCACCACAGGCTGCTTTTCCACAACCAAACTTGGTTCCTTTTAAGTTGAGTATGTCTCTGATGACCCATAGCAGAGGGGTATTCCCATCTGTCTGTACCGTTTGGGATTGGCCATTTACGTTAAAAGTGATGTTCATTTCTTAGTGTAAGATTAAGTAGAAGGTTACGTATGAGGACGATGTATTTTGCGTTTAAGGAATAACGGCTCCTGCTTGCACCCACTGCTTGACCGCAGCTATGTAGGTTTCTTTGTTAATAGGGGGCTTCTCACGAGGAATCCCCTCATTATTTACCCCTGGCTCAAAGGCCCATAAAACTAACGGGTCTTCGGTCAAGTGTTTTGCTATCTCTTGTAAGGATCTATTTCCATTTTTCCTTCTATCCAGCATAGCGCTGGCTATTTCTATGTCAGTTAGTCCCTCCCAGCCCATGCTCCTAGGGGCTAGGTGCCAGTGCGGAGCTCCGGGAACGCCAGCGAGGTCATTATTTTCTGTTTGATGGCAACTCCCACAGGATAAGGCCACTGTCCCATGTCCATCCTCTCCTCTTTGGACCTCAAAGGTGTGAATATGACTGTCCTCCCCCTGTCTGGGCCTGTCTCCAGACGGATGGCAGTTCATACAGCGCTTATGCGTGAGGACGGACATCATTTGATTGAAGGCCTCATCAGCAGTTGCCGTTAAGGGAGTAGGTATGGGGCGTAGAGTTGGAAGACTATGGGAGGCCATAATCCCCAGAGCCAGAATATAGGCCATAGAAAGAGTAGTTGCCGCTTTCATGCTAGCAGGGTTAAAAGTGTCAAGATATTTTATCAAGTGAGCACTCACTCAATATTTTAGTCAAAAAAACTCAGCAGTTATATTTTTCCAGTAAGAATGCCTGATATGATGCTGGATCTGTTAAATTTCCCCTCAGTATTTCTGTAGATATAGATTCTGTAATATGGGAAACTAAGGCCGCTTCTTGGTCCGGATTTGGATTACCTAAGCGCCTAAAGGCCCAGGATAATTTTTGGAGTAGTGGCTTCATTTTCTCAGGATTATTATATTCCTGATCCCACTTAAGCTTAAACTGTAGCTTCCAATAAGCAACTTCTTCTTCATTATCCATATTCACAAACGGCAAAGAAATCGCCTTACAAATAACCTGCTGAGGGTCTTCTTCATCTAGGATATGCATAAGCACCCTTTCCAGCCGAATATCACAGGCAGACATGATGGCATCCAGCAGCCCCTTTTTGTTTTCATAATGCCTGAAAATCAGGCCCTCTGATACACCTGCCTCCTTCGCGATTTTAGCAGTGGAGGTAGCTGTATATCCCTCTTTTGCAAAAAGCGCTAATGCTGTAGCCAAAATTTTATCCTTCTTCTCCAAAGCTAACTATAAGTGATCACTCACTAAAATTATCTAAAATCCTGAAAGGTTCAAAATGGAAAAAGCCATGTATTAACATGTAGGTGTTTAAGGCTGTAGCCATTACCCTTACAAGCTTAATCTCTATTACAGATTATTTTCCTCAGGTGGAGGGTTATCAATTCTTGTTTTTCTCTCAGATCATATATTCTATCGATCCTAATCTGTTCAGATGAAAAAAAGTATTCAAAAGAATAAAAGGTATAGCACAAAAAATCTGAAAAATACCAGAATCAAAATGAAAGAAAAAGGCAAAAATTGTTAGGATTATCTCACTCTGAGGTAGGCATAGCTAGTTTCAAAAAAAAGAAATAGAGAAATAGTTTATTTATCTCATTTCCAAGCTTGTAAAAATTCAGTGTATTTAGCCCCTGTAAAGAGGTTGGGTTATTATCCGATAACCGTTCTTTTCATCTAGGAAAAACATCAAATTTGATGGTCAATTTAGTAGGATAGTTACCAAGATGAGGAGAATGAAAACATTACCTAGCAAATTTCTACTTTTTTCTGCATTTATTACCTTTTCCCTAGTGTCACATGCCCAGGAAACTTCCTGCTCTGATGGCATTGATAATGACGGAGATGGATTGATTGATTGCTATGATACTGACTGTGGAGGTACGGTTGATTGTGCCGCTTTTTACTATGGGGTAGAGCCTCCCAGCTGTCAATTCATCCCCCCTGCTGATGCAGATACCTTTGAGCTGGAGCTTCTCTGGCAAACCGATCAAAGTTTATATCCCATAGATCAAAGACATACCCCCATAGTAGGGGATGTAGATAATGATGGCGTCCCTGAGGTATTGGGGAAGAATGCTGGAACTCCAGGCTATATACGTATATTTAATGGAATCACAGGGGATCAGGAAATTGAGATTGCCGTAACAGCAGGCATAAATGGTTTCTCCAATTTTGCAATCGCAGATGTAGATGATGATGGAACTGCAGAAATCTTTGTGATTGATAATAATAGCCAGTTGGTTAGGCTAGAACATGATGGGACTACCACCTGGACAAATACCACTACTACGGTTTATAATGCTGCCAATTCCACTACTATTGCTGATTTTGATCAAGACGGTGTTCCCGAAGTATATGTAGCAAATCGAAT
>JBCCLI010000607.1:0-2829 GCA_039026975.1 Bacteroidota bacterium | reverse complement strand
TTTCCAGGTAGGAGTGCTTGATGTTAATAGTCCTTTTACCAGCAGGAATGCTTGACACCCCTAATCTTACAGGCTCTGATATGTCCAGGTAGAAAACGCCTTTTTCATTAGTATTTCCCACCCGCACACTTGAAATCCCAAAATCTATGTTCAGCTCTACCCCAGCTACTGGAATGCGAGGCTCTATCTCCCAGCCTATATAGCCTTTTGCTATTCTGACTTTGGGTTTTGGCTCCTCACATAAGCTTATTCCACTTAGGGCTCTTTCATTTATAGCATCAGTCTCTAACACTTGTGTATAAAGGAGGGTAGCTGTATCACATCTGCCTGCTAGGCGTAAGCTATCTGCTGTAGATAATTTATAATTTAGGGTATCTAGATTTTCTTCTGTAGGTGGTGTGTCAGATTCTTCTTCTACAGAAGATCCATCTGATCCAATGTCAATCTCAGTGCCCATCCATGACAGAAGAGAGTCCATTTTCCTGGATTCGATGGAGGGAAGATCTATTTTCGCAGTCTCCAGTTTCTGTCTGAGCACTTGCTGAGTCAACGTATCTACTAGATTTAAAAGGGGATTAACTAGTATAGGCGAGTAAAAATCTTTTCCTACATCATATAAGTGTCCAACCCCTTCCCCATGAAAGTAATCACTTAAATTTCTAATATCACTTTCACCTACATCCACCAGTCTTTGCACGAAACCCAGAGAGGATAATGGCCCCCAAAATCTACCCTCCAGATAAGTAATCCCTATCAAATATTCTATCTCTTCTGCCAAGCTATCACACCTAGCTGGCTGGAATTCCACAAACGATTTCATTAAGGAGTCTTCTATGATGTCAACCTCTCCCCTATTTAAATAAAATATTCTCAATCTCAGAAAGTCAACTACCTCCAGATTATACTTTGCAGTTACATAATCTTCCTGGTATCCAAGTGCAGCATGGAAATGACCCTCTACCTCTTTTAGATCATTTTCTGTTAAGCTATCAAGTAAGATACTTTTATAGTAGCCTTGATACGTCTCCCACCTAGCCTTAGCTTCATCTGTTTCTAACCTTAGCTCTTCTTCCGTGAAAGGAGGTTCATAGGGTTCTGGCGGGGGAAAAACCCATGACCTTAAGCCCCACCCCAGCAAAAACAGAAAGACTCCTATCACTAACGCTCTCCCAGCTATCACCCAGTCTCTCCATCCAAATAGCCGTATCCCCCTATGAAAAAAGCTTTCAGGTAGTGGAATGGTATAGGCACTTTTATTGATTTCTTTTAGGGTCCTGATACTAACCACATCCTTAACTCTGTTAATGGGAAGGCCCTGTATAAATTCCGAAAGTTCCTGTAGTGCTTCTCTCTTATCTTCTGCTACCTGATATTCATACATAGCCAGGAGAGACATGCTGCGTTGACGAGCTACAGTCCCTTTATCAGGCAGGTTGTGGGGTTGTTTGAGTACGTCCACCAGATGCTGGTAGACTTCCTTATGCAGGTCTGCTGGAATTTCTTTGTAGAATTCCGTTTTCCATTTCTCAGGGATTTTTCCTTTCCGGAACCATTCCAGACTTACCAAACGCAAGAAAGCATCTTCCTGAAATAACTCAGCCCTGTCTTCCTTATACAAGCCACAAATTTTTGAAAAGCCAAGGGTAAGCTCCCAGTAAATTTCTGGATAAATGGAACAAGCACATAGACAGTTCCAGGCTTTCTCTCCTAAAAAGGCCTTCAACTCAGCTTTATCTGTCATTCTCTCAAGATCAGGCCGTTCTTCTGACCTGCTGATCAGTCGCCACTTAGAAATAGGATAAGCTTCTTTTTGACTGCTCCACAGTAAGACCAGGTCTTGTAAGCAGTGAGTCTGAGCTGGGAGTAGGGTAAAATATTGTTGGATGAAGCTTTCACGCGTATCCCAGTCGCTTACGGGGCGGCTACTCAGCCAGGCAGCCTCCCTCCATCCTTTAAAGCGAGAGAAGAGCTGGGGATATTCTTCCCAAAATTCCCCTTCTCCTATCATAATCAGTCGGTAATTCCCATAAGTTCTATTTAGGGCATCAGGGGTTCGGCTTATTCCCGGTTTTAAAGGGTCTCTGTATAGTCGCAATGGTTTGGCAGGGTCAAGAAACCATATCTCAGCGCTAATATCTCTCCCTTCTAGTTCAGCTACCATTTCCTGAAAATACATGGCCTGTTGGTCCTGGTAGTTTTTCTGTTCTATAATAAAAAGGTATTGGGCAGTTTGTCTCCCTTTTTTAAAGTGTAGCGCTGGAAAGCCTCCCTTCTCCAGGGTTTGTTGCAAGCTCAGGGGGAGATCTAGTTCATCCTGTTCTGTCTGTAGCTGCTGCCGAAGATCCAGTGCCCATTTTTCAAAGGTGGGGGTTCTGAATAGATTTATTAGCGGCCTGTCTAATAATAAGGGCTGCCAAACAGGCGGTTTCAAATTAGCATTTGCGTCTATCGTATATCTACGCCTCCTGAAAAAATAGCCTTCCAGTAAAAGATACCATAGAAAGATCCCTACCCCTATCCATTCTAAATAATATGTTCTTTCCTGCTCTTTTACTAGATCACTAATATCTTCTTCTTTAAAATCTATGGTAGGAACAGGTACCAGATCAGGTTTAGGCTCATCTATAACTACCTGGATGGAGCGTATAGCTGTATTTACCTTAGTCAGAGAATCTGTTTCTTTGGTTGTGATCTCCTGCTCTATAATTGCCTGTACCTCATACTGCCCCGCTTTCTGATAGAGATGTTCAATGCGCCTGGAAGAAAGAGAATCTCTTGTAGAAAAGAAGATGGAATCCCCATCCCCAAAATGGAGGCTTACCTTGTAGC
>JBCCLI010000606.1:0-2853 GCA_039026975.1 Bacteroidota bacterium | reverse complement strand
GGGTAGTCTGACATAGGCCAGCCCCAATGTTGTTTCACTTACCCCTACAAAAATAGCGCGTCATGCCAGAGGGACATTGGAGAAGGTTGAGGGGCCATCCGGTATCCCGGCCTTACTCTAGAAACGCTGTCCTGACAGATACGCACGAGATCGCGGCTGACTCGCGGCCCATGCGCTTAGCCCCGCCGCGATGACGGTAGGAGTAGGGTAGTCTGACATAGGCCAGCCCCAATGTTGTTTCACTTACCCCTACAAAAATAGCGCGTCATGCCAGAGGGACATTGGAGAAGGTTGAGGGGCCATCCGGTATCCCGGCCTTACTCTAGAAATGCTGTCCTGACAGATGCGCACGAGATCGCGGCTGACTCGCGGCCCATACGCTTAGCCCCAGCGCGATGACGGTTCAGGAAAGGCAGCCTGTCGGTCAAGATCATGATCTGGACCTAACACATATCTACCTGAGCCTGGATAATCCCTTATCCTCATACTTCTGATACTTGCAAGCGTACTTATTCTCCCTTAATTTAATTCAGAGAAAATTTTCACGATATCACAAGTAGTTAGCCGCACACTTATATGGCTGGAAAAGAAACCAGAGACATAACAGAAGGCATCCCAGAGCATTTCAAACCCTCCCTTAAGAGAAATAACCATCTATTCTGCATAGGGATTAATGACTATGAGCATGTCAGTAAGCTGAACAATGCCGTAAAAGATGTGGAGGACTTTGCAGCCCTTCTTCAAAAGGAATACAACTTCCAGAAAAAGCATACTCACATCTTAAAAGATAAACAGGCTACCCGTAGAAAAATCACAAATAGACTTAAATCATATGCTTCCAGCCTTACGGAGAAAGACAACCTCCTTCTCTATTTTTCTGGGCATGGGATAAAAGACAAATTAACTAAGGAAGGCTTCTGGATTCCCGTAGAAGGAGAAAAGGAGGAAGAAGATAGCTGGCTGGCGAATGAGACGGTCATGCGTTACATCCGATCCATGAAAGCACATCACGTTTTCTTATTAATAGATGCTTGCTTTGCAGGTAGTTTTTTTGTGAAAGCCAGATCAACCGCTATCAAGTATGATCAGGCACCCTCACGTTTTGCTATTACCTCTGGAGCAGAAGAAATAGTCTCAGATGGACCGGATGGAGAAAATTCTCCATTTGCCAGGTGCATGCTTAACTACCTTAAAAATTATCAGACCTCAGTAGTGGGTGCAGAAGGAATGTTTGAAGAGATTAAGAAGCATATCTCTGCAGGTCAAAGACCTCAGGGAAGGCATCTTGAAATTGGAGGGAAGCTGTTTGATGGGGAATTTTATTTTTATAGAAAAATAAATACAAAAAAGAAAGATATCGCAGTTAACCAGCAAGCGAGAAAGACCGAGATAATAGCTAAAAATTCACAGAGTTATAATCAGAAATCAAATCCTGTTAAGACAAATAAAGAAGAAGAGCCTTTATTTAACACTTTTGATATAGATCTAATTCAAAACTTGACAAAAGGACAGAGATTAGCAGGAACTGTAAGTGAAATATTTGGATCAGGAGTATCGGTGGATATTGGAGGCATAAATGGACTTATACATATTTCAGATTTAACATGGAAGTCGATAAGCCACCCTAATGAAATTCTTAAACTAGGAGACGTAGTAGAGGCTGTAGTTCTTGACTTTGTAAATGATAAGGTGAAGATAAAAAAGCATATACGTTTAGGGATAAAACAATTAATTCTAAAAGAGGAGGCAAGTATTCAAAGTAAAGAAACTTCAATCCAGGATAAGCTTAATATAGAAATGGTGAAAGTAGAAGGAGGGAGTTTTATGATGGGTAGAGAAAATGGTAAATCAGAGATACCTGTTCATGTTGTGAAACTTAAGGACTATTTTATTGGGAAGTATCCGGTCACCCAGTACCAATGGGAACAAGTTATGGGGGAAATCCCTCTGGCTTTTAAAGGAACTCCTCAGCAGCCTATGGGAAACTTAGCGTGGAAGGTGTGCAAACTTTTCATAAAGAAACTGAATGAAAAGACTGGGATGCAATTTCGTCTTCCCACAGAGGCTGAATGGGAATATGCAGCAAGAGGGGGTAAGTTTTCTAAAGGATATCTTTACGCAGGGAGTAATTCATTAGGTGAAGTTGGATGGTTCTGTAATAACTCTGGTGATGAACCCATGACTTTTAGAGATGTACCTTCACATTATATTAGAGAGGCTTTGACTAAGAATAATGGAAGATTACGTCCCGTTGGACAGAAAAAGCCTAATGAATTAGGGCTTTATGATTTTTCTGGAAATATTTTTGAATGGTGTGAAGATGATTGGTTTAATTCATACAAAGAAGCTCCCGATGTTGGGATAGCAAGGGTTAACCAACCGAGAAGAAGTAAGAAACGAGTTCTACGTGGAGGAGCATGGGATTTAACAGAGAAAGCATGTACTGTTACGAGGCGATATGCTGGATGGTTAAATACACGAGAGAGCACCTATGGGTTTCGGCTCTGTTGTGATGCCATGTAGCAAAAATATTATATTCCCTTACCGCACATACACCCGCCTCACCCGTGGACTGATCCGCACCAAAATCTCATAAGGAATGGTATCCGCTGCCTTGGCTAGGTCTATGACAGATATTTGCTGTTCTCCCTGTGTGCCTATAAGCACTACCTCGTCACCTGCTTTGGCGGTGGTGATGTCCGTTACGTCCAGCATGAGCATATCCATACAGATTCTCCCGAAGGTGGGGGCTAGCTGGCCGTTTATGAGGAAGGAAATCTTGCCGTTGCCCAGGCTGCGGGGGATGCCGTCTGCATAGCCGAGGGGGATGGTAGCTATGCGGGAATCACGGGT
>JBCCLI010000605.1:0-2873 GCA_039026975.1 Bacteroidota bacterium | reverse complement strand
GGTCAAAATCCCCGCCGTAGCATAACGCCCGGAGGAGGGAAGAATATGCTGACCCGACTCAAAAGCAGCTGCTGTAATGTTTTTTTCAGGAAAGTACTCATCTACATACTGCATCAGGGTCCCTGACAAGAAATCCAGCAATCCGTTAACCGTAGGCGCATGAATAGAAGAAATAATGTCCTGAGATTCTTGGGAAGGACCTGGGACTGTAAAAACTCCTCCTTTGGCGGTGGTAGTATGCATATCCATAATGAATACCTGCTCCGCCGGATAGCTATCTATTTCTTGCTGAATCAGCGCATGTAGCTCCAGCAATTCTTTATACTCAGGAAAGCGATCCGTTCCATACTTTCTCGCTCTTTCAATATGTGCTTCCTTCCAAATACGGTTTAAATCAAATTCCTGATACCTAATACCTTGTTGATGGGCAGCCATATTTCCTATGAAGCCCACCATTCTCCCGTAAAAATCAAAACCTTTGTCTGATTGCCACTGGTGAAGCAGACGTAACACTGTCCTAAAGCCTGTAGTGCCAGCAGGTTCATTCCCATGCATCTGGCAAATCACAATGAGTAAGGGGCCCCCAACCTTTCCTTCAAACTGTCCCAACGGGCGGGTTTCAGAAACAAACTGACTCATAAACCGATTTTCACTTTCTCACAGTGGGCTAAGATGGATACTTACTTCTCCCCTCCTAGTTCTAGGCTTAATCTCAAGACTACTTAGGGAATTCACTCAGCCTCGACCTGCAACACTACGTTTAATCAGCCGATTAGTCAAGCGAAGAAAGTTTTGTTCTGTGATCATGCCTACTAATTCTCCCTGAGAAAGGACAGGTAAGCAGCCTATTTTATGTTTCTCCATCAGCTCTACCGCCTCCACTACAGTCTGATTAGGGGAGATAGTTATAGGGGCTTTATGCATGATATCTCCCACGGTCAGGGCTTCCGTATCACTCAAACGCGTTCTCTTGGAAAAATGCCGCATTAATAACCAAGAGGATAGTAAACCGACCAGTTTACCTTCCTCATCTTCCACAGGTAGGTAGCGAATCTTACGCCACTCCATGGTATCAGCCGCCAGTTCTAATATATCCTCACTTTGGACAGTAAATAAATCTGTCATCATGAACTCTTCTACCAATAGTTTTTCTGGGGCATAATGCTGGAAGTCATTAAGGTTAGGCAGCTCCCATTCATGGACAGGTTTTTCTGATTCCTGGTTAGCGTGTATTAAACCCGTTAATGCTGTAAGGGCCTCATCTTTATTAGCTTCTTTCAAAAATCCAGTATAGCTCCTCAACATCCACCTAGCGCCTGTAGCATGTTTCTCTGCCCGCTTTTCTATCACTGAAAGGTATCTATCTATATCTGACTTATTTAGCTTATGCTTTTCAAGTCCTTTACGAGACAGGGGAATAAGCTCTTCGAGTATCAGCTCTTTGGCGCTCACCTTTTTATCATTCAGCCAGGTAAACTTACTATCCATCCCTGTGCGAGCACCCTTGATAAAGTTATCCCGGGCATCTGCAAAATCCATCTGCTGAGTAATGTCACCATACTCATCCGCCATCCCTATCATAGCGCCCAGCCAGAAGGCGGTATTAGCCATCTCATCTATGATGGTAGGGCCGGCAGGTAGTACCCTATTCTCAATTCTTAAATGAGGCCTACCATCAGGATTAATTCCGAAACAAGGCCTATTCCATCTGTATACCGTCCCATTATGAACCTGAAGGGCCTTCAATTTAGGCGTCTTTCCAGCCTTGATAGCGGAAAAGACATCCTCAGTAGTGGAATTACCTAGCATCACCCTATAGCGCACAATATCATCTTTATAGATCTCCAGAATAGAGTCCTGCAACCACTCTTTCCCAAAGGTTACCCTGGGGCTTTTATCCCTTACGTAGTCTTTAGACTTTCTATCATCTATGGACTGCTGGAATAACACAATTCTAGTCTCATGCCAAAGGCGCTTTCCTAACAGTAAGGGAGAATTTGCAGAGATAGCAAGGGTAGGCCCTGTAAGCGCCTGAGCTATATTATACATCTGCACAAAGTTAGACGGTTCTACCTGAAGATGTACCTGAAAACTGGTATTACAGGCTTCTAATAAGGCAGAAGGATGCCGTAAACTTAGTTCATCAATTCCCTTTAGATATAGCTCATAATCTGTTCCCCTCATCTGGCGCAGTGCTGTCATCAGTGAGAAATACCTTTCCTGTGGGGTGATATTCTTATCTTCCAGGTCAAACTTACGGATGGTAGGCAGTATACCGGTAAGGACTACTTGTGTATCTACCGCTCTAGTTTTGGTTTTAATAAGCTGGAGGCGCTCCCTTAGCTCACCTTCCATCTCGGATAAAGATGTTCCGGTGAACAGGCGAGGGGAAAGATTAATTTCCAGGTTAAAGCGTGCCAACTCTGTAGCCAGCCAGTCCGGGATGTCAGTACCAAACTGTTCCATCACTTCAGTAGCCAGGGAAGCCGGCTTAAAGCAATCATCTACCAGACACATTTCCTGTTCAGCTCCTATACGCACTACCCCAGTCTCAAACCAGTCATGCTCTATCATATACTCCAGTGCCTGAACGTCTTTTAGCAACCGCCGGACAAACTGCTGCATTTCCGATTTATCCTGCGTAAGGATCTTTACATTAGGATCACCCATAGTAATTTTAACATATCAAATTATCCGCAGATAAGCAATGATTGATACGTCTAGTAGGTTAGTGAAATATCCTTATGTTGTATGCTCAGTTTGTTCTCTTGGGCGGCCTCACATCTCCCTATAATTTTAGCTGCTATCCCGAAAGGTTCTATCTCTTTTAACAAGCTGTCTGCCTCAGCAGCTTCACAGAAAATTTCCAGTCT
>JBCCLI010000604.1:0-2883 GCA_039026975.1 Bacteroidota bacterium | reverse complement strand
TTAATAAAAAGAAGGGAAAAAACAAAATACATTATGGGTAAAAGGAGGGCTTTTATGATGATTTGTTAGCGGAAGTCCCAAGCCTATGAAATACCTTATTCATTTCTCTAACAGCACTTTCTATCCTATACACCCCCAACTTCATCCTTAGTTTCAGCCCTGATTTTAGGCTAATAACACCATGAGAAATCATCTATCATCAGGATTTGACTGAAGCCATCTGACGAGGGCATCAAGTCAGCAGGGTATAAGGAGTCAACTCACTGATTTTTACCCCTAAGTTTTTACAGAATCTTCTCTCTTTTCATGAAGTAGTAGCGGATAACTTAACTAGAAAATCTATGAACCGGGACATTACTTTGCTCGTAATGAAAGCATAAGAAATCTATTTTTATTATTTTCCTTATTTTTACAATAGTTTAATTATACAATTTTTGCTTATTTTTAGGGTTATATAAATTATTGTTTATACACAGTTCCTATGGCTCGTATACTCATTTTTTTTGTCGGTCTAACCTTCTTCTTCTCAAGCGCTTTCGCCCAAAAAGAGAATGTAGAAATTTATGATCCCTTCGCACCTTCCTCTAGTCAGGAAGAGCCAGCTGCTCCTGCTACCGGTAATTCAAGGTCAGTACCTGGACCTACTGACTCTTATATTCCTGGAGATTATTCCCCTAGTAATACTTTTAGTCAGGCATCAGAACAACCCTCAGGTTTCCAATCATTCGTATGTGTATGGGAGGAGGCTGAAATTAAAAGTAGTCCCCAAACCACTAGCCCTGTGGTAGGTAAGGTTTTCTTTGGTGATATAGTCACACCTGTTACCCAGTCTGTAAGCAGAGGAGGTAAGAGATATATAGAGGTAGAGTTTCAGAATGGGAGAAGTAGAGGATTTATTGATGAATACTACTTTGAAGCTGAGTCAGGTCCCATTGCCCTACTTAAAGGGGCTAATGTGTATGCTAGTCCAGATATCAGAAGCTCATTTACAGGAGAAGCTTTCAGAGCAGGGGATATAGCAGTAGTAACTGATTTTGACGGAGAATGGATTCAGCTCCTAGCCGCCGAAAGAACTAAAAAGGGATGGATAAGAGGGTTTCAAAATATCTCTATTTCTTCTGAAGATATTAAGATAGCTGCTATGCTAAAGCATGCTAGAGAAAAAGATAAGACTTACGGTCAGAAGAGACAGAGACTTGAACTTATTCGTGCTATGCCTGGATTCATAGAGTCTCCCTTTGCAGAATTAGTACGAGGAGAACTACTAGCCCTTGAAAGAGGCGGAATCTACTATCCTCCACCCAAAGAGCCAGATCCAATAATAAAGGAAATAGAGCCTTTTGTAAATGATTTTGATAAATCAGAATCTTCTCTCTTCCTGGATGAAGGTAGTTTTAGCAGATCTGTTCCTTCTGATAGTAGAGTAGTAGAGACCAAATATGACCAAAACCGTCAACCCTACAGGCAGGTAACCGAGACAGGGAGTTTTCAGCCGGTAGACGGTCCTAAGAGCCCTAGTACCAGATATTGGTGTTATCACAAGGATAAGCCTAAAGGTAGCGCTATACTACTACAACGACCTGATGGATCTTATCTAAAACTAGAAGTAGTAAATAAACTCAGACAATCTAATCAATCTGTAATAGGATTAGGAGCCCAAGTACTGCGGGAAGTATTTGGCAATAGCTTCAGTGAAGTCAAAACTGTAAGGATTACCTATATAGAATAGCCTGTCAATAATATGTCAATATTAGAATGGCCGAAATAATAATCACTATTTCGGCCATTTTTTTGTGGAGTGTTTAGCCCTAAGCGTAAGATCTTGATAATTCTCGCAAAGAAATAGGTCAGGTAGAACATTCATTAACAGGAGAACGCTAATCTTAAGAGCTACCAGTCTTTGAAGCAACTAACCGCGGAGTAAATCATTCACCTTACTCCTATAGGTTTGCCCTACGGGAATGGTATGATCCTGAATAAAGATTTGATTGCCCTGGATAAGCTTAATCTTATCTCTAGCCACTAAAAAGGATTTATGAACACGCAGGAAGTTTTCTTTAGGTAACAAACCTTCTAAACTTGAGATTTTCTCATGGCTGAGAATCATTTCCTCTTTCAGATACACTTTTGAGTAATTCCCATATGCCTCTACAAAAAGGATATCTCCTGTATGGATCTGGTGATGCTTCTTATCTCCCTTTAAGAAGAAACTGCTGTTCTCAACGCCCGTAATATTTGCGGGTTCTGGTGCATGTACCTTTTCAGTTTCGCCTGCTTTATTGACAGCTTTTAAAAAACGGGGGAAAGAGAAGGGTTTCAGCAGGTAGTCAATGATATCTAACTCATATCCCTCAAGGGCATATTCTTTATAGGCTGTAGTTACGATGATTTTGGGAGGATGAGACAAGGTCTTCAACCACTCAAAGCCTGTCATCTTAGGCATATTCAGATCCAGAAATACCAGATCTATCTTCTGCTTACTGACTATCACAGAAGCTTCAAAAGCATTGTAGGCATTCCCTATCTTTTCCAGGTGAGGGAGTTCCCCACAATAGCCTTCAATGATGCGATGCGCAATGGGTTCATCATCTATGATCAGATACTTCATGTGTTTCTATTGCTAAGCTGACAGTATAGGTATCTTCTGTCTTCGTTATGTCTAATTGATGCTGGTGAGGGTAGATTAAGGCAAGTCTCTTTTTCAGGTTGTCCATGCCTATCCCTCCTCCCTCTTGTCCATTAGATTCATAATTATTACTTATGGAAAAGTGAATGCTTTTAGCGGTAGTGCTGAGACTCAGCGAAATAAAGGCATTCTCTGCCAGGCTTTCTACGCCATGCTTGAAGGCATTCTCCAGAAGTACAATCAACAAAAGTGGCGCG
>JBCCLI010000603.1:0-2886 GCA_039026975.1 Bacteroidota bacterium | reverse complement strand
AGATATAAACTCACGCCTAATCAGGTAGTTTCTGTTCAGCAGGAAACAGGAGAGGAAAGAATCGTACTGAACCCTACTCCTCCCGGGCCTCAAACCGACACTTCCATGCATGATCTTGTCTCCTGGTACAATGATACCATTAAAGAACATCCCTGGCCTTTACTAGTAGCTACAGAATTTGTCTTTCGATTTCTCGCTATCCACCCCTTTCAAGATGGGAATGGTAGACTTGGAAGAGCCTTGTTTCTCTTGGCTTTAATGCAGGGAGAAGATGCTACCCTACAAAAAATGGTAAGATACATCTCCATTGATAGACAAATTGAAAGACACAGACCCATGTATTACACAGCTTTACAACAGGCTTCAAATGGTTCTTTTCAAGCTGACCCAAGGGACTATAAGCTTGAGCAGCTAGCATGGTTCTTTCTCAAGATGATTCAACATTCTCTGGAAGATATTTCTATCATGCGTGCTCGTTACAGATCACTACAGCGTTTGTCAGAAAGTGCTACACGGGTGCTAGCAAGCTTTAAGTCTTCTCCTGAAAAAAGATTAACGGTGAAAGAGCTTACCATGGAAACAGGCCTAGTCAGACGTACTGTCCAGAACTCGCTCCTATCTTTATTAAAGACAGGATTTATTCAAAAACTAGGAGCAGGAAGAGGCACGCGGTATCAGTTAATTTTCTAGTAAGAATTCTATGCTGGAGAGTTTTCAGTATTTCTGTGCTAAGCGAAAGAGCCAAAAATTGAGCACATCATACCTCCCCCTTCAACTCCCCAACACCCCTCCCCGTCAATACCTGCACATTCTCCGTAATCTTTTCAATAGGCCAATCCCACCATTTAATATCCAACAAATTCTGGATTTCTGATGGGGAGAATCTTTTGCGGATTTCCTTGGCGGGATTACCGCCGACAATAGCGTAGGGTTTTACATCTTTAGTAACAACGGATTTTGTGGCTATGATGGCGCCATCTCCTACGGTTACGCCAGGCATAATGGTAGCCCCATAGCCTATCCATACATCATTGCCGATTATGGTATCACCCTTCACGGGATATTCCCTTCCTTCCATGGCGTTAGCCCAGTCTTTCCCGAAAATGGCGAATGGATAGGTAGTGATGGCCTCGCTCAAATGGTTAGCTCCATTCATGATGAAGGTTACATCAGAAGCAATCATGCAGAATTTACCTATGACCAACTTATCGCCTGTGAAGTCAAACAGATATTTTACGTTCTTCTCAAAATTCTCTACTGATTCAAAATCATCATAGTAGGTGTAATCTCCCACAATGATATTCGGGTTCTTGATAATATTCTTTAGAAAACATAGCCTATCGTAATGCTCTAGGGGAAATTGTGTGTGCTTATCAGGGATTTGCATGTAGGGACGAGTTAGTGAGTGAAGCCTAAGAAATTAATCAAAAAAGCATCCCAAACAAGGTCGTTGTACTTTGACAAGCTCAGCAAACAAGGTTCTCGAAACGACTAATCTTAGTGGAGCAAAGTACCCCTTCGAGAACCTCAGGGTCAGTCCTACTCCAAAGAGTCAATTTGCTTTAGGAATTCAGATTACTTGTACACCTAAATAACAATATTAAAGCCTCATAGTCATACGCTGTTCACAAAAGCATTTAAGGATGGAATAAATAAAAAGTACCAACCTGCATCAACTGCCAAGATTCCTTATCTTCGCTCCTTGAACCACATAGAATGAAAAACAACCTAATCCTACTTGCGGACGCATATAAATACAGTCACCATAAGCTCTACTATCCTGGCACTACCTCCATCTACAGTTATATGGAAAGTCGGGGCGGAAAATTCGATGAGACGGTCTTTTTTGGCTTACAATATTACCTCAAAGAGTTCCTGGAAGAGGTAGCATTTACGCAAGAAGATTTGGACCAAGCGGCCGACTTCTTGCCGCAAGTATTTGGCAGGGAAGATGTATTTGATAAGGCGAATTTTCAGTACATACTGGATACCTATGGAGGTAAACTCCCGGTGAGGATCAAAGCTGTCCCTGAAGGGCTTTCTGTTCCCACCCAACAGGTCCTTATGACCCTGGAGAATACTGACCCCAAGTGCTTCTGGCTGACCAATTTCCTGGAAACCCTCCTCATGCAGCTTTGGTATCCCACTACCGTAGCCAGCATCAGCAGAGAAGTGAAAAAGGTGGTTACCCGCTATTACCAGGAGACAGCTACCCCAGGATCAGAAGCAGGAATAGATTTCGTGTTGAATGACTTCGGCTTTAGAGGGGTTAGCAGCGTGGAAAGTGCCGGACTGGGCGGAGCCGCTCACCTGATCAACTTCGATGGGAGTGATACCCTGGCAGGAAGCAGCCTAATCAAAGCCTACTATAATAGCCAAACGGTCTTCGGAAAAAGTATTCCGGCTACAGAGCATAGTATCGTTACGCTTTTGGGAGAAAAGGGAGAGCTGGACGTGTTTAAGCATGTGCTCAACACCTTCCCAGAGGGCATAGTAGCCTGTGTGAGTGATAGCTACAACATCTTCAGGGCTTGCGAAGAATATTGGGGAGAAGAACTTAGCGAACAAATTCTCAATAGAGAAGGAAACTTGGTCATCAGACCTGATAGCGGAGATCCCATAAGAACCTTACTGGCTATTTTCGAAATTCTGTTCAAGAAGTTTGGGTTTACCACTAATGAAAAAGGCTATAAAGTGCTTCCTCCTCAGGTAAGAGTCATACAAGGAGACGGGGTGAATTATGAAGCCATCAAGGATATGTATGCGGCACTCAAAGAAGCCAAAATCAGTGCGGAGAATCTGGTATTAGGCATGGGGGGTGCCCTGCTCCAAAAACTGGATAGGGACACTCAGAAGTTTGCTATCAAGTGTAGCCATGCTGTCGTT
>JBCCLI010000602.1:0-2899 GCA_039026975.1 Bacteroidota bacterium | reverse complement strand
GTATCTGTTTGAGTAACACTCTGTAAGAAACTTCTCCTTCAGGTGCTATAACCTCATGCCTGTAACTAGTATGGCCAGAATAAGGGGTCCCTATTTCTTCATAAATGGGGACAAAGGTTTCTCCCAAGGTACAGCGCTCCAACACAAAAGACTCTACATACTGATTTTCCCAGACTGACCAGGTAAAAGCGTGCATATTGGTTTTTACTTCTGCCTGAAACTCAAGCAAGTCTTTTGCCTCCAGCACCTTTCCTTTATTTCCATCTCCCATCACTAGCCTGTAGTCCAGGTGGCTGACTCCGGCAGCCTGGCAGGCATCATCTTGGTAGTTCCCCAAATAATCATATCCGGGATGATCAAAGGTGCCGTAGTCATTACATATGGGTATTCTCCCACTATTTAAGCCCACAGTGGCTGCACTCCCCAGGAATCCCTCCTCCCCACCAGAAGAGCTACCAGTAGTCCACTGCATGTCCTGGTATATGAAAAGTACATTGGCTTGTGAACTTATACCCATATCCCGAATCTCTTGCACACTGCCATCATGAATAATGCACTGAAAGGTATTTCGTAAGTCGCATTCTCCTTCACAGCCAAAATACCCTACCTCTATCCAACTCACGATTAGGTAATGGTTATCCGGATCTAGGTAATATCGAATTTCACCCCCCTTACTTAGGTCTACATCTGCAAAGAAAGGAGCTATCATTTTAGGCCCCCTCAGGCAGAAAGGCTCAGGAGTATACTCCACAAAATCCTCCTCGAAGGTGAGGTTCCCATTAGTGTTTAAAAAGAGCTTATTATAGGATTCTCCAAAAAAGGAAAAAGGGAAGCCAAGCACTATTTCTTCTGAGCAATCATCACAAGGCGTTTTTCCTTTAAAGTAGCGGTAGTTCACTTCCTGCCCCCTCATGTCCTCTCCTACTGGTACCCAAAATGGATTGGGAAATTCTACCTCACAGTCAGTAGGACAGGACTCAGGATTTTCTCCCTGCGCACATACAGCATCCCCACACCCACTCCCTTCTGCCTCAAGGATAAGATTATCTATACCAGCCCCCCAAGTCCAACTCCCCTCATCATCATACTGTACTCTTAGCCTTGTATCTACTGTTAACTTAGGAAGGGTGATATCCACCGTCCCTACAAATTCTTCTTCCTGTACAAATACTTTCTCCCATTCTCCAGCTGTATTTAACAACAGGCTGAAAACCCCCTTATCAGCATAGGGTCTGTGAGAAAGGTCAAACCTGAGGTATACAGTAGTATCATAATCTTCAGATATGGAGGGCAGATCTATGAAAAGTTCTCCCTTAGTATCATCTGACATATCCTCCATATATAACCATGCTCCCTCCGCTCTATTCTCATAGGGTCCTATGCCCTCGCTTCCTATTTGCCATGCTGACTGCTCTACGGATATACTGGAATTTTCTGTATCAAAGGTCTCTTCCATGAGGGTTCGAGAGCCCGTAGAAGGAGCACACTGAGACCACCCGAAGACTGGGAGAATCCCCAACAGCAGTACACCTATATGGAGCTTGATTATTCTCATATCCTTTGTAAAGGCTATAACTCAATAAGCAGATCTTCTTCCATTAACCGCTGAATGAGACGCTGAATATCATCTTCCAGAGAATCCCGCATGTGAACTGCCCCCTCCCCTTCAAATGCAATTCTTGTGCGATGATCCTCTATAGTTTCGTATAATGGAAGGGCTTTTGTATATTTTTCAAACGTTGATTGTTCATTCTCAGATGGGGAAGGTAGTTGCCTTAAGATGTAGAGTTCATTTCTGAGGAAAGAAATAATCTCTGCCTCTACTAAGTCTGGATAGGCTAACCAAACTTCTGCAGGCAAGGGGGCTTTCTCCACCTGATAGGTAACTTCCTCACTATCCATAATTTCAATTACCAGGAGAACCGCTAATCCAAGAGCAAAAGGAATGGAAATCAACCACGGAGAGTATTTCTGCCTTAGGAATACTTCCATGGTAGGTTTATGCCTAGCCATACTGAGACAATTTCTACCTTAAGAAGCAAATAAGCTGGTAGTATGCCGAATGAATAGCCTAAGGAATGTAACATAGCTTTATGTGCAGCAAAAAAGGAAAAGAGTACGTCTAGTAAGAAAAAACTATATGAAGATCTTATTCAGATTAATCTTTTTATCAGTTCTTATTAGCTTTTTCTCTTGTGACAATGGAGCTGAACTTCCTGCACCCTCAGGGACTTCTGATACAGTAGACCCTGATAGTCCAGAGTGGGTATCTACCAATCAGCAGTTCAGCCTGAACATGATGAAGGAGCTATTCTCAGTAAAAGGACAAGAGAATATCTTCTTTTCTCCCCTCAGTATAGAAATGGCCCTAAGTATGACTGCCAGTGGAGCAGAGGGGAATACTCAGACGGAAATGCGTCAGGCATTAGGCCAGCAAAACTTCACTACAGAAGCAGTCAATAAGCAGTTCCAAACGCTTATGGATAACCTTCCTGAAAGGGACAACTTTAAGATCAATCTGGCCAACTCCATCTGGTATAAAAATACCTTCCAGGTAAAACCAGACTTTCTCCAAACCAACCAAAGCTTCTATGAGGCTGAGGTAAGTGCCCTGGACTTCACAGCACCAGATGCCCCTAACCAGATTAACCAGTGGGTAAGCAATGCTACAGAAGGAAAAATTCCCAAGGTGTTAGATCAAATCAAGCAGGATGACATTATGTTCCTCATCAATGCAATCTACTTTGAAGCTGCCTGGAAGGACTCCTTCCCGGTGTTTGATACTAAGGATCAACTCTTCTCCGTGAATGGAGATAGTCCTCAGTTGAGGAAGTTTATGAAACTCAAGCAGAGCTTTCCATACTTACAAACAGATAATTTTCAGGCAGTCAGCCTCCCC
>JBCCLI010000601.1:0-2906 GCA_039026975.1 Bacteroidota bacterium | reverse complement strand
GAAGTGCGTTACTTCTCCCTCCGTTCTTCTGAGAAAAGACAGTTTGACAAATCCTTCCGTTTTGCGGTAGTCGGGAATAGCTACTTCTTTCATGAAATCAGTGTATTCTTCATAGTGAGAAACACTGGTTCTTCCATGCCAAATTCTCGCGATCATATGCTCAGTGTATAAGGTAGGGCTGGATACGATGTATACAAAAAACTTAATCTACTTTGGTTTCCCACCATTCAAATGGTGGGCTCATTGGAACTAAATGTAGTGGCTCCTTCAGATGCCGGATGATTTGAAGGGCGGATAAATCCACCCCTACAGTGAGTAGCTTATTTTGTTAAAGCGAATCATTTCTTACCTCTAGGATTAATTGTGCGTCTTACAGAGTACAAAGAGAAAGAAATGTTGCAGCTAATTGCAGTTAGAGCAAAAACTCCGGCACTTTACTTCCCAGGCTGACGGCTCCTGCGGTTCTGAAATTAGCGTCTGAGGCCATGGCATGCTGGCTGACTACGTGCATGTCTCTGTGCAGCTCTTCCAGCTTATTGGTTTCCCAAATGGCGGAACCTCCCGCCATTTCATAGGCATCCCGAACTACGGATAGGCATAATTGGGTGGTGGTACAAGCTGCCAGCCGAATTCTCCCTTTCATCTCCAGGCTACATGGACCACTTTCTGTTTCCGCCTGTGCATCAGCTATGGTCCGGTAATACAGACTTTCGGCTGCCAGAAAGTTGCCTTCAATCTTGCCTATTTTATCCTGGATGATGGGCTGCTTGGATAGAGGTTTTTGTTGGCCTAAAGGAGTTTTTTGTTGGAGCAGGTGTTTGATTTCGTCTCTGGCTCTCTCGGCTAGTCCCAGTCCTATGGCTGAAATGGATAATGATAATGCCCCAAGAAAGGAGAAGCGGTAAAGAGGTTCGTCTATAGCTGGTTTGGCAGGAGGAAAGGGAATCCATCTATCATTCTCCACGAATAGATCTTTAACCTTGTAATCTATGCTGTGTGTGCCCTTCATGCCTACCACATGCCAGTTGTCCAGGAAGGTAACCTCTTCCGGTTTCAGGAAGACAAGGCCTGCCCCCATCATCACCCCTTCCTTCATGAGCTTGACACCTCCTACTATATGGGTACAATGCTTAATCCCAGATCCCCATGACCAATTGCCGCTGACCTTAATGCCATTATCGGCTGGCTCAGCTAATCCCGAAGGTGCAGCAAACCCTCCCACCATGGCCTGAGGGTGAGCGAATATCTTTTCAGCTAATCTCTCAGGAAGGAAACCTGACACCAGAGAGGAGCAGTTGGTTACACTGCTCACCCAGGCGAGGGAGCCATTATGATAGGCCATTTTCTGCCAGGTTTTCATTACCGCTTCCACTGACTGTTGGGAACCACCATACTTCTTGGCTACCCACATTCGGGGTAAAGAGTGTTCCTTGGCCTGGGTCATCAAGTCAGTGGGGAGGTTGCGACACTTCTCAATTTCTTCTTTTCGTTCTTCGGCTTGTTTAGCTATAGAGATGGCTGCTTGCATATGTTAGATCAATTACTAGGATGATACCTGAATATATATGGATTTCTTAATGTTATCAAGAAATTATTAAGGTCAGTACGTTTATTATGCCCCCTTCTTTCTGGAGATCAACCATAGCCATGGAGGAGCTACAGACTGATAGTGTTCCCAACTTCCTGGAGGTGCATCCCACTCGTTTCCTACTTCCTCCTTAAGGTGTAAGAGCTCGAATCCTCTGGAAATAAGTCCATTCATGATGGTGGAAAGGGTATGTCGGTACTCCTGGGGGCTTTCTATCTTGACGGCTTCGTCATCTTGATTGGTGAAATTCCAGTGTGGATCTTTCGTCTATATGGGGCGTCCGTCCCGATAAGGTTGCCAGAGGGGATATCCTTTTCCTTCCCATAATTCATCCTGCTGCCACTCACTCCCCCAACTCCCATCTTTCCAGCTACCATGCACATAGGGATTGTGAAACATCAAATCATATATGCCCAGTGGCTTAATGACCCTGGCTACTTCATTCAGGACCTGGGAGATACTCGGAATATAGTTGATAGAATAGGGCTGGAATACGATGTCAAAGTGAGCAGTCTCCAGCATACTCAGATCACGCATATCTGTCTTAATAGTCTGGATGTCGTGCTGGAAAGCCTGAGCAATAAGCTCTTCTTTTTTGAGCTGTTCCGCACTGAAATCTACCACTGTCACCTCTGCACCTAGAAGCGCAAAGGCTATGCTTTGCTGTCCTCCCCCGCAAGCCAGACATAGTACCTTTTTTCCTTTGAGCTCTTCTCCATAGAAATGTAAGTGAGTCAGGTACTCTCTGGCTTTTTGTGGGTCCATATCCAGCCTGGGCTGAGAGCATAGCACACCTTGCTTCACTAATTTATCCCAAATGGCTTCATTGTCCTTTGAGGTGTTTGACATAGGGAAAGTTTAGGGTGAAGAGCAACTTAGCTTTAAAAGATAGCATATTATTCTCACAGACAAGAATGAAAAAGGTCTTTCAAATAAGTTTCTTCTTTTGAGAACTTTCAAATAACCTTCATTGTACAATCTGTCCTCCTTTGATGATGGTTTTCTCACTGAGAAAGTGTTTATAATCGTCAAATGGATTTCGATGGAACAGGATTAAGTCAGCTTGCTTACCCACTTCTATCGTACCATATTGCTCATCAATATTCAGGGCATTACTGCCATTGATTGTAGCGATCTGAAGGATTTCTCCTACAGAAAAACCTGCTTCATGAAGTAGAAGTAATTCTGATAAAAGAGCTTTTCCTCCCTCTCTACAGTCAGTCCCAATTCTGATTTTCACTCCCTCATCATGGGCATACTTTAACATTTCCATCATTTTCCTAAATGCCTGCTTAAGCTGTAGCTTTTGTTCGGGAGT
>JBCCLI010000600.1:0-2922 GCA_039026975.1 Bacteroidota bacterium | reverse complement strand
TAAGGCGTTCATTTGTAAAGAGCGCTTTTATCAAAGCAGCCCAACTCAGGGAATATTTTACCCTTTGAAAAAAAGTGGAGATTTTGTGGCCAAGGGTATGCAACTAGGCTATATCACTGACTTCTTTGGGAATACCCTTACTAAAATTTTTGCAGAGCAGTCAGGGCTCATCCTATATATACTAGGAACCCCTCCGGTAAAAGAAGGTGAGACCTTAGTATCTATTGGTAAACTAGAGGAGTAGCTTTGTGCTGACGCTAACCTATCTTTTCGACAAACAGCTTGATTATTCGTGCAACTTTATTGCACATCCTCCCCTGTCCGGCAATATTGCAATGGGATATAGCATTCTGTATCCTACTTGAATCCAGTTAGCTCGGGGGTAAACTCTGAGCTAGCCGGATTCAAAGAAACGAGAAACCCACTTTTCACACCCAAGCCATGGAATCCTATTCCAACCTATCAACTGTCTATAAAGGGCTGATCCTCTTAGTAGGAATTGTCTTCTCCTCTTATCTATTCTCTCAAGAATCAGAAAACTTCCCCCCACCAGAGACAGCTCCCGCCATATATGCGCAGGAAGCCACAGGAGAAATCAAGATAGATGGAAAGCTGACGGAAGCTTCCTGGCAGGTAGCACAGGTCACTACTGATTTCTTCAGAATGGAACCCCGTCAAGGAGGGAGTTATCTGTATGATACTGAGGTGAAGATCCTGTTTGATGAGAAAAATTTGTATGTGGGTGCCTTCTGCAAAGACTCTGTTGGGAAGAAAGGAATACGGGCCCAAGACCTGAGAAGGGATTTCAGTTGGGGAAATAATGACATCTTCTCCATTCAATTAGACCCCCAAAATTTGAAACAGTACTGTGTGTCTTTCCAAACTACGCCCTATGGTAATCAGCGGGATATGCAAAATTTTAATGATGAAATCTTTGATAATGACTGGAATGCCTTATGGTCAGTAAGAACCCATCAAACCGACTCGGGCTATTATGCAGAATTCGCTATTCCCTTTAAATCCTTACGCTATGATAGATCTGAGGAGGCAAAAAATGTATCATGGGGAGTCACCTTTCAAAGGCTTGCCAGAAGAGATTATGAGCAAACTGTCTTCCCAGCTATTCCCCAGTCATTTACCGCTTACAGGATGACCTATGCAGCAGAATTAAGAGGACTTAACCTTCCAGAACCAAGTGCTAATGTAAGAATAGAGCCTTATACCCTCTACCAGTACGACAATGTAGAAGAGGGAAATAATAGCATGTCTACGGGAGAGGTAAAACTGGGAGGAGACCTTAAATGGGCCATCAACCCTCGCACAGTAGTGGACCTTACCATTAATACAGACTTTGCCCAGGCAGATGTGGATAGGGCGGTCAATAACCTGGAGCGCTTTAATATATTTTTCCCGGAAAGAAGGCAGTTTTTCCTGGAGAACTCAGGGATCTGGGCTGGTTCACAACAAACAGCTATACGACCCTTTTTTAGCCGGGCCATAGGCCTTCAGGGAGAATTTAATGCAGAGCCTGCTCCTATACATACAGGAATCAGGTTTACGCAGAGAGATGAAGATAAGGCCATTGCAGGCATGTATGTCAGACAGGGAGAAACTGGTAATTCTCCAGCTTCAAATTTCTCAGTTATGAGATATCTTAATAATTATGGTCGGGAGAATAATGTAGGGGTAATGCTCACGCATCGTCAGGATGGAGACAAGGAGGACCTGGGGATTAAAAGCCAAAATAACAGTACCATTACAGTAGATGGACTGATCAGGCCTAAGAGTATCTGGAGCATTAGGTACCTGCTAAGTACTTCCATAGATTATGAAGAAGGGGAAAATGGATTTGCGGGAAGTTTGTTTGCCGGGAGATCTGCCAATAATTCTTATATGGGGTGGGTTACAGAAGTGATCAGCCCTAATTATAATCCAGCTATGGGGTTTGTGAGGCAAAAAAATGTCATCCGACACAATCCTGGCGGCTACTACATTTGGCGCCCCAAAGGACTTCCGTGGATTAGACGATTTGACCCGGGGGCTTTTTTCGACTTTTACCATGATGCTGACAAGCCAGGACAGTTTCAGCAGGCTGAAATCTATATCTTTCCTATTTACCTCTTTTTCACTGATGGCAGCTTCTTTCAATATGCGCTATTCCCCAATTGGCAGAATATTAATTTTGACTTTTCCCCATTAGGAATCCCTATAGCACAAGATGATTATTACTATATGCGTCATCAGGTTAACTTCTACACAGATAGATCAGCTAAATTCTCTCTATCAGGTAGTGTGAACTGGGGAAAATTCTACAACGGTGATAGAGTTACCTTAAGTGGAGGGATTAGATTTGCCCCTTCCGTACATGCGGCCATTACGCTAGACCACGAATATAATGATCTGAAAGGCCTGGGCTTAGAAGAACAGAACCTGATCACCAATCTCACTACAGTAGGTGCTCGCTTTGCTGTTAATCCACGCCTTCAGCTTTCCACCTTTTATCAGTATAACTCCTTTGATCAGCAAGGCAGATGGAATATACGGGCCAGTTGGGAGTATCAACCCCTTTCCTTCATTTATGTGGTGTTCAATGATACCCAGATCAATGGGCTGGATACGCCCTTCCAGGAACAGCAGCTCATAGGGAAAGTTACCTTTGTGAAGCAGTTTTAGTTGCCTAGGGTCATCTCTCTATCAATTTGTTCGACTGAACAGAACTGGGCCATTAGCTGCATAAAAAATTTTCAGCCACGAATCCACAAATGAAACACAAATCGTTCGTGTTTATCTGTGTATTCGTGGCAGGATAACTAGGCATTTTCAATCCCTCCAACACTTCTAATGATGGTGATCTTCTTTCCCGAAAATATTCCAGATAAAACCTCCATTAATCACAAAGCCGTCTGTAGGTGCCCATATCTC
>JBCCLI010000599.1:0-2926 GCA_039026975.1 Bacteroidota bacterium | reverse complement strand
GTACCCACGGCAGGATTCGAACCTGCGACCCTCGGCTCCGGAAACCGATGCTCTAATCCCCTGAGCTACGTGGGCATGTTCCAAAGGTACAAAAAGCTTCTCTAATATTAGAACCTCTTCTAGGTTCTTCTCAGCTAGTTGCGGAGAGATTTCCCTATTACTGGCCTATTCATGGTGATCCACCTACCTAAAATAAGTCCCCCCTAGTGGAAAAGGTAAGTAGGTGAGAATGAGACTCCCGCCTCCCTCACTGCCCTGAGGCTATTTCCCAGCGGAATGACATTCGGGGAAATGTACCTTTACTTCCTGGCGTCTGAGCGACTTTACATGTACATCATGCTTCCACAAAATCTCTTTCCTTCAACCATAAGGAATAATCCAGAATTGTTGTATTTTTGCGCCGCAAGAACCTAAAAGTAACTGATGGGATTTAAATGTGGGATCGTAGGACTTCCTAATGTAGGCAAGTCCACCTTATTCAATTCGTTATCGTCTGCCAAGGCTGAATCAGCCAATTATCCATTCTGTACCATAGAACCTAATGTAGGCATGGTGCCTGTACCTGACCCCAGGCTAGACAATATCACTGGGCTAATCAACCCCAAACAGACCATTCCTACCGTAGTCCAGATTGTGGACATAGCAGGATTGGTAAAAGGAGCCAGCAAAGGAGAGGGGCTAGGCAATCAGTTTTTGTCAAACATCCGTGAAACCCAGGCCATCCTGCATGTGCTGAGGTGCTTTGATGATGATAACATAGTCCATGTGGAGAACAGCGTAGATCCCGTCAGAGATAAGGAAATCATAGATACAGAACTACAGCTGAAAGACCTGGAGATGTTGGAGCGTAAGCTGGACCGCACCAAGAAAATGACTAAGGGCGGGAACAAGGAAGCCATGAAGCAGGTAGGCATAGTGGAGAAGTATATAGTCCATATTTCTCAAGGAAAGAACATACGTACCATGGATCGTACTGAAGAAGAGGACGCCTTCATGTCAGATATGGGCTTGCTGACAGATAAGAAAGTATTGTATGTATGCAATGTGGATGAGGGCAGCCTGCCGGACGGGAATAAGCATGTGGAGGTAGTGAGAGAGAGTATTAAGGATGAAGATGCTGGATTGATCATAGTGTGTGCTTCCTTTGAGGAGCAGCTAATGGAGTTTGAAGACCTGGAGGAGAAAATAGAACTACTGGAAACGGTAGGATTGGAAGAGCCGGGACTGAGTGTATTAATTAGAGCGGCTTACAATCTGTTAGGACTTCAGACCTACTTTACGGCCGGGGAAAAGGAGGTACGTGCCTGGACCATTACTAAAGGTATGAAAGCACCTCAGGCAGCGGGGGTCATTCATACTGACTTTGAGCGGGGATTCATTAGGGCAGAAGTTATGAAATACGATGACCTGATGAGCTATAAAAGTGAGCAGGCTGTGAAAGAGGCTGGTAAACTTTCTATAGAAGGAAAAGGATATATAGTGGAAGACGGAGATATTATGCATTTTAGGTTTAACGTGTAGATAAATTCTCCCACTAGTTAGGGAGGAAAAATATGGTTTGAGGTTAATGGATTTTGAAGTAATAAGTGGCCCAAAGGAGGGGTGGATTTATCTGCCCTTTGATGCTTATGGTAGCTTAAGTAGCCGGCCCATTTTTCGGCTTAGAGCCCACCATTTTAATGATGGGAAACAAGGGAGGCTAAAAAATCAAGCTTAATAACCCCAAAGCTATATAAGGTGGGTAGAATGGAGAAAGCAATAACCCAGCCCAAACCCTTCAAGGAGGGGAATACATGACTCATAACATTTCACAATACAAACCCTATGGACATAAGTGTAAGTGAATTAGCAGACAGAATGGATGAGGAGACAGCTCCCATCATGATAGACGTCAGAGAACCTCACGAGTGGGAGCAGCAACACTTGCCGGGTGTGCAGAAAATCTCCTTAGGCACCCTGCCTCAAAAGCTGGATGATATTCAGGAATACAAAGAACAGGAAGTAGTGATGATTTGTCGTTCCGGGGGGAGAAGCGGAAGAGCCACCCAGTATTTACAAAGCCAGGGCTTCAGCAACGTCAGAAACCTGACGGGAGGGATGCTAGCCTGGAAAGCGGAGATAGATGAAACCTTTGATGTAGACTGATCATGATCCAGCATGAAACACAAGTCCGTGTTAGGTATGCTGACACGGACCAGATGGGTTTTGTGTATTACGGGAAGTATGCGGAGTATTTTGAAGTGGGCAGGGTAGAGCTGGTGAGAAAAATGGGCGTGCCTTACACACGGGTAGAAGAAGAGGGATATCTGATGCCAGTAGCTGAAATGCGGATACAGTATAAGCTTCCCCTCAAATATGATGAGCTGGCTACCATTAAAACCAAGGTACCTGAAAAACCCAGAGCGTCCTTCCTTACGGAGTATGAGATCTATAATGAGGAAGGGAAGCTGTCTATACTAGCCATGGTGAAGCTGGCGTTTTTAAAAAAAGATACAGGAAAACCTGTCAGAGTTCCTTCTTTTGTCATAGAAGCCGTAGAAAAACACTGGACTTCAGAATAGTCTACCTGCAAAACCTCATTCTTTCCTATGCTATCCTGCATTTTTTGCGATATTAGGGGTAAGCTGAGTGGTTGGTGAATGCAATAAGAACATACTTCCGTAAACACTTGCAAAAGATCTTCCTCTTTCTGAGGAGAATCAGCCTTCCTGGATTCAGGGGTATGAGGGTGTATGATGTGTTGAAGTTCTTCTTTGACGGCCTCTTTGATGCCAAGTTCACCCTCATGGCAGCTGCCATGTCTTACAACTTCTTTTTCTCCCTCTTTCCTTTACTTTTTCTCTCCTTAACGGTCATTCCTTATTTACCCGTTACGGAATTTGACCTACAGGAAATCATCATAGATTACCTCCAGCAAATCCTCCCT
>JBCCLI010000598.1:0-2929 GCA_039026975.1 Bacteroidota bacterium | reverse complement strand
GTTAAGTACAGGAGATGAGGAACAAGTGTCTGTTGACTTACTTTACTCTGATTTAAAACAAGTCTATCCTAAAAGAAAAATCATAATAAGACAACTAGGAATTACCAATGCCTTTGACTATTTGGAAGTAAAAACGGCCATGGAGGGTATCCTGGACGAGCTGAGTGTAGATAGCCATCATATAGATATGCTTATCACTACTGGGACTACTCCTATGAGAATGATGATGCTAGCGCTACATTTAACACACACTGCACCTACTCATCTAATTCAGGGAATAGATCCAAGAGTCTCTGGAGGAGAGTCTGTCTTCGAACCTTTCGTGGTCAGGAAAGATGAAATGATGGGCCGCTTGTATGTGCGGACAGGTGATAATGTCCATATTGAAGAGGGATTCAGAATGCTCCCTATCCTAGAGCCTATTTATGAAAAGGCGGATAGAATAGCTAAGGCTGATCCTGTCAAAAACATCATGATAAGAGGCGCAAGTGGTTCGGGGAAAGAGCATCTAGCCAGGTTCATTCACCAAAACTCCTCACGAGCTACTAAAACCTACATGGCTATCAACTGTGCCTCTTTAACAGATACACTACTAGAATCCAGACTATTTGGACATAAGAAAGGTAGCTTCACTGGAGCCCACCAGGATCAGCGGGGGTTATTTCAGCTGTGTCATAAAGGAACTCTTTTTCTGGATGAGATAGGAGATATTTCCATGGAGTTTCAAGCTTCACTTTTGCGAGTTCTGCAAGATCAAGAATTTATTGCAGTAGGAGGTAGCGAGGTGATTCGGACGGATGTCAGGGTAATTGTAGCCACCAACAGGAACCTTGAAGAAATGATTCAAAAAGGAACTTTTCGGGAAGATCTGTATTACCGCTTAGCTTATATGGAGCTTGAGTTACCAGCATTGGCAGAATATCCTATTGTCCAGAAGGAGGAACTCATCAAGCATCTGTTACATCAATTAGCTAACCTATATGGGGTATTCCCCCTAAGGCTTTCGGAGGAAGTCCACAAACAGCTACTTTACTACCCTTATCCTGGAAACATTCGCCAATTAGAGGGAATCCTCAACACCTTGTATGTATTTGCGGAAGAAAAGGCGGAGTTGGAACATCTACCCAAGAGGTTTAAAGAAGAAAATCCCAAATCCTACCTGAGTTGGAAAAAGGTGGAGGAGAAACACATCCGCTATGTTCTGAAGCTATTTAACTATAACCAGACGCATAGTAGCGAAGCCCTTGGGGTTAGTTATGGCACCCTGAAAAATAAGATGAAAGAATATGGAATTGTGAATCCTTATTCTCAGAGACGTTAATGATAAACGGCCAGACCATCCATCTTTTCAAGTATTTTTTCTCTTAGCCATCCCTTAATACTGTAGGGAGAATGACTCCCAATTTCAGTTAGAAGCTTTTCTAGCCTGTCTCTATTTTCCTGTTTAATCATTCGAAAGAATATACTTATTAACTGAAGGTACCGTCTTTTATACATTGGAGAGATCCCACTTTGGTCTCTCACAAACCTCTCCAATGTACTTAATGGACTTTCTAACTCTACTGCATTTTCCTTATCTAATTCATACTCTGCTTGTAATTGGATGAACCGAGATTCTGCCTCAGTAAGCTTATCTGAGAATTTTTTCTCCTCTAATTTCTCCAACACTTTTGAGAAAATTTTTTGATGCATACTTATTTTTGCCTCGCAAAGAGCAAGTATCTCCTCCTTTGCTTCAGGAACTATACTTTTGGCATATTCCGGAATAAGTTTGACCACCTCTCTCGACTGGTTAGCGAGTATACCTGTATGAACTACTGCTCGCATGTAACCAGGGATAATGCTTCCTTTATACAGGAATACGTCATTCTCTATCCCCCAACGATACAGTCGAAATAGCAATGAGGCTGTTTCTTCAGATTCATATGAATGGAAGAGACGGACAGAACGATTAGTCAAATAAATGAATAAGTGGCTAAACTCTTCCTCATCGTATTTATTACGATTGTCAGCTACCTCTTGGAAAAGCGGAAAGATATTCTCTAACGGTGAATCATAACCCATGTCCATAGTTAGTTTCATCAGCCGTAAATAGTCCATCTTAGGGTAGTCTGGATGCGCCTTTATGATTTCCTCCACCTCGCTCATAAGCGGGGTGTAAACAGCCTGTCCATGTACCTGCTCAAGGGTATCATCTACACATGCTAATAAGTACTTTTCATGTATCCACCAAGGATCAAAATGTTGGTTCAGTCTGGCAGCGTGTTCAGGGGTAGATTTGTTCCCGCCTTTATATTTCAGGTTGTGATGCCTGATCTGTTTATGGACCTGATATCTTAGCTCATAGTAAGAAGGAGAAGGCAGTTTCTTTCTCTCTTGATCATTCAGAATTTTTTTGGCTTCCTCTTCAAAGATATGAGGCAAACCAAGCTGATTAAGTTTTTTCAGAAACATAGCCACAGTCAGACCATCTTCATCTTTTAACATCCTGTAGGCTAGAAATAACCGTACTTGATTCATCAATTTTGATAAAGATAGCCGTAGTTTATTATCCTGCTTATCCCCAAAAGGAGTATTAGGAAAGCTTTTTTTCCAAATGGTTTCCCTGGAAGGAATAGCTTTTTCTGCCAGGAGCACGCTCAAGATAAGAGGTAGGTCAGAATTTCGTTCTGCCAGCTCCATATTAAGCCAATGTATAAACTTCTGGCGCTCCAGTTTGGAAAGTGCATGTATTGTTTCCCAGATTTTCATAATAATTCTAGGAACAAATTAATGATTCATTCAGACAATTAAATGCCAAAATGAGACTATTAAGCACTTTTTGTGAATTTTTCACTTCAAGACAGATGAAACAAAGGAAATTTTTTCTCTGAAAGAAATGATGATAGTCAGAATAATTTAGAAGGAAAGCAATGAAGTTCAACTTACT
>JBCCLI010000597.1:0-2982 GCA_039026975.1 Bacteroidota bacterium | reverse complement strand
GATGATTTGCCCTATAAAATTGTTCCGCGGGTACCACCAGGCACCTGTAAATGTATCAAATGCCCAGAATACCCTTACTCTATTCAGGGTCCTCAGCAGAAACTCTCCCGGATGTTCTGCTATATGTAGTAGGCTTAAGTCTCTGTAAGCTACTGACTGAGTTACTTCTGGAAGCGCGCGGACACTGTCTACCTCAGCTTGAAATGCTGGAAACTGAGGCCAGTCCTCAGCATGGGATCCCAGCCACCAACTCTTGTACATAGGCGTCTCAGGATGATTTCCCAAATACAGGTTATAAACACTAGCTTTATTGATAAAGAAGTGGGTACCCGTTTGGTGATAGGAGAATAGTTGCCAGCATAAGATTCCTGTAAATGGGAAGAGAGCTACTGCCACCAGCTTTCTATTTATGCCTTCCTTCCACCCTACATACACCAGCATACATACGCATACAAGGATAGTAGCAGGACGGAGCCAAATAGCCATCAACAAGCAAGCGCCAGCCAGGATGCCTTTACCAAAGGAAGTATTCTTCCTTAACAAGTATATGCTAAGCAATAGGAAGACACCTACCCATAAATGCGTCAATGGAACTACAGCCTGATGTATCCAGGCAGGCCATAGCCCAAATATCCATAAGCCTCGCCATTCCCACTTAGCAGGATTTCTTCCTAACAAGTATCTCATGGCATATATCCAGGCGCACCATCCACAAAGCATAAGGAGGCTGCTGCTTACCTTGCTTATCCCACTTATACCCAAAAAGCTACTTAAGAGGGCCGGAAGTCCCGGAGGCCAGTAAAAGTCACCTACCTCTCCTTGAAGCCAGCCGGCAGCTACTCCTACATATTCTCCAGCATCTCCCTCCCACATCCATGGAAAGATGAGCCACCCATACCATAGCCTTACTAATAATGTCACTCCCAGGTACCACCACCAGGGATGCTGCTTATAACTAGTTGCTAGCATACGCACAAGCTAGCTTAAATATCTTGTTGCTGGGAATCTAATAGTATGGTAACAGGGCCATCATTAAGAAGGCTTACTTTCATGTCTGCCCCAAATTCTCCGCTAGCTACCTTTCCGGGAAACTGCGCTTGTAACTCATCCAGAAAACGTTCATACATAGGGATGGAAATAGCTGGTGGGGCAGAACGTATGTAAGAGGGACGGTTCCCCTTCTTACTATTAGCAAACAGGGTGAACTGAGAGATAAGCAGAATTTCTCCTTGTATGTCTTTGACAGACAAATTCATTTTGCCTTCCTTATCTGAGAAAATTCTCAAGTTGAGAACTTTCCTAATAAGCCAGTCCTGATCAGTCTCTGTATCTTCATGTGCTATCCCTAGGAGTACCAATAGGCCTTGCTGAATACTACCAAGGGTTTTTCCTTCTACCTCTACAGAAGCATGACTAACTCTCTGGATTAATGCGCGCATAAGGTAAAGATAAGGCGTAAACCTACTCAGTGCTTCCCCAATAAGGTCTTTAAGTTCCTCGAAAAGACATAGATCCCATACATTATGGTATCCTCGAGAGCCTCAGACATCCTCTGGACAATAGCACTCGCCATTCCCACTAATCAAAAAAGGCTGCCCCGTGGGACAGCCCTAGTGTGTTGGTTGCACATATACTTAGGCAGTAACTACCTGAAGTTTCTTAATTAGGTCTGCTACTCTACTAGAGTATCCCCATTCATTATCATACCAGCCTACGATTTTAGCAATTCTTCCATTAGAAGAAGTCATCAGACTATCAAAGATACAAGAATGTGGATTTCCAATGATATCAGAGGATACCAGTGGATCTGTAGAGAACTCCATGATTCCTTCTAACCCATTCTCACTAGCTTCCTTCATAGCAGCATTGATTTCCTCCGCAGTAGCTTCTTTCCCTAGGATAACCGTCAAGTCAGTTAATGAACCGTCTGGCACAGGTACTCTGGCTGCTATTCCGTCCAACTTCCCTTGCAGCTGAGGAAGCACTTTTCCTACTGCCACGGCTGCCCCTGTAGTAGTGGGAACAATATTGACAGCAGCAGCTCTAGCTCTTCTTAAGTCTTTATGAGGGGCATCCTGAATCCGCTGGTCTGAGGTGTATGCGTGTATGGTGGTCATATATCCAGACTCTATCCCAAAGGTCTCATCTAATACCTTAGCCATAGGGGCCAGACAGTTAGTAGTACAAGAGGCGTTAGAGATAATCTGCATGCCAGAAGTAAGGATGCTATCATTTACCCCTAATACTACCGTCGCATCTATATCTCCTTTAGCAGGGGCAGATATAACCACACGCTTAGCTCCAGCCGCCAGATGCTTGGAAGCGCCCGCTTTATCACGGAAGATACCGGTAGATTCTACTACAGTATCTACGCCCAGGTCTCCCCAAGCGAGGTTTTCAGGGTTGCGCTCTGCGGAAGCCACAATTTCTTTTCCGTTTACGATCAGGTGTGTATCTGTAGCTTCTACTGTGCCGGAGAATCTTCCATGGACAGAATCAAACTTTAACAGCTGAGCCAGCATCGCATTATCAGTGAGGTCATTGATTTTTACTACCTCTACATTAGGGTCATCTATTAGGGCGCGGAACACTAGCCTGCCGATGCGTCCAAAGCCGTTGATTCCTACTTTCATTGCCATAATTCTAAAAAATTAGGTTGTATTCTTGCGTACTTGATTATTGACGAGGCGCAAAATACGTAGGGGGTATTTGAAAAACAATCCTCTGACACACACATATCAGGAAAGTGATATTTCCTTTATCTGAAGGGAAAACTTTTTCTATCTACGAGGGAACATCTGGAGAAAATTTCCGTTTATATTCTCGATAGCAAAGAAAATGAAAAGGGTGCTTGACTGGTTAAGAATTACCTATTACATTTGCACTCACATTTTCTAAAAGTGTCCCGTTCGTCTAGCGGTTAGGACTCCAGATTTTCATTCTGGCAACAGGGGTTCGATTCCCCTACGGGATGCAAGAAAG
>JBCCLI010000596.1:0-2985 GCA_039026975.1 Bacteroidota bacterium | reverse complement strand
TAGCTATTAAGCTCAGCCGTTCAGGAGAGTGGTTGTGGTATTATTTATTTTCCTCCGTGGTATTAGTCCAGCTCCCTACTATTTGGCTTATTCTAAGGATGCAGAAAGCTGATAAACCGGAAGATTTTGCTTTTCAAAGTGGTTTCCTGAAAATGTTAATGCTCACCGGAATCATTACGCTATTCTTCCTGACTTAGGAAGAAAGAACATCTACTAGCCGCATTAATCCTGGATTCACACTTTGGTTATACTTACAGGCCTTAGTAAAAGAGGTATGGGTAACCTTATCATTTACTACACCTACCATCACATTTGACATACCTTCAATCAGGGCTTCCACGGCTGCCATTCCCATTCTGCTTGCCATTACTCTATCTATGCAGGTGGGTATCCCCCCTCTTTGAATATGTCCTAGTACCACCACTCTGGCATCATACTCTTTCATTTCTTTGGTGACCATCTTAGCCAGTTTGAAAGCCCCACCAGACTCATCCCCTTCTGCCACTACAATGATACTGGAAGATTTTTTACGCTTCCACCCTCTTTTAAGCTTCTCTATGATATCACTTACTACCGTTTCCGTTTCTGGAATTAAGACAGCTTCTGCCCCTCCGGCAATCCCACAATTTAACGCAATAAACCCTGCATCTCTGCCCATAACCTCTATGAAGAATAGCCTATTATGGGAGTCTGCAGTATCTCTGATTTTATCTATAGCTTCCATAGCTGTATTCAGCGCGGTATCATACCCTATTGTGTGGTCCGTCCCAAACAAGTCATTATCTATGGTCCCTGGAACGCCAATGATGGGAACCTTAAATTCTTGTGAGAATACCCTTGCACCGGCAAAGGTCCCATCTCCTCCTATGGCTATGAGGCCCTCTATTCCTGCTTTTTGAATGTTCTCATATGCTTCCTGTCTACCCTGTTTAGTTCTGAAGGCTTTACTTCTGGAGGACTTAAGTATAGTTCCTCCCCGCTGGATGATGTTACTGACAGAATTAGCTTCCATTTTTAGAAATTTATTTTCTATCATGCCCTGGTATCCCCCTCTTATTCCTGTAACCTTTACGCCGTGAGCCAGGCTAGTTCTTACTACAGCCCTAATAGCAGCATTCATGCCGGGTGCGTCTCCTCCAGAGGTATAAACGCCTATTTTTTTGATAGACATACTACGTGTATTTGCTTAATGCGCGCTAATTAAGGCTTTCTGCAAATAATTACAAATTTCAAATCAGCGGCTTTTTTTGTAAGAAATCTGTAATGAGAATCGAAGGATAATGGAAATATGGGCGCAAGCTAAGCATATAAGAGAAGTTCTATTCTTCCTGATCTCCAAAAGGAATTCCATAGGCTGTTACCCATTCTTGGGAGGCAGCCAGGAGAGACTGGACTTTCTCAGGCTGATTATCAGCCAGGTTTTCTAACTCCCACGGGTCTGCGTCCAGATCAAACAGCTGCAGGTGTTGCTCGCCTTTCACCTCATATCTGATCAATTTCCAATTTTCTTCTCTAATAGAAGCCTGGTACTTTTTATACTGGAAGTGGAGAACCTCCCTAATAGATGCATTCTCAGAAATAGCCGGAAGTAGGCTGATGCCATCTATGCCTTCTGGTTTACTCACCTGAGTATACGCACAGATGGTAGGAAAAATATCTATGGTATAGCAAAATGATTCCCTGCTTTCCCCAGAAGGGATATCAGGACCACGCATGATAAGCGGAATATTGACAGAGTGCTGATAGACATTCTGTTTCCCCATAAGTCCATGCTGGCCTACGGCTAATCCATTATCTCCCGCAAAAATGAATAGTGTATTTTTATCTAAGCCTTGTGCCTTCAGTTGATCCATGATTCTGCCTACTTCATGATCCAAGTGGGAAACCATAGCGTAATATTCCCTGATATGCCGTTGTATGCTGGAAGCTACTCTGGGCGTTTCTGCGAGCTGCTCATCCCTTACGATTAATTCTCCATTATCAAAGGGATGTTCTTCCATGAAATTAGGAGGGAGGGGGATTTCCTGATCAGCATACAGATCCATGAAGGCCTGGGGCGTGGTTCTGGGATCATGTGGAGAAGTAAAGGCTACATATAAAAAGAAAGGCTCTTCTTCTGGCTGTCTGGTCTGTAAAAACTGGATGGCTTCGTCTGCAAAAATCTCTGTAGCATGTTTGCCGCTGATGGCGTACTCCCCTCTGAGGGTATCCACTACATTATCATGGAAAAAATTATCTATAGACCTACGGCTATCAGTATATTTTCCCGTACTATCATAATGGAATAGGGGGGTATTCCATGGGTCATACATGCCTCCCATAAAGATGGCCTCACCATCTGAAAAGGCTCTGCTAAATGCGTCTCTGTTATTATGCCACTTCCCTATCCCGTAAGTATCATAGCCTTCAGACCCTAATAGCTGTCCTAAGAGCATATGATCTTCTTTGATATTATGTCCATTTCCTGGTAGCTGGCCTAATCTTCTACCGGTAAGCAACATAGCCCTGCTGGGGGTACAAACAGCTCCATTATTCCCTCCCATGATATGAGCGTTAGGGAAGGTGACTCCTTCACCCATGAGCTGCCGAAGCCTGGGCATGTAAACATCTTCATTAAATAAGGTGCTGGCCCTATGGTCATCAGCAAATAACAGGACAATATTAAGGCGTTCTGCGCTTTGGGGGGTTGGAGGCTGACAAGACCAGCTTATCAGTAGGAAGAATAAACTTGAGAAGAGAGAAATAGTTGGCTTCATACTATAGAGGAGGTATCTCCTACCAAGCTGATACTAGCTTTATTTTTGTGAGAAATACTTACAGTTACTCACGGGCTGTCTGGGATACTTAGGCCATCCTTTTACCTCTTTGGCTTTCAAGCATAGCCAGAACTCGCTACCTCTATTATTCCGTATACCTTTTTTGAAGCTACAAATAGAACAGCGAGAAATATCCCAATATGTAGGTTGGTTATTCATACATTAAGTT
>JBCCLI010000595.1:0-3004 GCA_039026975.1 Bacteroidota bacterium | reverse complement strand
TACTCCCTGCTGGCACGTATGGGCTACATATTCTCCCACATAAAGAAGGAGCTTGGGAAGTTATTTTCTCCAGTAATGCTACAGACTGGGGAAGCTACAACTACCGGGAAGAAGAAGATGTGCAGCGTATAAGTGTTACTCCTACTACTGGTAATCCCTTTCAAGAATGGATGAGCTTTAGCTTTGGTGAGCTAGGGAAAGAAGGAGCTACAGTAGACATGAAATGGGGAGAATTGAAACTAAGCTTCAAGCTTTCCATAGAGGTAGACAAGCACATTTTAGCTCAGTTCAGAAAAGACCTAAGAACGCATGCCTTCTTCTCCTGGCAAGGCTTCTACCAGGCAGCTAGATACTGCTTTAATGAGGGTATTAACGAGGAAGAGGCCATGCAATGGCTAGAAACCTCTATTTCCCGGGAAGCTAATTATTCCAACTTAATGCTAAGGTCTCAGCAAATGGAGAAAAAAGGAATGATTGAAGAAGCAAAGAGCGACTATGAGAGAGCCATATCTCTGGCTAGCTCCAAGGAAATCTATTACCTCAGCAGGAGATTACTGGGAGGGGAAAATCCTAATATAGATCAGGCGATTGAAATAAGCGAAAAAGCCATTGATAGGGACCCCGAAGGCTGGTGGGCTTATTTTGGGCTAGCTACTGCCTATCAAAAGAAGGGAGAAACAGCAAAGGCTAAGGAATTTTTTGAGAAAACCCTAAGCAAAGTATCTCCAGACTATAAATACAGAGTGGAGGCCCAGTACGCTACCCTCAAATAAGGTAGAATCAGCTATTTAATTCGTGGATCTCAATATTGTGGTTGGTGTAGATGCAGATGTCAGCGGCTATGGTCATGGCTTCCTGTACCATTTCTTTGGCAGAGAGGTGTGGGGCATGCTTTTTTAAGGCTAGGGCAGCAGAGCGGGCATAGTTAGCGCCAGAGCCTATGGACAGTACACCATCATCCGCAGCCATGACGTCCCCCGTCCCGCTAACAATGAGGCCTTCATCCTTATCCATAACGATCATCATAGCTTCCAGTCTCCTCAGATAGCGGTCGGTTCGCCAGTCTTTAGCTAGCTCTACCGCGGCCCGCTGCAGGCTGGTCCTGTACATATTCAGTTTCTCCTCAAACCTCTCCATTAAGGTGAAAGCATCAGAGGTAGACCCAGCAAAGCCTACCAGAATTTTCCCATCATTCACTTTCCTGACTTTTTTCACATTGCCCTTCACTACTGTATCACCCATGGTAGCTTGGCCGTCAGCACCTAAGGCTATTTCTCCGTTATGAATAATGCCTAAGACAGTGGTAGCGTGGATGTTTGGTAAGGATGAGTTCATAGAAAGGGATAAGATAAAAAGAAAGCTTGTTCTACTAAGGTAAAACAAGCTTTAAGATGAAAAAATGGAAATTATGCTTTTTGTGTCTCTTCTCGGTTTCTCAGCGTGTGTATGTTATTCTTAGGGTCAAAGGTATAAACCTCCCCAAAGTTAGGATTTCTCTTCTTCGCCAGCCAGTCCAGACGTGGGGCTACCGTTTCCTTATCTTTAATCAGCCTATCCTTTTCATAGATGGCGTCTTCTCGCGCTTGAAAGTTTAGGTCATATTCCGGGCTCATCACAATGGCCTCTTCAGGACACACTTCTTCACAAAATCCACAGAAAATACACCTGAGCATATCTATTTCAAACTTTTCAGGATACCGCTCTTTATCATCTTCCATTTCTGCCGCCTGCATACTGATGGCAAAAGGTGGACAAGCTCTGGCACACAATCCACAAGCTACGCATCTTTCTTTTCCATTTTCAGCCACTAACACAGGCCTTCCTCTGAACTCAGGACCTAATTCTATCTTTTTTTCAGGATATTTAACGGTTACAGTGGGGCGAAAGATATGTTTGAAAGAATACCACATCCCCTTAAAGATTTCAGGGAAGTAGAGCTTTCCTCCCAAGCTAAGGTTTCTTTCGCTATCATTTCCTTTCTTTATTCCTCTCGGATTTGCCATTCACGCTGCGTTTAGAAGGTAAGTTAGTTTTACCTTAGACCATAAGCAACCATTTGATGATATTGTTTGAATTGAATATGTTAGAGACAATCAATTGCATTTTTAAACACATACCGCATACTTACCATAAGTTGTTAGTATTTTTAGGATTCAGTGAATGGAGAGTTCCCCTCACATGCTCAAAGACTTAAAATATTTCTTTCTCATCTCTCGGCCAGCAAATGTGCTGATCTCATTCATTTCATTTGGATTAGCTTGCTTTATCGCCTCTTCCAGGCACTTAGCTTTTTTTACCCATGAGATGTTCTGGGCTACCTCTCTCATGATTATCTTGATAGCAGCTACCGGTTATTGGATTAATGATATTTATGATTTCAAGATTGACAGGATTAATCGTCCAGAAAGAACAGTAGTAAATGCTCTTCTCTCTGTGAAAAAAGTATTGACAGGCTACATTGTAGGCATAGTGTGTATTCTTCTTTTCTCCGTGGTATTTATTGGCTACTATAAACAGCACCCAGAAATTACCCTGATTAATATCCTTTCAGTAGGGCTATTATTTGTGTATGCTTCCTTTCTCAAGAAAATGGGAGTCATAGGTAATTTTGTAATAGGTTTGCTGATTATCCTGGTGGTACTATTGGGCGGCTACCTGTATGGGATCAATCTTCCTCTACTATGGATGATGGTTTTTGCTTTTCAGATTACCTTAATAAGAGAAATTACGAAGGACGTACAAGATATTAAGGGGGACCTTGCTTTTAAACTCAGTACCCTTCCTATACAGATAGGAATGGATGCTACCAAGCGGGTACTGATGTTTTTATACATTATTTTTCTCATTTCCTGCTTACTACCAATAGCTATTAAGCTCAGCCGTTCAGGAGAGTGGTTGTGGTATTATTTATTTTCCTCCGTGGTATTAGTCCAGCTCCCTACTATTTGGCTTATTCTAAGGATGCAGAAAGCTGATAAACCGGAAGATTTTGCTTTTCAAAGTG
>JBCCLI010000594.1:0-3027 GCA_039026975.1 Bacteroidota bacterium | reverse complement strand
CTTAAAGCCTCCTAGTAGTCGATTCCTTAGCTGCGTTCAAATTAGAATTACTGATCCGGACTTTAATACAAAAACTTAATATCCCCCTAGTGGTTAGCAATACAGAATTAATCTGACTGATTAATAAGTCCTATCTCATAACCTGAAATTTGGAAATAGTAGTTCATAACATCAGCTATGCATATGCCGAGAAAATCATTTTTGAGGATGCCCATTTTGTTCTGAAAGCGGGGAAAATCTACGGGCTCATAGGCGAAAACGGCTCGGGTAAAACTACTCTTATCTCCCTTCTTTCCAGGATCCAACCACTTCAGTCTGGAGAGATTACGAATGTTATTCAGCCGGGATTACTCTTACAGGGGGTAGGATTCTATCAAGAGCTTTCTGCCTATGAAAATCTCCAACTCTTTGCCTGCGAAAAAGCGCTTCCCCTAAGTCAGGTTAAAGAGGTGCTGAATGTTACTGGATTTTCTGCTTCCCTACATGGGCAGAAATACAAGCAGCTTTCTCAGGGCTATAAGCAGCGGCTTTCTATTGCACGAAGCTTCCTAACGGAAGGGAATTTAGTCTTACTGGATGAGCCCTTTTCTGCCGTAGATTTGCCTACTATTCGGGTCTTAAAGCAGGCTATCAAGCGGTATGTGAAGGAGACTGAGCGCACCATACTGATTTCCTCTCACCAGCTAAAAGAGATCAGCGATCTACTGGATGAGATCCTATTATTAAAAGACCGACAAATATTCTCCTACACCTATGCAGAACAAGAAAATAGGGAGGGTAGATACATCTACCTTACTCTGTCTGGGGATGATAGGGCAGAAAAGCTGTTGGCTGAAAATCTCATACTCCGTACCCACAGGAGAATTGATCAAACCATGGAAGTGGAACTGCGGGCAAACTATGGGGTAGAGGATATGCTTACCTGGCTTGACCAACAAGGTATAGGCTGGACTAAAATTGAGAAGCAAGTACCCTTAGAATTTCTGTTTTACTAGCAGCTAGGTATGGCAAATCCCCTCTTCTTTCGTTTCACCTCAGAATTAAAAAAAATTGGATACAGATTTTATGTATTTCTGCTTTTGGGGGTACCTGTAGGGATATTTCTCATTACCTCTGCCTTTATTCTTTTTAAAAGCGAAGCGCTAGCTGAACAACCCCTTAGCTTGCTAATATCTAATAATCTGGGTTTCTGGTATGCGCTATTATACCCTTTTCTCTTATTGGTGATCACCCAAAATCTGGTTGAAGTAGAAAGCAGTAATAATCTACTTAGCTACGGTAAGGCCTACAAAACACACTGGATTGATACGTTTCTCTTCAAAGTGGCTGTAGCTCTACTAATGCTGATTCTCATAACCTTAGTGAATATAGGCTTGAATCTAGCCCTGTTTAAGCTAGCTGGATTATATATGGAGGCTAGTGATAATAATGAGGTACTTACAGATTCCACTTTCTCCTTCCTCAAACTCATCCCAGCCTTCATTCCTGCGATCTTCTTCCATTTAATGGTTTGCTTTGCGCTCCAAAAAGCAGGCCTCGCCTATTTGGTCGGGATCATGCTGATAGTCATAGGCATCCCTATAGCCAACCTGACAGACTATGCCCTCATACCCTATAGCTTTGGGATTGTAGCTGTGAAGCCCAATGCGGTTATTACATGGAGTTTCTTAATGGGATTAAGCGTAGTAGTAGGTAGTCCCATAGTTACCAATGCTATCTTGAGGAAATAAACTTTATCAGCAATTAAGATATAAAAGACAGGGTTTTTAGATCAGAATAGTAATCATTCTCCAAACCATTTCTAGATCTAACCCACAAATAATCCGTATATTTAGATATGAGTCAAAATAGAATTGATAAGACCGTTTTTGCCATCAAAAAGCAAAATGATGGACCAGCAGACCTTAATTTCTGGTTGTCTAAATCAGTTGATATGAGACTCCAAGCCCTAGAATCTCTTCGTCAACAATTCTTTTCCTATTCATATGACACTCCACCCAGACTTCAAAGAGTTTATAGAATCGTTAAACAAAAATGAAGTTGAATACCTGTTGGTAGGTGGCTATGCAGTAGTAATTTATGGATATGTGAGAGCTACGGGAGATATGGATATTTGGGTAAATAACTCCCCGGAAAATGCTACGCGAGTTATTGAGGCTCTTCAAGAATTTGGGTTCACCTTCCCTAATTTAGATCCTTCCACAATTCAACAAGACGATCTTGTCCTTTAATTGGGATATCCTCCCTACAGAATTGATATTATTACTACTCCAAGCGGAGTGGATTTTGATATTTGCTATCCCAAAAGAGAAATCTTTCAACTGAAAGACGGACTAACTATAAATGTCATTGATTTGGGTAGCTTAAAGCAAAACAAACGATCTACAGGGAGGAATAAAGATTTAGATGATATAGAAAACCTACCTTAAGCTCGAAAGTAGACTTTAATATGGCAAGCATACACAGCAAATTTACCCTTCTATTCTTATTCCTACTGATTTCTCATATGCTAATGTGGGGACAGGAACGTAAAACCGTCCTCAGTGCACCAGGTAACTGGAATAGTGAGATTATCCCCTTCCCATTATCCTTTGCTCCTGACATAGAGTTTGAGGGCTTTGAAGATATCCGCTTTGCACCGGGCTGGACTGACGCAGCTAGTAAAGAATTTTGGACCTATCATTTTACCTGGGTTCTGAATCAAGAGATTAATGTAACTGAAAAAAGCCTTGCTGATATCTTTCAGGTGTACTATGATGGTCTAAGCTTGGCTGTTCTGAAAGAACAAAATGATAGCATAGATGCGAATATGCTGGATAAGACACTCTGTCTATTTATTGAAACGGAAGATGGATTTACCGGAAAGCTGAGAATATTTGATTCCTTTTTTACGAAAGAATACCTCATTCTCTTTGTAAAAGCCAGAGAGTCCTTTTGCGAGAAAACTAATCAGCATTTGGTCTCCTTTGATATTTCTCCCAAGTCTTTTGAAGACGAGATCTGGAGAATTTTTCAGGAAGTGGAGGT
>JBCCLI010000593.1:0-3035 GCA_039026975.1 Bacteroidota bacterium | reverse complement strand
TTTGGGGACTACAGGATGCCAGAGAATACGGCTATTTCCAGTATCAGCTACCCAAATCCCTTCCTGGTAGAAACAGCTGTCGTAACACCAGTTGAGCGTATGAGCTTCCGGGAACCAACCAAACTGATTTTGCCCATTGGCTTCAAAAGAAGGCTGACCTATAATGACGTCTGCTTGACGGCTAAATCCATCCTCCCATTTATTCCAGAGAAGGACCCTGTAATACTGCGTATCAGTAATGGCCATTTTCCCTTCAGGAGAAATTTTGACAGAATAGGGCCAAATAGCATCCTCATGCTCATAGTCTCTTTCTGTAAAGCTTCTCTTCCCTATCACTCCATCTGCCTTAACAAATGAGCGGGTAGGAATTTGCTTGTAGTAGAGTACCCTTCTGTTACCCGTATCTGCTATCCACAGGGAAGTCCCATCAGAGAATACGCCATAGGGCCAGTTCAGAGAATGGGCGGAAGGAGGACTGGCGATTCCCTCTACATTAGGCTCATTAGAGGTGAAGTTAGGTTGGCCTACTACTACATCTGCTGCTTGCCCATTCTTTTCCGGGAAACTCAGCCATATCAGAACTCTATGGTTCCAGGCATCAGCTACTATCAGTTTTTCTCCATCTGTCCAGATTCCTGAAGGATAGAGGAGAGTAGAAGCAGTTACCTTTCCCCCAGAATTTCTCCCTACGCCTGAGGCATCAGACTGTCCTAGTGTGATGTCAGGAGACTGGAAAGGGGTTTCGGGGATGGTATTCCAGATAAAGACCCTGTTCTGTCCTGTATCCGTTATCAGAAGTTTATCTCCGTGAATGCTGACCCCTCTTGGGGCCAATAAGGGATTTCCCTCTTCTCCCTGGAACACCAGTATTTTGGAAACCAGATCAGATTGTATTCGTGAATCAGTTTGAATCATCATTAGCAAATTCTGGGTAATTGTTCTCCTACCATCATATGGACTACTCTTTTTCCTCCTATCCCACTGTTTAGTATCACTTGCTTGGGATGTGCCTCTACTACTTCTCCTATGATGGCCGCCTGCTCAAATCCTTCTATGGCTTGCAATCTTGCGAGAATGGCATCAGCAGATGAAGCCTCCACTACAGAAAGGAAAATGCCTTCATTAGCCACGTACAAGGGATCCAGCCCAAGTAGTTCGCAACCTCCTCTGACCTCTTCCAGCATGGGGATTTTATTTCCCAAGAGCTCCATCCCTAATGCGGTGTCTCTGGCTAATTCGTTCAAGGTAGAAGCTACCCCTCCTCTGGTAGGATCTCTGAATATTTTGATGGCTTCTCCAAAATCATCCAGCAAATACATGACTGCATGATTCAGGCTCTGGGTATCACTGGTAATGGTGGTGTCAAATTCCAGCCCCTCCCGCACAGACATAATGGCTATCCCATGACTGGCCACAGGTCCACTGACGATGATCTTATCACCCACCTTTATTCTCCCAGCGTCAATATTGGCTTTGGGATGTATAGAACCCACACCAGAAGTATTGATGAAGATCTGGTCTCCCTTTCCTCTTTCCACCACTTTAGTGTCTCCGGTAACTATCAGAACCCCGGCTTCCTCACAGGCAGCTTTTATGCCTTGGAGAATTTCCCACAGTTCTTCTATTCTGAGCCCTTCTTCTATAATGAAACTCAAAGACAAATACTCTGGGATAGCACCACTCATGGCCAGATCATTGACAGTACCATTTACTGCCAGCTCACCAATGTTTCCTCCAGGGAAGAAAATAGGCGAGACCACAAAACTATCAGTAGTAAAGGCCATTTTACCGGAAAGGTGGAGAGTAGCGCCATCATGTCTTTTGTCCAGAATAGGATTAGACAAAGCCTCTATGATCACCTTATCCAGGAGTTGATTGGTGAGCAGGCCGCCGCTTCCATGCCCCAACGTGACGATCTCAAAGTCTAGCTTGGGCATGGGACAGCTTAGCTGCATATGTAGGGTGGGTTGACTCATGATCCTACCTGTTCCAATTGGTGAATAGCATTGCTGAAATTGTAGTAAGCGGCACAGGCTCCTTCAGAGCTGACCATGGGTGCTCCTAATGGATATTGTGGCGTACACGTTTTCCCGAAAGCGGGGCATTCATGTGGTTTTTTAATGCCCTTTAGAACCAGACCTGCAATACACTCTGCTGATTCAGGTGCTTCTTCCACATCTATCTGGAATTTTCTGTTGGCATCATACATGGCGTAAGCCTCCTTCACTTCATAGCCACTTTTAGGGATGGTTCCTATGCCTCTCCATGCTCTGTCCTCTATATCAAATACTTGATAAATGACGTCTTTGGCATTGGGGTTACCTTCTGCTGCTACTACCCGGCTATACTGATTCTCAAGGTTAGCTTTTCTGGCTTCCAGTTGTTTAACGGTCATGAGAATTCCGTGGAGAATATCCACAGGTTCAAAGCCGGTAACGACGACAGGGATATCATAATCTTCCACTATGGGGTAGTATTCTTCTAGTCCCATGATGGTACATACATGACCTGCGGCCAGGAAAGCGTCTATTTGGCTCTCCGGATCGTTGATGACCGCTTCCATGGCTGGAGGGACTAGGACATGGGAGGTGAGAATGGAATAGTTTTTCACTCCTTGCCTTTCAGCGTGTATAACTGATAGTGCATTGGCAGGGGCAGTAGTTTCAAAGCCTACCGCAAAAAAGACCACTTCCTTATCGGGATTTTCTATGGCCAGCTTTACGGCCTCTAAAGGAGAATAGAGAATACGTACGTCTGCTCCTTCAGCCTTGGCCTGTAGTAAACTCTTCTGGCTACCGGGTACTCTGAGCATATCCCCAAACGAGCAGAGAATAACATTATCCCTTTCCGCCAGATGAATTGCCTTGTCAATCTTCTCAAGCGGAGTTACACAGACGGGACATCCAGGTCCGTGAATCATTCTTATCTCTTCCGGTAGAATGTTAATGATCCCATGCTTGACCAAACTATGCGTTTGGCCGCCACATACTTCCATGATGCTCCATGATTGTGTGACAGTTTTACTTATTTCGTCC
>JBCCLI010000592.1:0-3045 GCA_039026975.1 Bacteroidota bacterium | reverse complement strand
TCAAGACGGATTACTAGAAACTAATTCCAAAATAGTGTACAAAGTGGCCATGATCTGATGTTTCAGATGCATGTACGAAGAATCTTATTTTCAATTCTACCCAAACAACTCATGGAAAACCTGGAGCATTTAAAATTCAGAGAAGAAGAGGGAGTAGCTATCATCACCCTTGATCGTCCCAAAGTAAATGGCCTAACTCCTCAGGCTGTAGCAGAACTGAGAAAGACAGTTCACTACTGTAGATATGCGGATAGTATTCGCTGCATTGTGATCACAGCAGCAGGACGCATGTTCTCTGCAGGCGCGGATATCAATGTCATGATTGAAGCTAAAGACAAGATTGACATAATGACCCGAAAAATGGCCGAGGTGCTACATGAATCTTTGAGCATCATCATGCGCATGGAAAAGCCTGTTATTACAGCCGTCAATGGCTTTGCTGCAGGCAGAGGCTTAGGCTTATCCCTGTCTGGAGATATCGTGATAGCTGGCGAAAGCGCGAAGTTCACCTTTGCCTACACCAACTCAGGTCTCACGCCTGATGGAGGATCTACCTACATCATACCCCGTTTGATCGGAGTTCGCCGAACAGTAGAATTGGCATTTATGAATCGTACCCTCTCCGCCCGGGAAGCCCTGGAGTGGAACATGGTAAGCCAGGTAGTACCGGATGACAGATTGATGGACACAGCTTTAGAACTAGCTAAGAAATTAGCGAAAGGACCTACTGATGCTTACGGCTACATCAAGAAACTCATGATGATGACTCATACCAATACGCTGGAAGAGCAAACCGACTTTGAAAAAGAAGGGATTGCGAATCAGCTGAGTAGCTATAACGGGCAAGAAGGGGTAAAAGCATTTATGGAGAAACGTAAGCCTAACTTTACATAATCAGACCTTAAAGGCACGAGACACTAAGGAGGTAAACATAGCCTTCCAGATGCCTATTTATCCCATGATTGATCATCGGTAAATAACAGAATCCTTTCAAAAAACTGGAGCCGTAATCTGGAATTCTGTAAGTGATAAACACAGATGGGATCAGTATCTGAAAGGCCTGGAAGGAGAAGAAATCCCTGCCTACGTTTCTTCTTCATTGGCTAAAGATTTTCATGGGCACCTCCTACCATCACCTTTGTTGGAGAGCTGGAACCCTTCCTGGACGAAACTATCAACTATATAAAGGCACTACAGGGAGCTGGAGTTCCTGCCAAGTTTAAGCTGTTCAAAAAGGCTTTCCACGCATTTGAAAGTGTAGGGTCAGACGTTACCATTTCAACATCAGGGAATGAGTTCCAGTTGGAAGCCTTCGAGGAGTATTTTGACAATTATACCATAGCCAAAGATAGTACGGCTGAGTAGATGACAGGCATCAGTTAATTGGAATTAACCAATAAGAAGTTATTTCCTAGAATTCTTCCTGGGTAGTAGGAGTAGGAATCCAACTCATTCTCTAGCGAATAATTATCAGGATAGGAAAGAAACAAAAAAAGCTTTTCTGAATACATGAGTTTTTGAGTGCTTCCCCAAGAATAGCAGGTTTGTTATCCTAACACCAGAAAGCTCAGCTGAGTCCGCTGCCTCTGCTCATGGAGATCTACTTGTGCTATTATGATGAGCTTACTCTGAATCCAGCCTAATGAATTTTTAGGAAATGTCAATACAAGCTATTGGGGAGAGAGAGAATTTCTCACTTACTCCTAAAAGACCCGTAAGTAAAAATTTCTCCCTAAAAAGGCTTCTTTAAGCTAGCTTGGGTCAATAAGCATATTTTTTAAATTGATATTTATTCAATAAAAGATTTTGTTTATCAACTATGGTTTATAAAAAATTTTATAAAATTAATTTGTCTTAATCTCTTTTTTATTTAATATGAAGGAACCGTTATCTATTCATTAAATGGAAAAGCTGCAATTTTCACTACCCAAAGAAGGCCCTCTCGCCAGAGAAAGTCGTCAAGCCAAGCAGCTAAAAAGTATTATCCGGTACATGTCTAAGTCAGACGAATCTCTCACCATACCGGAAATCTCTGAATTTGTACGCATCAGTATCCCTACAGGTACTAAGCTGGTAAATGAGCTGCTCGGATTAGGGTTTGTGGTAGAAGAGGGGAAGAAAGAAACTGAGAATGGCCGTAAACCTTCTGTCTATAATTTAGATAAAGAGAAGTTTTTTGTAGTTGGTGTCGAGATCCTCTCCAAGTGGATTCATGTTAGTGTGGATAGAATAGATCTGGAGACGGTTTATGAATCACATAATCGAGCCTTTGAGCTAGAAAACTCTGAAGAGTGCCTGACATATATTATCTCCTTTATAAAAGAAGCCATAGCTGACTCTCCTGTTACTCCTGACCAGATCATTGGGATAGGGATAGCCTTAACGGGAAGTGTAAATGGGCATACCGGAGAATCTGCTGATTACTTTAATCATCTGGACCTTCCTTTACAGGCCTTTTTAGAAAAAGAACTCGGACAAACAGTCTTCATAGACAATGATACACGAGTAATAGGAATAGCTGAGCAAGTGCTTGGACAGGCAAAGGGGGTTGAAAATGCGTTAATAGTCAAGTTTAGCCGAAAATTAGGACTCAGTATTATCCTTGATAGGCAGGTTGTGTTTGGCGCCAAAGGCTTCGCAGGTAATTTTGGCCATATGCAGTTTGGGACTAAGCAGCGGCTTTGTTCCTGTGGAAAAAAGAACTGCCTCACAACAGAAGTATCGGGAGACGCCCTGTATCAGGATTTACAAGATGCCCTTCTGGCAGGGGAAACTTCTCTCTATTTCCAGCTGGAGAAGATAGACACTTACACCTATCATGACGTGCTAGATGCGGTATTGAAAGGAGATGCACTCTCCATCAAATTACTGATGGAGCAGGGGGATAAACTAGGCCAGGCCCTAGGGAATATAGCTAATCTACTCAATCCGGATTTAATAGTTCTAGGAGGAGAGATGGTTATGGTAAGTGATTTTCTAATTGATGGAGTAAAAGCGGGAATGAAAAAAACAGGCCTTCTTAATTCACTGAAAAACTGTGAGGTA
>JBCCLI010000591.1:0-3046 GCA_039026975.1 Bacteroidota bacterium | reverse complement strand
GTTGGTTCCCAATACACTAGGTGGGGTTATTGATGATTACATAAACAAAAAGTATGGCCTAGGGCTAAAAGAAATTTATCGGAACTATGCTTTTGTTGATTCCCTTTGTGAAGCTTTTGATGCTAACTTGATAACTTCAGCTAATCAAAAGGAAGATCAAAAAGTAGTAGCCTCCATGGCATCTAGGAATGTTACGGGATTCATTCTTCGTTTCTCCCATGTCTATAATGATAGGTGGGTTTTTGCTAGACTCGAAAGACATTGTGTTGACTATACAAAGTCTTATTCTCAGTCTGAGACAGTTCAATATTTATTTGAGTTTACCCATGGAGATGGCCTGATCAACGTATATAAAGGGAGGTCAGTCCCATAAAAAGCTTATTCTCCACACTTCTGAACTTAGGCTAATTCTGTACTCAAAGAAAATAAAAGTATCCAAGTGTAGCGGGACACTCTCCTTCATCTATGCTTGATGGTAGGGAGAGCAGTTAATCGTAGGTATTGCTAATAAGAAGGCATCTATACCTGAATACTATTAAACATGAACAAATTAATTTTGCTGGGGGTAGTCTTGATGGTCAGCTGTAAGATAGACAATTACTCATCAGGCCCCGAGGAAGAAATTACTGATCCTGACAGTACCATCATTATTGAGTACGGAGGTAGTAGGGTGGATATGGGAGAAGAGCGGAAAACCTACATAGGTGGTTATGGAAAAGAAATCGTATCGAGGGATACAGTGAGCTCAGCAGATAAGCACCTTATCATAACTACCAGAAACTACTGCCTATTTGATAGTGCACTGGTCATCCCTGAAGAGTATGTTTGGGAAGGCACACATGAAGAATTCTTTATATCTCATAATTATGAAACGGAGGTGCAAATTGCTTTGGAGGACTCCTTGATCTACTCTGGGATAATTAGGAAAGCAGATTTTAAGCATCTAATGTATGAGAACTTTTATACCTACGGTCGTTTATTTGCCCCAAATTTTAGGGGACTCGATAGCCTAACTGAACAATTCAATTTCGGGATGTCAATCTCTATTCCTCTCACAGATCTTGGACAAGGTATGAAGTATGGGATAAGGGTAGGAGAAGACCCAATCATTTCAGAGTGATTTTTTGTGGGAACGCCCAAAGCGTTTTCCCTCTATGTTGGGGTAACCGTTACAAGAGCCTCTACAGGACTGATATGAAAGGCGGAGGGCAGGGCACATAGCTCTGAAAGCTAGAGTAGGACTTGCCGCAGCTTACGGTAACATAGAACAGGGTATTTGATAGATCAGTTTAGCTATTTGGTCTAATTACGCCTGCTGCGCTTGCAACTCCTGTCCCCTACTGAGGCTCGTTGGTACGGAGAAAAGCCGGATTAAGCAGACCAAACATACAGGTCATTCTCCTATCTAACACCATTTAGGATTATCTCAAGCTAAGTATATCCCCGTTTTCCATGAGAAAAATCATTACCCTTTTTTCATTAATCACTATTCTTACCTGCCATCAAGGATATGCTCAAGTAATAGATACCCTTATCAAGGTAGGGAGGCACCATCTTCACATAAATATTCTCCCAGGTAAAGGTACTCCCATTGTATTTGAAGCAGGAAATGGGGACGATGGATCTGTCTGGGCTCCCCTCTTGCAGGATATTTATAAGGGTACAGATGCTACCCTCATCACCTACGACAGAGCAGGATTAGGGAAAAGTGGAATAGATACCAGCAGGATCTCCTTTAAACGTGAAGCTAAGCAACTGACTAAGGCCTTAAGAAAATTAGGGTATAAGAAAGACTACTTTCTGGTGGCTCACTCATTTGGAAGTTTTTATGCCTCTGAGTTTACTCAATATAATAAGGGCAAGATCAAAGGGGCTGTGTTCATAGACGTTGCTACGCCTTGTGGATTGACGGTAGCATATGCTTCCAAGGTAAAAAGGACTATTTCTCCAGAAAACTGGGTATTGATTAAAGAATATAAAAGAGGACTTTACTACGTCTTACAGCACTTCCCTGAGATTACATCTTATATGGCTGATAGGTTTATGCCTCAGCTTATCCCTATCACAGTCATTGCTGCTGAAATTCGTTCCCCCACCCAGGAAATTGGGGAAACAGAGGAGGATATGATCAGAATGACTCATTGCTTACAAGACTTCGGCCACTTACCTAATCATACCTATGTGCTAGCGCGCCAAACAGAGCATAAGGTCTGGAAGAAAGCCCCCCAACTGGTGATAAAAGAAATCATAGCCCTTTACCATGAGACCGTAAAATAGGGTCTTATGGTAAAGGGCTACTCTATATTCAGCATCATCCTAGAACAAATTATACCCCAGAATAAGAGAAACAAATGAACTGTTAGATTCTATTCTGGAGAAATCAATGTTGGTGAGATTTTTATTGAAGCCATATCGCAACTCAGCCTGATATTTATTATTGTGCTTATATCCAAGTCCTAATTGGAAGTTACCCGCTGGTTCAAGTTCAATATTTAAGGTAGATAATCTCACAAGGGAATTCATATCCATAGTGAAGGCGTAGGAAGCATTTACAAACAGCTTTTGCTTATCGCTCAGGGGGTAATAATACCTCAGACCTACGGGAATCTCCACGTATTCTACATCTATATCTCCTGATATTCTGGTGGTAGAACCTGTGCCTAGGGTACTGGAACTGCTGGTCTGTTCTTCCCCAAATGAAGTCTTGTAATAAAAGTAAGTAGCTTCAAAGATGAGTGCCCAGCTGTTTTTATTAAAGGGTAAGTATAACGCTAACTCTACCCCTCCCCTAAAACTAGATTGTCCCCCAAAATTATACTCCTGTATAGAGGGCGCAAAGGTGCCTATATCCCTGGAAAAAGTAATGTCGCTGTAAGTACTGCCTACTCTGAGGTTCAGATCAAAAGCATCTCGCTTACCCCTCGCTTCATAATTAGTGTGTTCAGCATTCACGCAGGTATTATACCTAACAAATAGGGCAATGAGTTCTCTTTGGTTATAGTCCGTTTTCTGAAAAACTGTTTCAGATATATCTGGACATTTTAGC
>JBCCLI010000590.1:0-3055 GCA_039026975.1 Bacteroidota bacterium | reverse complement strand
TTAAGCTAGCCGCGCTGTTACAGCCATCCTGGTTAATTACGGTATAGGTAAGTTCAGAAGAGGTACCCGGTAGGATAAGCTCAGGTAAGAACTGGGAGTTATCATCAGGGTCTACTCCTAAACCAGACCATATGCCATTAGTGGGACTTACAGCAGTAAGGGGAAAGGGCCCAGAACCCTCACACAGTATTTGGTCTTCAGGAACTTGTAGGTTGTCTGATTCAAGAATGGTTAATGTTACTGTATCTCGGCTGAGACAAGAGCCCGCCCCAAACTCATAGATGTATAAGCCTCCATTGGCCTGGTTTAAATCTACTTGATTAGTACCTGCTATCACACCTGACCCTATCCATTCTCCACCCATAGGACTAAACTCTGTGAAGGTATAGGTGCCAGCACTTCTACAGATACTGGAATCTCTGCCTGCCACGGCAGGTTCAGGTGCTATAACCTCTATGATAACCGCTGAGGAGTCTACACAATTATCAGCATTCTCACATGAAAGGACAAGTCTGTAGGTACCGGCAGTATCCGGTAAAAAGGTTCCACTTTGAGCATTGATAATGCCGGGGCCTGTCCACCTACAGCTTCCCTCTGCCTGCAAAATCCTATCAGTGAGGGTAAAGGAGTCATTTCCCAGGCAGTAGAGGGTATCTCTCAGGGCCACCTGGGGAAGGGCATTCACTTCTAAGTTAAATACGCCTGTAGAGCTACATCCTGTTTGAGGATCTGCATAGGCGTATACATAGGCATAATCGCCAGGGGTATCAGGGATCACGGTAGTATCTGATAATAGGCCTGGCCCTGACCAACTTCCTCCTACTGGGGAAGCCGTAAGTTTGATAGGGGTGGGTTCTTCACATAGGGCTATATCAGGAATCACAGATAGCGGGATAGTATCTCTGACCAGTACCTCTAAAGTATCCGTCCTTAGACATTGGCCTCCTCCCGTGGTGTAGATGAGTTCATACGTATCTGGGGATAAGGGTCTGAACACCCCATCATTCTGGATGAAATTACCCGTCCATATTCCATTATCAGGTAGTCCAGTGAAGCTTAGGGGAGCATCACTCAAGCATAGGGCAGTATCTGCTCCTGCATCAGGCTTACTAGGTGCTGCGACAGTAAATTCCTGGGACACACTTCTTGTTCCACAAAGATTGGTAGCGTTTACCCTTACTGTATGGGTTCCTTGTGAGAATGCCACTGTGCCTGTAGGAATAGCACCTGAGCTTGTGCTGGGGGTCCCGCCGGTAAATTCCCATGTATAGTCAGTTATGGGAAGCCCATAGTCATTGTAGCTCACCATAGAGGGAGAAACTTCATATTCAAATGAATTACAGGTATCAGCTATGGCTTCCAAGGTAATATCAGGCGTTTGCCCTATGACAAATTCCTGTTCCCAGGTATCCTGTCCACAATCAGATGAGATAGCGAGCCTTACGGTATAGATGCCTAACTCTTCAAAGCGGAGGTTCACTCTGGTATCATTAGCATCAAGAATGGTGGCTCCGGAATTAGGGGATACGCTCCATAATGCGCTCACGGGAAAGTCTGCAGTGCTAGCTGGGACTGAGGTATTTCTTATTTCTATTTCATAAGGCGCACAGCCAGCCGTATCTATGACATTAGTTTGGGCTATGGGATTTTCCAGGATTACCACAGTATCTATAGCCGCAGCATTTCCACATCCATTTTCTGCTGCTAGGGTGACTATATAAGTGCCAGGCCCAGAAAACTCATGACAGGGATTCAATTCTCTGCTGATGTTATCATCTCCACTGTTGGGATCACCAAAATTCCAGGCAAAGGAAGGTGGATCTATATAGCTAGGGGAGGGGACAGTCGTATTAGTGAAACATACCTCAGGATCATTCTCGCAGCCAGGGTTTGTAAAATCGAAACTAGCCCTTGCCTGTACCCTTACATTAATCTGTGACCGAGTGGTATGGCTGCCACAGGAATTGTTGGCTATTAAGGTAACTTCACTGTTCAAACCCGAAAAGCCTATGTTAGCTACATCATCTACGGTAAACCCATAAGTATGGCATCTGGAAAAGGTGTCAGCAAATGTTTGTGCAGGTGTACCGTCCCCCCAAAGAAGGAGGAAGTAGTCTACGGGACTATTTTCAATATCCGTGAGATTTTGAATACAGATTTCATCGTTTTCACATACTATGGGGTCTCCGCTGATTTTTAGGCCTGCTACCGGGACAAATTGGAAGATGATTTCTTCCGTATACACTGGACAGGCTAGGCCTTCCTTCCTAATAGTTAAAAAGTAGTTGCCTAATTCTGAATAGGTATGCGTTTCAATTCCATCCTGGCTAATGACCTCTGGTGATCCATCTCCCCAGTCGAATATGTAGGGTCCTCCAGGACCATTTTCCACTTCATAGGTAGTGGTGTATTCTCTTTCTTCATCCCCTACGTCTGCGCATTTCCTATGTAGGAAGCTGGTAATTTCATCAGTAAGGCCCTCTCCTTCATATCTATTTACATCTACAGAACCACTGGCTTCCAGGTTGATCACCTTACTAGTAGTACAGGTATCATTATCTCTTGTAATAATTCTCAAATAAATGGTATCTGTTAATGGGTTATCATTAGGCCGAAAAACCCAGGTGGCAGTAGGGGAGCGATCAAAAAAGCCGTTGAATGTGCTATCAAATGACCATGTATACTGGAATGCCGTCTGATCACTGGGAATGAAGGTCAGGGCACTAGAAGTACATAGCTCTCCCACCACCTCAATATCCAGGGTACACTGGGCCCGGACAGACTGAAGTGATAGTAGAAGGCTTATTCCCACAATCAGGCGATATAGGTATGGATTTTTCATAAACACAAGGCTTTCTTCTTAGAATTTAGGGCACTGATTTTTCATTTTGAATCGGCTGTTACAGCCCATGAGGGAAAACTGAGGCAGATTCAGGCTTAGGGAGATTTCAAAGGTACCTCCTCCATCACTCCTCAACCCGGAGGGGTTTATGTCCCAACTGAACCCAATGCGTGTTAGGTAATCTGCCCTGTCTAGCTGAATGGCATTTCCCAG
>JBCCLI010000589.1:0-3087 GCA_039026975.1 Bacteroidota bacterium | reverse complement strand
CAGTATCGTCAGAGAAGTAGTTCCCCATCCAGAACTAACGGGAATAGTTCTCGCTCTTCAAATCAATATAGACAGAGAAGTAGTTCCCCCTCCAGCTCTTATGGGAATAGTTCTCGCTCTTCTGACCAATATAGACAGAGAAGCAGTTCACCATCCAGGTCCAGGTCTTATGGAAATAGCTCAGGGTCCTCTAATCAGTACCGTCAAAGAAGCAGTTCTCCCTCCAGGTCTTATGGAAACAGTTCTCGCTCTTCAAACCAATACAGACAGAGAAGCAGTTCGCCTGCCAGATCCAGATCATATGGAAATAGCTCAAGGTCCTCTAACCAGTACCGTCAAAGAAGCAGCTCTCCTTCCAGATCTAGTTCTAGCAACTCATATCGTCAAAGAAGCTCTTCAAGATCTTCAGGGAGTATGAGTAGGTCAAGAAGCTCCAGCAGGAGCAGATCTTCAGGAAGCAGGTCTTCCAGCAGGTCCAGAAGAAACTAAGAATTTTTGGTCTCTTGGTAGTGTGTTAAATTGCTTGACCCTTCCCGTAAAACAGGAAGGGTCTTTTTCTATACAGAGATAAACTTTCTCTTATCTATTTAGCATAGACCAGGTACTCCCAAGCACCTAGTGATACCTCAGCACCTGCTTGAAGTTCTTGTTCTTCCTGGGAGAAAATTTCCTGATAGGTCCCTTCTATCTCTTCTCCATTTACTTTAAATGTATGGTCATTGGTAGATAGGTTTATCAGGACCACTACCTGATCTTCTCCCTTTTTGCGAGTAAATGCATATACATCTTCATCTACCCCAGTTTGGATTTTTGATAGAGGGCCGCCATGCTCTCCATTCCATAGGGCTTCATTCTCATGCTTTAAAGAGAATAGAGTCTTATAAAAGTCTGCATACTCATATTCCCCCCAGGGTATTTCATCCTTTATAAAAAATTCCAACTGCTTGTCCATTGCAGATTCTTGGCCTGTGTAGAGTAGGGGCATCCCATCAAAGGTGGCAGTCAGCACAGCAAATGCTTTATGTCCAGCCCCCATTCTCTTAAATTCAGTACCTGACCAGGAGTTTTCATCGTGATTAGAGGTGAACTGCATTTGATAACCGGTAGCATATTGCTCTGCCTTTTTGGCAAGCATCACATCAATATCAAGGGCATTTTTCTTTTCGGCTTCCTCCTCATTTCCTTCTACCAGGTTACCTTTCACCAGCTTTTGGCCGGACCCCTCAGTAGCTCCCTGGCTACTGGCAATTTCATTTAGCAGATGGTGCATTTCCCAACCGTAATCCATGACAAACGCTCCATTATTAACGATAGCCGGCACTTCCGCTTCTGCTAACATGAAGACAGGCTTGATAGCATACAGGGCATCAGAACACTCCGCCCAAAAATCTACAGGTACTCCATGTGCCACATCTACCCTAAATCCATCTATTCCTATATCTCTGATCCAGAAAGCCATAGCCTCTATCATCCCTTGGCGCATCTCCCTGTTGTCATAGTTTAGGTCTGCTACATCTGTCCAACCCCACGACTTACCGGTATTGTAATCTATGGGGTCTATGATTTTCCCATCCTCATCCTGGGTATACCAGTCTGGATGCGCACTAATCCATGGATTATCCCAGCCCGTATGGTTAGGCACCCAGTCTATGATGCAATACATGCCTAAGTCATGGATCTCAGCAAGCATAGTCTTAAAGTCTTCCATGCTTCCATAGTCAGGATTTACGTCATAGTAATCTGCCACGGCATAGGGACTTCCCAGTTCCCCTTTTCTATTTTTCTCACTGACAGGGTGGATAGGCATCAGCCAAAGAATGTCTATGCCCATTTCCTTCAAACGGGGGAGATGATCTCTAAAGGCAGTAAAGGTTCCCTCAGGGGTAAAATGCCTGAGGTTGACTTCATATATGGTAGCATTCTTATGCCAGTCTGGAACGTTAGGTTTTACAAGAGATACTTCCTCTTCAGTAGTGGGTGTACTAGGCTTACAGGAGGTGAAAAAAGAAAAAAAGGAAAAGGCCATACAGGTACCTATTGTAAGTAAGAGATAATTCTTCATAGTAGTAGTCTGTTAGAATATTCAAACATCAGGTTTAAGGAGGCAATAGTAAGCCGTAAAACCTGGGTTTAAAGATAGAAGAAATCTTACTTTTTAGTGAGAATAAGATAGAATTCAGCCAGGAAAGGATGCCTGAGCATCTACCCCAGATCATAAGGCCAGGTAGCGAGGGATAGCTTATTATGTGTTAAAAGGCTAGCGTTTGATCGTGATTTTCCTCCACTGAATAAAGTTAGCTTTGCTAAGCTTTATCATGTATACCCCTGAAGATAAAGTACTGGTAGATAAGAGGAAATTCTTCCCGCCGGGCTCATCATACATGAGGTATTCTGTCTTAATTATTCTTCCAGTAAAGTCATATAAGGCTAAGCTATATCTTCCTTCTTCAAAGAACTTCATGTCAACTGTCAGTTCATTCTGGGTAGGTATAGGGTAAAGTGTAAATTGAGGCTCAGGATTGAAGCTGGCCTTACTCAATTGGAAGCTAGGAGAAGGGGTGGCTTCAGTAACGGTGAAGTTGATGATTTGTATCTCTCCGGCAGAAGCCTCTACGCCAGGTATAGCATAAGGGGTAACAGTAAGCATATAGTCTCCCGGGAGAATCTGCATACCAGCAAATATCCCATCCGTATCTCCCGCCAAGGCAAAGGGAGCCAGTCCTTCAGTCTTAGTCCTGCTGATAGGTCCCTGAAGGTCGAAAGCTACTCTGGCTACACAACTCTTAGGAATAGCTTCTACATTTAAGGGATTAGAATATTGGGTTAGGTCAATGGTCATCCCATCCGTGAGGGAAAGGAGTCTTTCAGTACTATTCCCTTTTACCAGCATGATATCTTCTAGCTCCGCTATCTGGCATGATTGGATCACTGTAAAGGATATAATTTGAGGTTCTCCTGAAGAGGAGGGTACGCCTGAGACAGCATAAGGCGTAACAGTGAGGGTGTATTCTCCAGGGAGAAATTGCATGTTAGCAAACACCCCATCCGTATCTCCCGCCAAGGCAAAGGGGGCGAGTCCTTCTATTT
>JBCCLI010000588.1:0-3097 GCA_039026975.1 Bacteroidota bacterium | reverse complement strand
GATTACCAGAGACTTACTGCTGGAGAATCAGCTTCCTTCTACTACTGGTTTTGAGTTTATCACGGAGAATGTAGGTTCTGTGAGAAATAGAGGATTTGAATTTGCTGTATCTTCTGTCAATATCAAGAAGCCCAAGTTTACCTGGAGTACAGATTTCAATATTTCTTTCAATAGGAGTAAGTGTAAGCTTCCCCTGTTTAGCAGCGGTGGTAAGTAAAATATTTTCTAAAAAAAATTGTTGTTGGACCTGTCGGAATGTGGAAAAGTCTGGTAGTGCGACGAGCGGCTGGACTTTTCCATATATCAACAGTAACGTCCTGATCTTAGCATCAAGGGTATCTGCGTGCAAATCCTGTGCGCATAAAAAAAGCACTTATAACTAAACCGTTATAAGTGCGTGGAGTTGAAGGTGGGAGTTACTGGACTCGAACCAGTGACCCCCTGCTTGTAAGGCAGATAAATATTGGTTTGATATATATTTATATGAATTGTAAATACTTGATTATCAGTAATAAATTAAATTTATTGATTCATGTGGGAGTATAGGAAATCAATATTTGCGTGCGCATGGTGTGCGCATTTTTTGTATCTTGCCTTAGATGAGTACGCATATTGCCATATCCCTTGAGAAACGCCGGAAGGGCCAGGATGGTACCTTTATGATTGTGTATAGGCTGGGGCACTTCCGTAAGACCACAGTGATCGCATCTGGATTTAGGGTATTAGAGAAAGATTGGGATGCCAAAAGAAGGCAAGTCAGAAAAACCTATAAGGGTACCTTGTCAGTCAGTAGAATCAATCAACAACTCCTTAACCAGAAGGCTCTCTATCTGGAAAGGATAGAGCAACTCAAGCAAGCTAACCAACTCAAGGGCTTAACAGCTATTGAGCTAAAAGAACTCCTGACCAAAAAGAGGGATTCCAATTCCTTCTTTGAGTTTGCTGAGAGAATCATTCAAGAACTCAGGAAGGCCCAGAAGTTTGGTAATGCCAGGAACTATGATACTGTCCTTGGGGTACTGAAAACCTACCAAAATCAGTTTGGGAAGGATGATCTGAGTTTTGAGGATATAACCTATAGGTTTTTAGTCAAGTTTGAACATGCCCACCTGGAAAAGGGAAATTCTATCAATGGGCTTTCTGTTTACATGCGTGCTATCAGAGCTTTGTACAATAAAGCCATCAAAGAAGGGCTAGCCAAGAGAGAGGATTATCCTTTCGCGGAATATAAGATTCGTTCCAAGCCTACTCAAAAACGGGCGATCACCGTAGATGAGATGAGGTCAATCCTGACTTTAGAACTGGAAGAGGATTCTCACTTGTTCCATTGTAGGAACTTCTTCATAGCATCCTATATGCTCTGGGGTATTTCTTTTATGGACTTAGCTTTCCTGAAGATGAGTAACATCAGTAATGGAAGAATCTCTTACAGAAGGCGTAAAACCGAGAAGGTGTATGATATTCCTATTTCAGATCAGCTGGCTGAAATCATCGCCTACTATGCTGAAGATAAGGAAGGAGAAGAGTTTATCTTTCCCATCATAAAGCGTGAGAAACTGGAAGATCAATATAGGGACATTAAATGGGCCAGGAAGCGATACAATAAAGGCCTAAGGGAAATAGGCGAACAATGTGGGATAGAAGAAAAGATGACCTCTTATGTAGCCAGGCATTCCTTTGCTACTCAGGCCTTGCTAAATGAAATCCCTATAAAAGCCATTTCAGAGATGTTGGGCCATAACAATCTAAGTACTACCCAAGTCTACTTGAAGTCATTGCCTTCTCAGGTCCTGGATGATTATTCTAAGCAAATAACCTTGCTTTAGTAACAAAGATTGTTAATCTTCGTTATCAGACAAAAATGATAAATCATGAATGTTTCATTAACGCCAAAACTAGAGGAACTAGTTCATGCCAAAGTAGCCACAGGTATGTACAATAATGCTAGTGAGGTTATTAGGGAAGCTTTAAGGCTGATGGAAGAAACGGATCAACTTAAAGCTCTCAAGTTACAGATTCTTAAAAAGGAGCTCTCCATGGCTTTAGATTCCCTAGAGAGAGGAGAATACAGCACAAAAAGTGTTAGTGAACTAGCTGGAGAAGTTCTGAATCATTTTGAAGGAGAATAAGGTGGAATTAAGATTATCGAAATACGCTGAGGAAGACATCAGGCAAATACTTACCTACAGCCTTGAAGTTTGGGGGAAGAAACAATTTCAAAAGTATCAGTCGCAGATTCAATCCGCTTTAGATACCATTCAAAAAAATCCTACCTCTGGAAGAGTTAGAAGAAGAGATCAACTTTTTCCCGGTGGACTGAGCTACAGTTTTGGTACCCATATCATCTTCTTCAGGATTAAAGGTGATATTATTGAGGTGGTTAGAATTCTACACCAGAAGATGGATTTTATTTCTCATTTACCAGAGGACAGTTAGGGATTCAGTTTATATTTTTAAGAAGCCAGAAATTGGAGAGGTATCACTAACTACAATCAATCTTTTTTATGCTTTTTCATGATAGTCTGAAAATCTTTCTCAAACTCTTCTTCATCATAGGAAATAGAAATATCTCTAGCAGCCATTTCTTTCTGGAACTCAAATTGAGAGATTTCTGCAAACTCACTTGCTTTCCCCATGGTAGCGTACAGACAGTCTATTTTTGAGAAAAGAAGTAAAGCCCTGGATGAATTAACAGATCAGGCTCAGGAATTAAATTGGGGTTATGATTAATGGGTTACCCTTGGACTCCAAGCCTTCATTTTTTAAATCCCTTCTTCTTTTTTGACGTATTATGATTGAGAAATAGGAGGAAAAGCTTTAATATAGATTTATGACAGTGAGCGAAATCAAGACTAAGTTGATTGACAGTATTGAGCATCTCTCTGATACTCAGGTGGAGCAATTATATGCTATGATGAAGCAATCCTTTCCAGAAAAAACATCATCAAAAGCATCAGGACTTCTGGGTAGTATGCCCAATCTTATCAAGTATATAGCACCAGATTTTAATGAACCTCTGGAAGACTTTAAAGACTATATGCCTGAATGAATTATCTGTTAGATACCAATATCCTCCTATGGGTCTTTGAAAATCATC
>JBCCLI010000587.1:0-3119 GCA_039026975.1 Bacteroidota bacterium | reverse complement strand
TATGCTTTTGGGCATGTAGCTGATGGAAACATTCACTTTCTGGTAGGGAAAGCACATCATGATCCGAACCTGACTAACAAAATAAATGCCATCATCTACGAAAGGGTGGGGGAGATGAACGGATCCATCTCGGCAGAGCATGGCGTGGGGGAGGACAAAAAAGCTTACCTAAATCTCTGCAGATCAAAATCCGAAATCCAGTTGATGAAAACCCTCAAGCAAAGTATGGATCCCCATAACCTCCTCAATAGGGGTAAGATTCTGGATATGGAGTAGCCCAAAAAGTACAAGTTGGTTATGAATGGGAATCACTAGAGAGGTTTTATTTTTAGACAATTACTTATATATTTGATATATCAAATTATGATATGTCAAATACGGAAAAATTCCTCTATCCAGACCAAACACTATTCTACTCAATTGAGAAAGCTATTAAGCTGTACAGAAGATATGCACAGGCTAGGCTAAAACAGATGTATCCCGGATTGACCATTGACCAGCTTCTCATCCTGAGTAAAATGGAACAAAACGAAGACATATCACATATAGAAATGTCTCAGCTCATCTTCAAAGATATTGCTTCTATTTCCCGTATCCTGTCTTCCTTAGAGGAGAAAAAACTTCTTAAGCGTAAGCTTAATCCTGCTAACAAAAGAAGGTTTCTCACGAGAATCACTCCGAAGGGGAGGGAGGTTTTGCAAAATCTAGCCCCTTTTGTTTCCCAGAATAGATCTGGAGCCTTAATGGGGATTCATGAAGAGGAAGTAGCAGTCTGTAAAGATATACTTGAGAAAGTGTCAACTAACATTACTGCCCTACAAGCAAAATTATCGGATGAGGCCATACATACTTTGTAAGCATGAAAAATCAGATCTACCTCTTAACACACATCCTCCTAATTATAGGCCTCATGAACCTCTCATGGGCACAAAAATCCTTTAAGAGTGAGACAGAAGAAATCTCTACTGTTGCTGGCGGCTACGCTAATGATGGCAAATTTCATGGAGGTATACTAATTGCCCATCAGGGAAAAGTTCTTTTTGAGTTAGCCAGCGGAGTAAATACCGCTAGTGAAGAAAACACTTTAGATAGTCATTTCGAACTATGTTCTTTAGGGAAAATGTTTACGGGCATGCTCATAGCTCATCTGGTACACGAAGGGAAATTAGCCTATGAGGATAAGTTTACTTCCTACCTTCCCTCTTATGAATGCCATCCTTTACAGCAGGAAATAAGCATTCATCATTTACTTACTCATTCTTCTGGAATACCAGATATTTATTCTCAGGATTTCATTAAAAAAGTAGTTAATCATCAGAAGATAAGTGTAGAAGAATACTTTAATCATTATGCGCAAGACCCTAATTCCACTGTATTCTTTGCATCAGAAAAACCGTCCTTTAAAAGTGGGAAAAGGTTCTCCTACAGTAACTCAGGATACCTGCTTTTGGGTCTTGTAATAGAGGAGGTTACTGGCCTCACGTATGCTCAAGCTATTGAAAAACACATTTTAGAACCCTTTAACATGAGTGAGACCCAAATAGGGAGTGCTTATGGGGGAGGAAAGAGCACTATGAGAGATATGCTTAAATTTCAACAAGGGCTACACAAGCATACATTACTGGACGAGCTTACCCTCTCAGAAGTAACTCAACCTAGCGTGAAAAATGGAAAGGACTTTTATTATGGATATGGATTTGAAATAGATTTAGCTCACCCATTAAAAGTTGTTTCCCACAAGGGTGGAAATGCCACCACCAAGGTGGAATTTATGTTTACCCCTCAAGCTAATAGTATGGGAATTATCTATGCCAATAATCCTTCCAAAGGGTATAGCGAGTTTCACCAGCAGAGGCAAATGCTCAGGATACAATTAGGCCGGCAGTAAGTTCCTGACCTGGGTGCGCTACAGTGAGTTGTGTTTCCTGGTGTTAGGAGAATATCCCACGATTTATGCTACCCAAATAGCCAAAATCCTCAAGAATAACCCGGACCCTCACAACCTTCTCAACAGGTGCAAGATTCTGAATATAAAGTAAGCAGGGAACTTCTTCCTGAAGATATTCTCAATTCTAAAATGGGAGGCCGCAGGTAAATTTTTAACAAGAAATTTGCTTATCAGTTCTTGCACATAGTACCTTTTTCCTTTCATTCACTTCGTCAACGAAACAGCTTTACTCAACATCTCAAACACAGATTATGAACCAAACTATTACCCGATTTCTTTTCTCCTGTATCATGTTTCTTTCTGCTAATCACCTTTTGGCGCAGCCAGCAGAATGTAATGGGACCAGATACATTCTGGGAGGCTTCACAGCAGATAGTACTATTGATGTTCAATACGGACAGGCTACCACACTAGGTGGGGTAGAGCAGGACCTTTTGATGGATGTGTATGAACCCACCGGGGACACCATAGCACAGAGGCCGCTGGTGATCCTGGCACATGGAGGATCCTTTGTAAGAGGTACTCGCAAAGAATTGGGCCCCTTATGTGAAGTATTTGCCGCGGCTGGATACGTATGCGCTACCATCAGCTACAGGCTTCAAGATGTAGAAACAGCTGACTCTACTGAGTTTGCAGAGGAACTCATCATGTCTATGAACGATATGAAAGCTGCTGTCAGGTTCTTCAGACAAGATGCTGCTACTACCAATACATTCCGAATTAACCCCGAACAGATTTATGTAGGGGGAACTTCTGCCGGAGCCATCATGGCGGTGAATATGGCCTATATGGCAGAAGATGATGAGATCCCTGCTTACCTCCAGGAGCATATAGATAACAATGGTGGTTTTGAAGGGAATAGCAATGACATCACCGACTTCACCTCTGAAGTTCAGGGCGTGGTTTCTTATTCTGGTTCTATTCTGAGGCTTTCCTGGATGGATGCTGGAGATCCTCCTTACGTAGCCATACATGAAGAGTTAGATCCGGTAGTGCTTTGCGGACTATCTAAACTGGATACTGCCGCCACTCCTTACTTTATTCGTGGAGCATGTGATATGGAAGCCCGTGCAGAAGAGGTAGGTATTTCTAATAACACGGTCATTTTTGAGGGAAGTATGGGGCATGTAGAATACTTCTTCAATGCGAATCAGCTGGCCGTGGTTTTTGC
>JBCCLI010000586.1:0-3126 GCA_039026975.1 Bacteroidota bacterium | reverse complement strand
TGAACATGGCTTTAGGGGAACGGCAGATGCAGGCGCTAAAATTAAGGATGGAAAGGACAGCCTAACAGGCCTTACGGTTTATTCTCTCTATGGAAAAAACAGGAAACCTGCTCAAAGTCAGGTGGAAGGACTGGATTGGGTGATTTTTGATATACAGGATGTGGGCAGCCGACATTTTACCTATATCTCCACCATGGCCCTGGTAATGGAAGCCTGTGCTGAGGCTAAGGTAGGGGTAATCGTACTGGACAGGCCTAATCCTAATGGCTGGTATGTGGAAGGTCCCATGATGCAAAAGAAACATACCTCCTTCATAGGTGCGCATGAGGTACCCATAGTGCATGGCATGACCATAGGGGAGTATGCAAGTATGCTGGTAGGAGAGAAAATGTTGGACACAAAAGATAGCCTTAAGCTATGGGTAGTGCCTATGGAGCATTACCAGCACCAGATGAGATGGGAAGATACGGGCCTGGAATGGCCCACCCCTTCTCCCAATATGGCCAGCGCAAGAGCTGCTTATTTGTATCCGGTGCTTTGCTGGTTTGAGCCTACGCCCATTTCACTGGGTAGGGGAACAGACTCTGCTTTCACCTTTATGGGCGCTCCCTGGCTGGAGCTGGCAGATACGATGGAAGTATATGGCATGCAGCTCATCCCTTTTGAGTTTACCCCCAGATCATTGCCAGGTAAATCTACCTATCCCAAGTTTCAGGATGAAGCCTGTCAGGGGATAGACTTTGCCGGAGAAGTGTCAGGAGATTCTGTATTACTTTTGGGCATTTGGCTCATGAAAGAATTGTATGAGCAAGCGCCAAACAAAAATGGCTTCTTCAACAGGAACTTTGACATTTGGACAGGCTATGACAGCTTCAGAGAAGAAATTAGAAAGGGGGATAGTCCGGAAGATATATGGGCCAGATGGCAGGAAGATCTCTTAAAGTTTAAGGAAGTAAGAGGGAAGTATGTGATGTATGGAAAGGAGGCTGCCGTCTAAGTCATATACATGATTACACTTGATTATAGGTTTACTTGATTTTTTCTTGATGGAGTATAAAGAGCTAACATATAAGGTCATAGGTGCCGCCATGGAGGTTCATAAAGCCCTTGGTAATGGATTTCAAGAGCTGATCTATCAGCGTGCATTGGCTATTGAGCTGGCCTTCGAGGGATCGCTTACAGCAGAGAGCATGAAATGGACATTCATTATAAAGGATACCATATTGGTAGAAGAAGGGTAGACTTTTTTGTAGAGGATGTGATTATGGTAGTACTTAAAGCCATCATTAACCTGGAAGACGTACATTTAGCACAAGCCATGAATTATGTAGAGGCATATGGACTAGAAATAGGCTTACTGATTAACTTTGGAAGTAAAAGCCTGCAATTACAAAGAGTTCATAATAACAGGAAGACTTATAAGCCAGAGGTATAGAAAAATTACCAGGAGAGAAAGACAGGCCATGATTCTATCTGATTATCTTGATTCCTTTATTTTTAAGAAGTGAGTTACAGAAAATCAAGGAATCGTTAACTCATTAAAATTATGGATCAAGACAGTGAATGAGCATTATGCCCCCCACCCACTTCGACATAAAAAAAGCCGCTAAATATCTCCCCCAGATCATCCTGATTGGGGTCGGGATAGGTACGGCTAACTACTTCATTAATGGGGACCTAAACTGGATTCAGTGGGCTATTCTCTCTACGGTTACCAGCTTGATTATTGGGTATCTACTGGTCAGTTTATCTGCCAATAGGAGCTGGTTGGAAGCACGCATAACACATAAAGCTCTTCTATTCCTGATGGTGGGGATAGCTTTTTTTATAATAGGTGTTATAGCCTTGGAAGTAGAGATCTTAATCAGAATGCTGGTTTTACAAACAGGAGAATACAAGCCCTTCTCAGCGGGGAATATGTATCTTTTTAATGGGATTATTTCTCTCGTCTTGGGACTGAGCTTCTTCCTAAACAGGTCACTCTTTCCCTCAACTGAGGCTGAAGCTTCAACGGAAGTGAATGCTCAAGCTGAAAGTATGATCCGGCAGGTACCCGTAAAGCGAGGAGATAATATTTTCCTGATCCCAGTGGAGGAGATCGTTTGCTTTGAGGCATATGATAATTACGCTTACGTATACGACCTGGAAGGAGGAAAACGCCTGTGTGATTACTCCCTCTTATTTTTGGAAAAGCGATTGGATGATCAGTTCTCAAGGGTTCACAGGAAGTACATCGTAAACACTTCCCATATCCAACAAATCAAGCCTCATTTGAACGGTCGTTTCCTGCTGGTATTAGCGGGTAAGAATATCCCTGAGATCATTAGTAGTAAGGGATATTCTCCTGTTATCCGCCAACTGATCAAGCTCAACTAGTAAAAATGGCTTTTACACCCACCCGATAGTAGAGGCTATTCACTGGAAATTCAGGCCTCTCACCTGTATTACCTATGATAACATCCTGATCATAAGCTTTTTGTGAGAAATCAAAAAGCTTATGAGTATTCATCAGGTAAATATCATTATACACGTTATTTCAGGCACCTTAGGCTTAGTCTTGGGGATTGTAGCATTATTAAGTCTTAAGGGAGGGAAAGTTCATAATACAAGTGGTAGGTATTTCCTTCTGCTTATGATAGTGGTAATTCTCACAGGCCTAATTGGAGTGTTTGTCTTTGGGAGAAATACCTTCCTGCTAGTTATCACTGTGTTAAGTGGATATGTAGCTTTTTCTGGGTTTAGGACGCTGAAAGATAAGGCTAATAAACCCAAAGCGCTGGACATGATAGTAGCTATTGTGAGTTTGTTAGCCCTATTTTACTTCCTCTACTATTTTAAAAAAATTGGAATGATATGGGCACCAGTCATTATTTACAGTACGGTAGGCGCATTGCTGCTGGTAGTGACGTATGACTTTATCCGTTATCTGATTCCAACCACCATATATAAAAAGCACAAACTGTGGTTGTATGAGCACATTTATAAGATGACAAGTGCTTTTGGGGCCTTGTTGGCGGCTTTCTCTGGAACTGTGTTTGATGACTACCAACCCCATAGCCAGTATCTACCCTCTGCCTTGGGAATGCTGATTATTTTTGGATTTATGATTTATGTTTCCAGAAACGG
>JBCCLI010000585.1:0-3154 GCA_039026975.1 Bacteroidota bacterium | reverse complement strand
CAGCTCCTTGAGAAAAACCTGGAGTGATAAAGATGTATGCCAACCCTCACATAGATAAGGAAAGGGGAAGCCGTACATCCATGAATCTGGCGCATCCTCAACTGCCACAAACCACCACTTGGTAACAAGGAAAAAGGAAATAATCGTTAGCGGTATGACTAACCTCCAAATTAGTTGCTTCATTTTGAGAGTTCCTTACCTATAAATTTCCTAAAGGATGGATCTGTCAATACTTTCAACTCAAATTGATTCATGTTTTGTTGCAGCCTCATATTGGTGATGGGCCATAGGTCATCAAAGAAATAGGCTAGTTCTGTGGTATTCCCGTCAGTATCTGTCGCATATAGGGCTTTAGTCAGCACAAAGGCTGAGGAACCGCCTTTCATCCCCGCATGCTGAAAAATGGCTCTGTTAGCTGGATTCTGCATCAGAAACTCCATTACCTCATCCAGATACGTCTGCGTTTCTGAAGAAAAGTAGGTCTTAGAATTGATCTTCCTCATAAGGTCGGCATACTCTGCTACAGTAGACCCAGGCAGGTTATCTGACCATACCCGCTGGAAATCCATACTTAAGTCCATTAGCTCCAGTTGGTAGGTAGTGCCTTGCTTAAGCTTCTCGTGGATTTGCTCAGAAAACTCTCTGTACTGAGCCAGACTCATTTCCTTTAGCTTATTCACTAAGTCTTCTCCTTTCAAGTCCTTGAAGTGCTCTTTCCCCATTAACAGAGCTGAAACGAAATAAAAAATTTCATCGTGATTCTGAATCCCTAAGCTATCTACTCTGGCGTTCACTTTTCCAGGACCTAACCTATCTAATAACCACTCCGTATTGGCATTGGAACTGTAGGTTATCATTCCTTTAGCAATTTCTCTTACAGAAATTTGACCTTCCTGAACTGAATTATTTATAGCTTCCAGCCATGCAGGGTGTGCGCCTCCATCTGTATTAGGCAAATAGAATTTACCCACCTCCTCCAAGGAGATCAGCTCATCTGGATTTACTTCTCCTGAAGCAGCCTGTTCAGCATATTCAATGGCAATAATGATTTTCACCGTACTGGCTAAAGGCATCATTTTATCAGGATTCTGGATAGCGAGCACCGTATCATTTCTGACCAACTTAATGGCAGACTGAGCAGGATAATCTCTTAAGAACTCAAGCACTACCTTTTCATCGGGAGTAACCCCCTGTGCATGTGTATGTAATGCTGTGAGAATCAGGTGGCCAAGAATCCCGAGTGAAACAAGTGCTCTCATGGCTGGCATAGGCAAATAGGTTAACAAGATCTATAGCAGAATCACCCAATATTACGCAAATACGATAGTAGGTCAAGAAGGATTCTCTGGATTCTCAACTGGATAGAAATTCCTTGCTTCTTTCTCTCAAAAATCTAATGATTTAAACGGGTTTTTAGCAATATCACCATATCCTGTGCATACCTATTGTATCAAGGCTTTTAGAAACCTGGTTAGCCTAAGTCAACTGTATTTATCCTCCCATATTCTCAATTCCAATACGTGTAGCATACTTGCTTATAGGGAGACTCGCTCCTAAAAGTATACTCCTTATACTTATCACTTTTCCAGGTATTCTCCCAGGATTTTGTTCATCTCAATAGTCAATCTTATTACCCATGTGCCCCCACTGGATGTTAAGATAATAACACCAAAGTTTTCTCTAGGATGAAAGTTATAATCACAGCCGAAACCATCCGCATCTCCCCCATGCCCCAAATCACCAGTAGCCCATTTAAACAGTCCGAGCCCGTAATCACCCATTCCTTCAAAAGCCTCTTCTGTGTATTCCGTAAGGAAAAGCTTATCCATAGCTCCCCCACTATTTACCTGACGGTAGGCCTGGATTTGCGCTTCCATCAATTTTGCTAAATCATGGATACTGCTACAAATGGTAGTAGCCGGAGAAAGTTTCCCCATATGCCAGCCTTCAGTTTTTATTTCTCTCCTGTCTTTTCGGTAAGGTGTAACCAAAGCTGGACTTCCAACGGGAAGCGTGTAGGTAGTCTCTCCCATTCCATAGGGCTCAAAAATATATGTCTGTAAGAGGTCTTGATAAGACTTTCCTGAAGCCTGTTCCAGCAAATACCCAAGAAGGGAATATCCAAAGTTTGAATATCTGAATTCCCCCTTTCCTTTCCGCTTTAGCTGTGCCAACTCTTGTAACATATCTTCCTCTGTATACTCATATAAATAGGGATCCCCATCCTTACGCTTATACCCTACTTTTGCATTTCTGGGAAGGTCAGCTCTATGATGAAGTAATTTTTCAAAGGTTACCCCTTCAAATTTTTTTCTCGCTTTATTAGACAGGTCATTAGGGAAAAAATCAGCAATGGGTTGGTGGCGCCTGATTTTCCCTTGCATTAAAAATTGATGTGCTATGATTCCCGCAAACATCTTACTGAGGGAAGCTATCTGGTAGATACTGTGCTCATTTACTTCTCTTTCCCTACTTCTATCAAAGTGTCCCTTATTTACATAAATAGGGTCTGAATCTGGTAGCAATATCCCCACACTTAAGGCAGGAATATTTTCAGCCTCCATCAGGCTGTCTATATATGGTTCTATTTCAGGTATAGGTGACTGTCCTATTACGAGTTTTACACTGAGGCAAGCCCAAAATCCTAATACATACATGCGTTTCATAAGGTTCTGTTTTATTACTTAAAAACAGATTTTAACGCTAAGAGTGGTCTCCAGAATGGGGATTGGGATGAATAGGGCGCTTTTAGTGACGAGTTGGGAACCTATTTATAACAGGGAATAGCAGTAGGAGGAAAATAGTTAAAAGGAATTAGCAGGGATGATATATTTCTTATGATATTAAGCTATCCGTTGATAACAAACAGTCTGTATTCTTGCGTATAACGGACTATATTGCTTTAGTTCATCCCATGAGCCTCAACCAGCAACTCATATTTCTTTTTAGTGCCCTTGGGGCAATCAACGGCTTCCTGTTAAGCTGCTATTTTCTTTTCCTAAAAAAAGAAAAACGCTTGTCTGATTTCTTTCTGGGAGGCTTACTTCTCATGATCAGTATGAGAATTATTAAGTCAGCTTTCCTTCATTTTAATCCGCATCTATTTCAGCTATTCATCCAGATAGGTCTGTCTGCCTGCCTGTTTATAGGCCCT
>JBCCLI010000584.1:0-3172 GCA_039026975.1 Bacteroidota bacterium | reverse complement strand
GGAGGAATGGTGGAAAGTTACGTCTTCCCGTTTCAGGAAGCCTCTATTCTCCAAGGCTGCAAAAATTTCCTCTTCCACCTGCACCTTATCTGTGATGAAGGTATGGGCAGGATCAGGTACATGTGTAGTTACGCTCCCTACCAGCTCATCAGGCCCACATCTGTCTATATCTTTCGGGTGGCTCAGGCTCAGGAAAATACTCCCTGAACCCGTGTAAGATAAGGGCTTTCCTAAGTGAATCTGATGGTGAATACTGGGAAAATCTTTCTTCTTTTTCATCACGAAACCTAAAGAGAAGGCAGAATTTACCTGATCTGAGGCCATCATACTAGACTTATAGTTAGCGGCCAGTTTTTTATCCTCCCATATGGTGAGGGTATCATTTAACGGGATAGCAGACACCAGCTGCTTAGTATGATATTCTCCTTTAGGGGTAGTCACTATATACCCCTCCCTTGCAGCTTGAACCTTAGTAACACCCTCTCTCAGCTTTACAGTTCCCCCCTTTGATTCTATATAGGAAACAAGGGGCTTTACCAGATTAATAATTCCTCCATCCATGTAAAGGTTAGTGTAGTTAGTGTAGCAGAGGGCCGCTGCCCCAAATAAGACATTTACTTCCTCCACATAGTTTTGAGCCGTAATGAGCAACTGCTGATTTAGAAAATCTACAAATCGCCGGTTTTCCAGTAAACCATATCTCTTCAAGAAGGACTTCATGGACACCAGCCCCCAGCCCCCATAGACAAGCTGATCTACCTTAATTCTCTGAGCTGCCTGAAGAAAATCTTGCCATTTAGTGGGAGGAAAATTTCGCTGGAGCAGGGAAGTTCTCCAGACAAACTGGCTGATCCGATAGCAGTGTTCCCAGAAGGCTCTTTGTCCCCTGGTACCAAATACTCGCTCCGCTTCGGCTATCCATTTCTCCAAATCCTGGTAACGGGTAATCACTTCTCCATCAGCCAGATGTACCTGCATAGGCGTCTCTAGTTTTCTGAAGGGTAGGTCTAGCCCTATTTCTGTCAAAAAGTGACCTAATGGCATTCCCTCGTCTAATCCTACGATGGTAGTGGCACCAGATTCAAAGATATAATGCTTTCTGGGATAGGAACTAGCGCATCCTCCAGGTAACCAATTTTGTTCTAAGAGCGTAACACTAATACCATCTTTTGCTAATAGGGAACTTACTGTAAGTCCGGCTATTCCACTTCCGATCACTATAACCTCAATTATCTCTTTCATACTCGGGAGAAAAACTTATCTAGGAATCTGTTGAAAATATTGGCAGTTTTAGGCGCTAAAAGATAAGCGAAACCCATATTTTGTTTAATAATTATCACTTTTTATTAAACAATATTTCAAAGGTCTTGTTCTCAAAAGGTAGAAATAAGAAAGTAATAGACTTTAGACACTTCATAAACAATAGTTTTCAGTAGCTCACACATGAAAGTATCTGTCTTCAGAAAAACACATTTTAACGCCGCCCATAGATTACATAACCCAACCTGGAGTGATGAACAAAATAAGGAGGTATTCGGGAAGTGTAACAACGTTCACTATCATGGTCATAATTATGACTTGATAGTGAAGGTTACTGGAGAAATAGACAGGAAAACAGGCTATGTGGTAGATATGAAAAAACTGAAAGATCTGACGGAGGAATATGTTATCGCCAGATTTGACCATAAAAACTTAAACCTTCAGGTAGAAGAATTCAAGGATATGAATCCTACGGCTGAAAATATCGCAATTGTGATTTATGATACCCTCAGGAAGCATTTGGATACTTCACTTGAGTTAACCATTAGATTATATGAAACCGAACGAAACTTTGTGGAGTACCCCGCCTAATGGGGCAAACGGCCACAATGGCCATCATCACCACTCAGGGAAACACGGTATGGAAGAAGAGATTGGGGATCAACACGTTGCTACCTCAGTAGACACTCCATTACGTCCTGATGCATTCTTATTGGATGACGATGAAAAGATTGACAAAATTGAGCATCACTTCCGAGAAATTATGGAAGTATTAGGGCTGGACCTGACCGATGACAGTTTAAATGGTACCCCTAGGCGGGTAGCTAAGATGTATGTAAAAGAAATTTTCCAGGGACTAAACCCTGACAATAAGCCTTCAATCACACTTTTTGATAATACCTATCAGTATAATCAAATGTTAGTAGAGAAGAATATTACCTTCTTTTCTCAGTGTGAACATCACTTTGTTCCCATTTTTGGGAAGGCACATATAGCGTACATTTCCAGCGGAAAGGTGATAGGCCTTTCTAAGCTAAACAGAATTGTACAATATTATGCCAGAAGGCCACAGGTGCAAGAGCGTATGACCAGACAGATAGCCCTAGAGCTTCAAGAAGCTTTAGCCACTACTGATGTAGCTGTCATCATGGATGCTAAGCATATGTGTGTGGCTTCTCGTGGGGTGGGAGATGTGAACAGTACCACCATCACAGCTGAATACTGTGGGAAGTTCAAAAATCCTGATGTGAAAGCAGAGTTATTGAAATACCTGGAATTAAACAGTTAAAAAAGCTAGTAGTAGTAGTAAATGAAAAGTAGCATAGTCCTCTCCCGGGGAGTATGCTCTTTTCATGTTAACTGGCCCATTTTCTTCATAAGCATCAATTTATAGATGGCAGCGACTGTAAGAGAATCTTTAATTTCTCGGGATTCTACCCTTTTGTAGACTTCCTCAAGAGGCATCTTTCTTATATAAAGCTGTTCTGTTTCTTCAGGCTCAGCCTCTTCTTGCCTAAGCCCAGTGGCAAGGTAAACTACCCCCCACTCATCTGATACAGAGTTAGATAGGTTCATCTCTAATATAGGCTGGTAGGTCTCTGCTACAAGCCCAGTTTCTTCCTTAAGTTCTCTTACAGCTGTGGTTAATGGGTCCTCCCCTAAGGGACTTCCTCCTTCAGGTATCTCCCATGAGTATTCTTCCAGGGGATACCTGTACTGACCTACCATCCATATTTCTCCATTCTCATAGGGAACTACTCCCACAGCCTGGTTTTTAAAATGAACCACTCCATAAATTCCCTCTCTACCTGCGGGATTTAGCACTTGAAATTCCGTAACCTTAATCCAGTTATTGTCATACTTAGTATTTTGAGAAAGGGTCTTCCAGGGGTTTTCTTGGCTCATATTAAAT
>JBCCLI010000583.1:0-3188 GCA_039026975.1 Bacteroidota bacterium | reverse complement strand
TTCCCCACAAAAAGAGAATCATTCTCCAGGGTATACACTATGCTCTGAAAACGGTTCAATTCAATCCCTTCAATTTTATAGACCCTCTGGCGGTAAGGCTTGTCTTGCTCTGAAACCATAGCCTGCTCTACATACAGCCACCTTTCTCCTGATTCTGGCCAAATGGGGTACATATGTAGGGAAATAGGGTAGTAAGTAGAATCAGCCTCAGCTTGCTGTTCACTGCTGAAGGACCCACTCATCGTGGTGTATAATTGATCCAGATCAGCGGAGGTAAGATCAGGTTGACAAGATCCTAGTATTACTGCTAGGAAAACAGATAGTAGGCTAACTGGTAGGTACGTCTTCATGCTGCGTATTACTTAATGTTCTTCGCCTTGGTAGATCCACATGGACTGCGTCTGCCCTGCCTTGGAGAACCCACATTGTTCATAGAAGTTGATGGCTTTTCCATCTGCTACCAGGATCTGCTGGTGGAAATCCCTATAGATCTCCTGGAATGCCTCCATCATCATTTTTCCTATCCCCTTCCCTTGATATTTCGGGTGTACCAGCATGTGCGGATAATAGACTACTAGAAATCCATCCGTAAGTGCATTAGCTATACCCACTAATTTATCCCTGTCCCATGCTGATACTAATGTATGAGAATTTAGTAAAGCATTATACAGCTTATCTGGTTTTTTAGCCGAAGACCAGTGGTTAGCCTTATAAACAGCCATGATATCTTCCTGAGAAATGTCTTTGGAGGTGCTAATATGAATATTCATGAGAACGGAAGAAGGTAGATTAAGTCAGAATGAATCTCTCTATTTCTATAAAGAAAGAATGAAAAGCTATCTGATATTTGGACTCCTGATTCTGGCCTTGGTTGCATGTGTACCCAGGCAGGAAAAGGTCTCACCCCCTAATATTATCTATATTCTGGCGGATGATCTAGGATATGGAGACATTTCCTCCTTCAACCCTGACAGTAAAATAGAGACTCCTCACATAGATGCACTAGCGGAAGGAGGGATGCGCTTCATAGATGCGCATAGTGGATCTGCTGTCTGTACCCCTACTCGTTATGGGATTCTTACGGGGAGGTATTCCTGGAGAACCAGACTGAAAAAAGGGGTGCTATGGAGCTATGACCCTCACCTCATTCCGGAAGACCGATTAACAGTGGCTAAGCTTCTAAAGAGAAATGGCTATCATACAGCTGCCATAGGGAAGTGGCATTTGGGCGTGGACTTTGTAAAGGATGAAGAAGGATTCGTGGATTATACTCAACCCATTTCGCACGGACCACTTTCTAATGGATTTGACGAGTTTTTTGGGATAACCGCTTCCCTGGATATCCCTCCCTATGTGTATATAGAGGATAATGACATCATTCATAGTCGAATAGATACAGTAGAAGCAAATGAAGGACTAGGCTTTTGGCGCAAAGGCCCTGTAGGAGATGGGTTTACACATGTAGGCGTCTTACCAAGGCTAAAGGAAGAAGCGCTTTCTTATATTAATAGCCAAGCATCTACAGATAAGCCCTTCTTTCTATACTTCCCTCTACCCGCTCCTCACACACCCGTGCTACCTACAGAAGCCTATGAAGGAAAAAGTAGTACTACTGCCTATGGCGATTTTGTGTTAATGATAGATGATCTGGTAGGGGAGATCATGGCTACCCTGGAAAAGAATGGGCAAGCAGACAACACCCTCATCATTTTCACCAGTGATAATGGCTTTGCTCCTTATGCAGATACGGAAGGACTCGAGTCTATAGGGCATTTTCCTTCTTACCAGTTCAGAGGGTACAAAGCGGATATTTATGAGGGAGGACATAGGATTCCGTTCATTGCTAGCTGGCCTGGTGTAATTCCCAAGAATACTTCTTCAGATCAGACCATTTGCCTGATAGACTTCATGGCTACAGTAGCCGCCATTCAAGGAGACAGTTTACAGGATAATCAGGGAGAAGACAGTTATGACCTCCTACCTGTCCTGAAGGGAAATTCTCAAGGAGACCCAGTAAGAGAGGCGACTGTACACCATTCAGTCAATGGCTCTTTCGCTATCCGTCAAGGAAAGTGGAAGCTCATCTTCTGTCCGGGATCAGGTGGGTGGAGTGCTCCTACGCCCAAGGTAGCCAGAGAGCAGGATCTACCAATCGTTCAGCTCTATGACCTGGAAGCCGATATAGGAGAACAAACTAATTTAGCGGAAACAAATCCAGAGATAGTGGAGGAACTCACCACGCTGATGAAGAAGTATATAGAAGAGGGGAGGAGTACGCCTGGACCGGCTCAGGAGAATGAAGGAGAAACAGAGTTGTTTATTTCTCTCTAAGACCTTAAGGCCTCTTATGCAATTATTGGGTAAAAGGATTCATGAAACCTACTACTTTCTTTCGTATCTGGTTTACCCAACGTACTGGAAGTACCCTATTATGTAAAAGCCTGGAAAGGACAGGCATAGCCGGTAAAGCTGGAGAATATTTTAATAAAATCGGCTTTGATACCTTGGCAGAACAACATAGTGCTACCACTTATGAAGAACTAAGGGAGAATCTCCATACCGTGGGAACCTCAGAAAATGGGGTCTTTGGGATTAAGCATTCTTATACCACTACCCACTTCCAATCACTATTTGAAGAAATCAAAACCCTCAGGGGGATTCCAGAAGAGGTAAGTATGGAAGCTGTCTTTGGGCACCTCATTCCCAATGCTAAGCATATTTTCCTTACCAGAAGGAATAAGATAAGGCAGGCTGTCTCCTGGTGGCAAGCTATTCAGGATGGGGTTTGGCATGTAAAAGCCGGGACAAGTCATCAAAATGAGGGAAGCTTTTATGAGGAGAAATATATTTTTAATGCCTTCCTCACCCTCTATCATCAGATCATTTTAAAAGAATGTGCTATTCAGGAATACTTCCATAGGTATAACATCAGTCCTATGACGGTGGTCTATGAAGATTTTATAGCAGAGCCTGAATATACCTTGAAAGAGATACTAAGATTTTTATCACTTCCTGTAGAAGAAGCGGTATTCCCTCCCTTCTTTTATGCCCCTACAGCTAATGAGAAATCTGAGATCTGGGTACAGCAGTTCAGGGAGGAGATTCAGAAGGACAAGGATAAGGTCTGGTAATAGGTTAAGCTTCTCCCTCAGCAAAGGTCTTAAACTGATCCATGTATTTCTGCGTTT
>JBCCLI010000582.1:0-3191 GCA_039026975.1 Bacteroidota bacterium | reverse complement strand
TGGGCCTTTAGCGTAGTGGCATTTCGCCAAAACTTGGGTGCAGCCGTAGCCAGTGCAATCTCTGCGTATCCTTTTAGCACTTCTACATTTGTCCGCCAAGTAACGCTCATAGAAGTGGAGGGATCTTCCGTCAGGTTTAGTATAATATGGTCAGGATGCAGACTGGGCAAATGCCACGTATGGGCAAACTCAGGGACGTGATAAGCTCTTTTAGGTTGTTGAGCAGAAAGTGTAACACAAAAAAGTCCTCCGAAGAACAGTATTACAGATATCCTACAATTCATGGGTCAGGGTTTCCGTGAGAGATTGATAGTCAGTAGCGGAATATACGATGAAGAAGTGAGTAAGTATCAATCCTATAGAACTTGTAAAGGGATAGGAGGTAAGGTAAAAGGTAAAGGGTCCCAAGAGAAATTAAACTATGAGGCTATTTACTACTCTAATTTATCCGAAAATCCCTGAAATAAAGCTTTAAGAGCTAATACAGCATCCTCAGCTTTTACTTTTGCTGCAATTGAAAGTTTATTTATTAACAGCAAATTTGACGCTGGATTTAGATGGTCTTCCAGTATATTACTTATCCGATTCTTAAGAGTATCGTTGCTACCAACGGTTTTTCTTAGCATTCTTCCAAGGTAGTGGCTCCCAACTTCAAGAGAATAGTTATCAGTGGTACTATATGAAGCTAGAATATCCCAGTGTTTTTCCTGGATATCATCAAAGAAGAGGGAAAATGAGAAGCTGAGAAATGAGGAAAGGTCATCCAGATCTTTTTCTCTAGCGGTAGGACGATCATCAAAGGCAATAAACTTTAAGAGAACGAATCCACCTGGGCTGATTACCTTTATTTCACCCAGTTCTTGATATTGTATGTTAATAGCATTTTCACATGCTTCTTGGAATCCTTCAACCTGGAAAGCACCATTTGTACCTCCTAGTAATATCTCGTGGTCGATTTCGATAGGACCATATGGTAAAAGATCAATTTGGATATTCTCCGGGCTAAAGACGGAAAGTTTAGAAGAATTTTTTAATGAATACCCTTCCTCCTTAACAAAAAAACTTCGGATCTCCTCAAAATGGAGTACGTCTGTGGCTAACACAGCTAGATCAAGATCTTTGGTAATTCGTAGGGTAGCGTTTTCTTCTCCACCTATCTCCATCCATATGTTTCGGGCGCCTGCTCCTACTACGATTGGGGAAATTCCCAATGTTTGAGAAACACGAATAATAACGGGAAATACTTTCTCAAAGCCTGGAAAAGGGGGATTTTGGATGGCTAACATAAATGAAGATTCATATTTCTAGCAGCATCTTTATTTCTCCCATCACCAGATCCCCAAAGATCAATATAGATTAATGGTAGTGGGACAATGGGGATATGTTGAGTAGGCATCTCTAAATTTTCAGAATTCCAAAATTGTTGAAATAAGCTAATTGGTCCTTGGGAATCAGGTTTTATTGGTAGCTTAAGGAGTAATTCCTTAGATGAATTAGTGGAGTAAATACTCCATTCTCCAGGAGATAAATACTCATTATAAAGTGCTGCCGCTGGTTCTCCTCCCCACCTAGTGCCCTCTGGCAGTGTCCAATTTTGCCAATCTCTAGGCCCTGTTTTTTTTACAAACTGAAATCTTTGTAGAAGAATTTTAGGTTTAAAGGTTTGATAGTATGAACTAGAAATTACTTCCAGAAGGGATTGGCAGTTTTGGAACCTTAGTGAGCCATTTAACTCAACTAGAAATTTTTCTCCTTTAAGCTTATTAAAAAGTTTTGATATAGTGCTTTTAGAGGTACCAAGTAAATTCTCTAGTGTCCTATAGCTTTCGTTAAGGAGGTTTTGACTAATTAATAGACTTATCAGAAGTGAAATCTCTGAAGGCTTAAATCTTAAGCGGATTTCATCTACAGCTTTTGGATTCGGTTTTTTCCCTTCTACTAGAATGAACAGGTCCACCATTTGAAGAAAAGCGTTCCCAGCAGTGTCAAGATAATTAATTCTATTTTCTCTAAGCTCCCTTTGAAGTGGCTGACTTAAATAGTCTGATAGTAACAGCCATTGTGAGAAATTACTTTGTTTTTCTTTTAAAAAAGGAATTCTGGCTCTTCTTAGTTTTTTTTTGATTTCTAGGTGTATATGATGATTCTTTGATTCGGATTTTATACTTAAAGTCCCGTCTCGTCCTGAGATATGATTTCCAGGGCTAGAATTTTCATTTTTCTGAAAAATAACTTGCCATCCTGTCTCTTTGGCAAGTTGGGCTGCTGCTATTCTTCCTATGAGTTGTTCGTCCATAGTATTAGATTTCGGAAACATTCTAAAATAGGAAACGAATCTAAATCGTCAAAATGATTATGGGTCTAGAGAATTTCAACAAATTTTTCCTATTAAGAGACAGGTTGAGATTCACCTAAGAAAGAACCTATTCACTAGCTAATTTAGATGAAGCGTGAAGAGTAGTCATTTATGTCTTAAAGCTGGATAGAAAGGTATCACTATTTAGCCGAGTGAAGAACTAGTTCAGCACATCAGCAAGAATCTCCAATACTTCTTCCGGTTTTTCTTCATGGGGCATGAGGCTGGCTTCTCGGATTCTGTAGAAAGTGGAATGTTTAAACTGAGTAGCAAGCACTTCCCCATATGAAACAGGAAAGGTGCGGTCATCTTCTCCCCATATAAGACTGACGTTGGCTGCTATCTCTTTATGTCTTTCTTTCAGGCTATCCATACATGTAAAATCACAACCTGCCAAATAAGCTAATGCACCCTTAGTATGGTGGGGATTCTGAGTAACTAATGCTAGATAGGGGGCTAAGTAAGCGCTATGCTTCAGCAACTCTTTATCAGAATAGAACTCCTTAAATCCCATGCCGGACCGTACAAATACATCACTCTTTAAAAAAGTACCGAAGATATACTGTGATAGGGGTAATTTCCCCAGCTGCTGGTAAAGGGGAATCCAGGGAGGCCTATGTCCGGGGACTTCCGTGTTAATGAGGACCAGATTCTGTACGGTTAGTTTCTCAGATAGGGCCACCAGTCGAGCTGTAGTAGCCCCTGTGTTATGGGCTATGATGGAACAGTTTTGAATCCCTAGAGAAGTTACAAAGTCAATTAACCTCCTAGCCTGTGCAGTAAAATGGAAATCAGTAGCCTTATTCCATTTACTGTATCCTAATCCTACTAAGTC
>JBCCLI010000581.1:0-3217 GCA_039026975.1 Bacteroidota bacterium | reverse complement strand
CCAAAAGATAACCCTTCTTCATTTGCCATCATGGACCAAGACTTTCACAAACTAGCATCTCACATTAACAGGCGTCAGTTCCTGACTAAAACCTCTTTGGGACTTGGCGCACTAGCCTTGGGGAATCTGCTGAATGCACAAACCTCAGGAGCTCCTCAAAACCTGGAGAACTTGAGAATGGGTGGCTTACCTGGGCTTCCCCATTTCACGCCAAAAGCGAAAAGAGTCGTATATCTATTTCAAAGTGGAGGACCTTCACAATTCGAGACATTTGATTATAAACCCGGACTACAAAAACTCTTTGGGACTGATTTACCCGCATCCATTAGAAAAGGACAAAGGCTCACCAGTATGAGTGCTTCACAGTCTTCCCTTCCCATAGCCCCTTCCATCTATGAATTTCAGCAATACGGAAAAAGTGGCGCCTGGGTAAGTGAATTGATGCCCTATACAGCAGGGATAGTAGATGATATCTGTATCATCAAATCCATGTTTACAGAACAGATTAACCATGATCCAGCTATCACCTTCTTCCAAACTGGTCATCAACTTGCGGGCAGGCCTTCCATAGGTGCGTGGGTAAGCTATGGACTAGGTTCTGATAATGATAATCTTCCCACCTTCATTACACTGGTCTCTAAGTATGGCGGGGGCCAACCCCTGTATGCTAGGCTGTGGGGAAATGGATTTCTTCCTACAGAACACCAAGGCGTTCAATTCCGTTCAGGGAAAGATCCTGTTCTATTCTTAAATAACCCAGAGAATTATGATGGGGAAGACAGAGCAAGAATGCTCTCCTACCTGAAAAGGATGAACGAAATCCAATATGACAGCTACGGAGACCCTGAGATTACCGCCAGAATAGCTCAATACGAAATGGCTTTTCGAATGCAAACCTCTGTCCCGGAAGTAACTGACTTATCAGATGAACCAGAATACATATTTGATATGTATGGGGAAGCCAGTAAGGATCCCGGCTCATATGCTGCGAACTGCATACTGGCCAGAAGACTGTTAGAAAAAGGGGTGAAGTTTGTCCAGTTATACCAAAGAGGTTGGGATCAACACATAGGCCTACCCGGTGGTATCAGGAATCAATGTAAAATGACTGATCAACCTACTGCCGCTTTACTTAAAGACCTCAAGCAAAGAGGGATGTTAGAAGATACACTCGTCATTTGGGGTGGGGAATTTGGTAGAACGGTATATTCTCAGGGAAAGCTTACCCCTACCAATTATGGGAGAGATCACCATCCCAGATGTTTCGCTATGTGGATGGCTGGAGCTGGGGTAAAAGCTGGTATTACCTATGGGGAAACAGATGAATTCAGCTATAACATCACACAAAACCCCGTTCATGTTCATGACTTTCATGCTACCCTACTCCATCTCATGGGAGTAGATCATGAGAGGCTCACCTTCAAACATCAGGGAAGGAGATATCGCCTGACAGACGTCCACGGTCATGTAGTTAAGGATATTTTAACCTAACAGCTCACCGACTAAGTCAATTCTTTAATTCTTATGTCATGCCAAAGCTATTCTCCTACATACTTCTAAGTATCTCATTTTTACTAACACTAGACATTTATGGACAACCGGAATTTAAGATTGTCCCCATCAGTACGGTCGAAACCTCTTATAATACTGTTACATGTACTGTGCATCAACTGGGAAGTCAAAACTATCTGTACACTGCTGGAGATGGGAATAAAATTGATCTATTTGAGATTGAGAATGATGGGAGCATGCAGTTTCTGACGAATTATGTGGTCTCAGGAGGCAAAAACACAGTAAGGGGTCTCATTACAGATAAAATTGGTGGAAATGACTATCTTTTCGCTGGTCTCAAGGGTGGGAATGCAGTTGAAGTTTACAGAATTAATTCTGACGGAACCCTCAAGAGCGTATTCGTACTGCCAGACACAGATACCACCTACTTAGGCATAGTGATTACCCTGCAAGTCATTCACATGGAAACTGCTTCCTATTTGTTTGTAGGTGGATTAGAACAAACGCCCGGTCTCAGTGCCTTTAGGGTCACTGAGGAGGGGAAGTTAGTACATGTACAATCCATGGCTGATTCAGAGGAAGTATTTACAGATGGGATCATAGGGATGTCTACCCACCAGATTGATGGAAAGACCTTTCTCTTTACCGGAGGATTTCAGGATAATGGGTTGAGCAGTTTCAGGGTCTATGAAGACGGTCATTTCGAGAACATCTGCAATATCGGAGATGACCCTAATCTATATCTTAATGGTACCTACCCTGTTATTTCTGCTACTCGCTTAGGCTGGGAGTATGTTATCGTTGGCCATAGGCATCATATTTATTACAAACCCACGCCTTGGGTGAAGGATAGACACACCTATTACTACCATGGTGATGCCGTCAGCGTCTTCAGAGTGGATGAACAAGGAGAACTTATTCCTCGCTCTATATTTCAAGGTACAAGCCAAACCATGATACAAGGTCAAACACGGCTTCACAACCTGCCATTAGATAAAGACTATGATTTAATCGCAGTAGCAACGAGAGATAACCAGAGCATACAGTTATGTGTGCTAAATGAGACGGGCAGACTGATAGACGCAGGAAAAATAAGCACTGGCTTCCCTATATACTACGGCCTTAGTGGAAAGAAAATAGGAGATCAACTATTCCTATTTGCAGGATCAGTTGATGGTAAAGAACTAGCTTCTTACCGACTTGATCCACTTTAACAGACATGCTATGACTTATATTTAGGAGCGAGAGTTTTCCTTTGGGACACATTTGAAAGCTAAGCGTCTGGAGATATCTACATTTCACACTCAGCTCACATCCGCCTAGCTGACAAGAATAAAACTACATTCTTTGGCGAGATCTCAGACAACTATATTATCCTGTAACAGAAAAGCCCTCAACTAATTAGTTGGGGGCTATTAACTACTACTCCTAATGACTAACCAGAAACTATCTCGCCTTGTGATTTACTTCTGAAAAACAGATATTATCTATATACATTCTCAAGGATGCTACATTCCCATACCATTCAAAAAGGTAAGCTGAAAAAGGGGACTTCCCTGATGCCATTACTACACAAAAACTGAACATTCATAAATTCGTGAGAATTCTACCTTTTCCTTCTCTAACTTGAGAGGAGACAAAGGATAACTTCATCACAACTACTTTTACCCCTAAGTCATGATGCCACCATTAACTCTTGGACGCT
>JBCCLI010000580.1:0-3262 GCA_039026975.1 Bacteroidota bacterium | reverse complement strand
TAGCCAGCCTAAAGCTTAGCGGGGAGGTTGACGCTTGTTGCCAGGCCAAAGGCTGTTGGATGAGCATGACCCTCCCGGACGGAAAAAGTATGCGAGTAACTTTTAAGGATTATGGGTTCTTTGTTCCTATCAATTCTGCTGGAAGTGAGGCCATTATTGAAGGGAAGGCCTTTGTAGAAACCACCTCTGTAGATATCCTAAGACATTATGCTGTTGACGGAGGTATGTCTCAGGAAGAAGCGGAGAAAACCATCACAGAGCCTGAAGTCAATATCGCTTTTGAAGCTACGGGGGTTATCATCAAATCTGAATAAATATGGCCGTTACCACCCAGTCTGTCTACGCTGACATAAGGAATGCACTAGGCCTTTCTGATATTAACCCTGTTATCCATAATGGTTTACAGGGTGTTTTCCCTAAAGATGCTCCCCATCATATCCATAGTGCAGCCGATGGTGAATATTTAGGTTCTGTCGCCTATGCAGATGAGCAGGCTTATGAGGCACTAGTCCATCAGGCACAGCAAGCCTTCAGGGTATGGAGAGATATGCCTGCTCCTAAACGGGGGGAGATCGTGCGCCAAATAGGAAATGCCCTCCGAGAGCACAAAGAGAACCTGGGGAAGCTGGTCAGTCTGGAAATGGGAAAGATCTACCAGGAAGGCTTGGGAGAGGTTCAGGAAATGATAGACATATGCGATTTTGCAGTGGGTCTTTCACGTCAGCTATATGGACTGAGTATGCATTCTGAAAGACCTCACCACAGGATGTATGAGCAGTGGCATCCTTTAGGGATAGTTGGAATTATATCTGCTTTTAACTTTCCGGTAGCTGTATGGTCATGGAATGCCATGATAGCAGCTGTCTGTGGAAATGTCAGTATATGGAAGCCAAGTGAAAAGACTCCTCTAACAGCAGTGGCGTGCATGAATATCATTCAGGATGTTCTCATAGAAAACCAGCTCCCTCCTGCTGTATTTGGGTTAGTCATTGGTGATAGAGAGACCGGTCAAAAAATGGCTGCTGATACAAGGATCCCTTTAGTGTCAGCTACAGGTTCCACCACGATGGGCAAGGCGGTAGCAGAAACCGTGGGGAAACGCCTGGGAAAAAGTCTTCTGGAACTAGGCGGAAATAATGCTATCATTCTCTCCAAACATGCAGATCTTAAGCTGGCTATTCCTGCCATCATTTTTGGGGCAGTAGGTACTTGCGGACAGCGCTGTACCTCTACCAGAAGGCTTATCATAGATGAGGCTATCTATGATGAATTTGTCCCTAAAATCAAGAAAGCCTACGAGTCCTTAACCAGTAGGATAGGCCATCCTATGGAAGCCAATACCCTCATAGGGCCCTTGATAGACGGAGATGCAGTAGAAAACATGCTACACACCCTCTCAGAGGCTGAAAAGCAAGGAGGGAAGCGCCTGTGTGGAGGAGAGATCCTATCAGGAGAGCACTTTGATACAGGGACATATATCACCCCAGCACTGGTAGAAATATCAGCAGATGCGGCAGTGGTACAGCATGAAACCTTTGCCCCCATCTTATACTTGATGAAGTACGGTACCCTGGAAGAAGCTATCAGAATTAATAACCATGTCCCTCAGGGGCTCTCCTCAGCTATTTTCACGGACAATATGAAGGAATCTGAGCGCTTTTTGAGCCTACTAGGTTCTGATTGCGGTATAGCCAATGTAAATATAGGGACATCAGGAGCAGAGATAGGAGGTGCCTTCGGGGGAGAAAAAGAAACAGGAGGAGGAAGAGAAAGTGGTTCTGACTCCTGGAAAGCCTACATGCGCCGACAGACTAATACCATAAACTGGTCAGATGATCTACCGTTAGCACAGGGCATACAATTTGACATTTAACCCTTAGATCTTACATCACGTAAGAATAGAAAACGCCTCATCTCGCTGGTAAAACTACCTCTCATTATTAGGAAAGGGTGGATTTATCGGCTTTTATGCGGGATTATGGGTACCTATACCCTATAATTCTCATAAACAATTACCATTTTTTGTACTGAATTCGAAGAAATCCATCAGTTGAGACGGCTCTTCTAACTTTGTAATGGAAATTTATGCCTACTCATTACATTTTGAATAAGTAAATTACTGAAATTCATACATTTGCAGATATGTTTGGATGGTCTCCTGTACGTAAGATGCTACGCCTCTTGTTCCTCAGCAGCTGGGGCTGGCTATTGCTGGGGATTACCCCGGTAAAAGCCCAGTATAGCGCAGCATCTACTACTCGTTTCTTTGACGCTATCCGGCCATTATTCCTTTTTGAGCATACTTCTTCTTTCAACCAGGATTTACTAGCAGCGGCCAGAGATCTGGAAGAAGGGAAACTTAGAGAAGTAAAAGAGTCTGAATCAAGAAGGCTCTTCGCACAAAGCCAATTTTTCAAAGTAGGTGAAAAGGAAGTGTATTACTACGCTTTCAACAAGTCCTATGGCAACTACCACCAAATAGTTCTCTGCTCTAAGGGAACCTACTCTCCATTCATGGTGCTTATGAATTTTTCCCGATACGGAAAACTAATGGGAGAAATGACTTTAGCTGGGAATTTTGTAGATGGTGGGGAAGCTTATGTATGGAACAGTCAGCTAGAAAACCAGGCTACGCTCTCCTTCAACTATAATTCCTACCGGAAGAAGGGAGATAAGTTTTATTGTGATTCCACTGTCAGTACATATGCCATCAGAAAAGAGGGAGAGCTAGAGCTACTGGGAGAAGAACTGTATACGGTACTTACCCGCGGCATAGGTGGTTCTCAACTGGAGATAACTAATGTAAAACATAAGCAAAGCCACGTATTTGCCCCTTCAGGCTTACAACTGAGGGCAAGTCTCCAGAGAAGAGCTAAAAGACTAGCCATCATTCCCTATGGAGCTAAGTTGGTAGTAAAAAAAGTAAGTGAACAACCTTTCCAATCTGACTGGGTAAAAGGCAACTGGGCCTATGTGCAGTATGACACCTTAGAGGGCTATGTATTCGACGGATACCTCTCCACCTTCCCGGCACCTGACACTAGCAGGTTTGAAAACTGTGAGAGCGACTACCCCTCTCTCTTGCGAGACTATGTAAGCCTTAACTTTCAACCCATTAGTCCCAGAGATACCAATCAGGTGGACCCCCAAAGTGGAGAGAGTTTTGACTTGCAAACAGAACAGTATTTTACGGATAGCCTAAAGCTAACTACCCACCAGTTTAATACGGGTAGCTCCACGGAATTTATCATTCCTAATTCTC
>JBCCLI010000579.1:0-3283 GCA_039026975.1 Bacteroidota bacterium | reverse complement strand
GTAGACGCTTCTGCCTACTACCTCATTAGAAACCAGGACCTCGCTGGCCAGACTCCCAGTTTAGAAAATGAAGCAGAACGAGAAAGTCTGCCTGACTTTACCTCAGAAACCTTTGGCTTTAGGGTAGGAGGACCTATCATAAAAGATAAACTCTTCTTCTTTATAAATGCTGAGGCTGGAAGAGATGAAATTCCTGAACCCTTTGACTTCTTAGCTTATAATGGTGTTTCTACTCAGGCAGACCTACAGGCACTTCGGGACAAGTTGAACGGATTTGGGTATGATCCAGGCACCTTTACTGATAATGCTACTACCCTGGAGCAGGATCAGTTTTTGGTTAAGCTAGATTGGAATATTAACTAAAACCATAAACTGGCAATCCGTCATTTATACAATGATATAGAAAACCTGGAGACCAGAAGTTCTACACCTTCTACTATCAGATTCCAGAATGGTTCTGAGTTCTTTCCATCAACTACCCATAACACTACCTTAGAGGTCAACTCAGTATTCAGTGATAAAATTTCCAACCAGTTCCGTACAAGTATGAAGTTTGTGCGTGATGACCGGGATGTAGATGGGGATCCTTTCCCATTTGTACGTATTGATGAAACAGGAGGTAGAATAGAGTTTTGGGGTGAACGTTTCTCTACGGTTAACCGCCTAGACCAGGATGTATTCACTATTACTAATGACCTGAATATCTTCCTGGGTAAGCATTCACTGACAATAGGCACTCAGAATGAGTTCTTCTCTGTAGGGAACCTCTTCATTCGTGAGAACTTTGGGTATTATCAGTATGACAGCTTATCTCAGTTCTTAAATGATATTCCTGCTCGTCAGTTTGACCGTACTTTTTCTCAGGTAGATAATGTAGCAGGTGATGAGTCTGATGCCATAGCCGAGTATAGCGGTTTCAACCTGGGATTCTATGTGCAGGATGAGTGGCAGGCGACTAATGATTTTAAGCTGACACTAGGTCTGCGTTTAGATATCCCTGGCGTGACTACTGATGTTCCGGTCAATGAAGAGTTTAATACTGAAACAGCAAGAGAAATTGAAGCTGCATATGGTGCCGGGATGTTGGAAGGTGCCAGAACAGGACAGAATATTAAAACCCAACTCCAGTTTGCTCCCCGTTTAGGATTTAACTGGGATGTAGGTGGTATGTCCATGACCCAGGTCCGTGGTGGAGTAGGGATCTTCAACAGCCGTATGCCTGGCGTATGGTTCGGAGGTGCTTACAATAACTATGGCTTAAACATTGCAGGTGTTAGGCTTCGTAACCAGGTGGTATTTAATCCAGATGTTACTGCTCAGGAGCCTGGAGATATTGATCCTAATAATCCTGTTCCTGGTGGGCAGATAGACCTATTTGCAGAGGACTTTAACTTACCTCAGGTATTGAAAGCTAATGTGGCGGTAGATCAGAAACTACCTTGGGGATTGATAGGTACAGTAGAATTACTCTTCACTAAGAATATTAACAACATCTTCTACAAATCTCTCAACCTAAGACCTTCTACAGAAAGGCTAACAGGTACAGGGGATGATAGACCTATCTTCAATGTGTTTGATGAAATTGATCCTACTTACACAGGTATTTTCTTGGGTACAAATACAAATAAAGGATATGCTTATAATGCAGCATTCTCATTGAATAAGAGCTTTGAGAATGGATTTTTTGCTACGCTTTCCTATACGTTTGGAGATGCATTCTCTCTAAATGATGGAACTTCTTCTCAGAACAACTCTCAGTGGAGAGGATATACCAACGTAGAAGGGCGTAACTTTGAAAGAGATGTGGCGAGATCTACTTTCTCTCCTGGTCATAGAGTCTTCGGTTCTACCACTTATAGAAAAGCCTATGGTGGAAAGTTTGGAGGAGCTACTGCTATTACCCTCACCTTTAATGGTAATTCTGGTACCCCATTTACCTACACCATTGATGATAACGGATTTGGGGGTATGGTAAATGATGGTGCCTTCAATGATGAAAACCAATTCTATGTACCCAATAATGCTAATGACATCTTCCTGGAAGATCCCGCTCAGTGGGAAAAGCTGAATGCCTTTATTGAAGGAAATGATCACCTCAATGGGCTGCGTGGAGAGTATGCAGAAGTTAATGGTGATAGAGCTCCTTTTATTAGCATCTTTGATTTGAAGATAGCTCAGGAAGTATTTCTCAATATGGGGAATGGTAAGCGTAATACGCTTGAGTTCACGCTGGATATCTTCAACTTCGCAAACCTATTGAATAATGAGTGGGGGAAAGTATTCTTTGCACCTAACTTCGGTAACTTCAACGTAGTACAGTTTGAAGGATTCCTGGATGGTACTAGCAAACCTACTTACTCTCTGGCTCGTAACCTGGATGCACTTACTGCTGAGCAGCTACGTAACCTGGATCTGAGAGAATTCTTTACTGACGAAAGAAATCTGGTAGATACGGGACGTATCCGCTCTTCAAGATGGCAGATGCAGTTCGGGGTACGCTACACCTTCAACTAGTCTGAATCTACTTGATCTTAAGATAAAGAGGCTGCCTGGAAAAGGGTAGCCTCTTCTGTATTAGCAGAGGATTCCCAACCTCATTATTTAGAATCATTCTAAAATATAATTCTCCTATGCCCGTCTACAGGGATACATTCATAATTTCAAACAGTATAGGTTATGCATAGAATTGAAAATGAAAGAGTAGTAAAGACCCTAGGGAGAATGCATAAGGAGGCTTCTTCTGAAGGACTTACCATTGCAAAAGGGCTTACCAAAGGGATATTTAGAAAATTACAGCCCTTGGATATGGATAAAGCCTATTTAGCCATTTCCAGAGGACAAGGAGAGTTTGTATTTGACCTGTTAGTAGACCGTCAGGCAAAGCATATAGTAGAGTTTGGAACCTCATTTGGGATTTCTACTCTCTACTTAGCCGCCGCTGCAGAGAAAACGGGAGGAAAAGTGATCACTACAGAGCTCCTTCCGTCAAAGTGTGAGGTAGCAAATAGGAATTTTCAGGAAGCAGGGGTAGCAGATCTCGTAGACTTGAGAGAAGGAGATGCCATGGAAACCTTGAAGGATATTCCAGGAGATATAGATTTCCTGTTATTAGATGGATGGAATGATCTGTACTTACCGCTGTTAAAAATGCTGGAACCCAAGTTTAAGAAAGGGACGCTTATCTATACAGACAATGCTTCCTTTAGGAGCGCCCAGCCATTTCTGGAGTATTTGAGGGCTCACCAGGAGATGTATAAAACGCGGCGCCTTCAGGATGAGAAAG
>JBCCLI010000578.1:0-3310 GCA_039026975.1 Bacteroidota bacterium | reverse complement strand
GAATTTGCTGATTCAATCCAAACCACCTATGTGAACTACGTGCTGGAAAATGGAAATAGACCCCCTTCTGTAGCCGCTTTTGTAGCTCAGCAGGATATGACTGAAAAAGATTTTTATGAGAAATATGCTTCTTTTTCCGTATTAGAAAATCAAATTGTCCTGTTTTTCTTTGAAAAAACCGCTGATATTCTCAAGAGTGATGACGTATTCTCTACCTACTCTTTCAGGGAAAAAGTGCTGGCCGTTTATTTCACCTGGATACAGACCTTAGGTACGTACAGAAGTTTTATCACCTTTCTGCAAGGACAGGCCTTATTTCCTTGCTTAGATCAGGGCTACCTTACCAAAACCCAATCTGCTTTTACTTCATTCATGGGCCAACTAGTACAAGAAGGACTTGAGACAGGGGAAGTGGCTGATAGGCTATTTGTTACTAACTGGTATAAGAATGGTTTCTGGTCCTTAAATGTCTTCCTGCTCAACTATTGGTTAAATGATAAAAGTGCCAATTTTGAGAAAACAGATGCTGCCATAGAAAAGTCTGTCAACTTTAAACTGGATCTGATTGAACCAAATGCCCTGGATTCAGGTTTTGACTGGGTGAAGTTTTTAGTAACGGGCTAGGGCCATATGAAACAACAGGACAAAATTCCAACTTCCAAGATTCAAAGAGCCTCCAGGTTTGTGCGTACAGGCATGAAGGTAGGAGGTAATTACTTAAAGCACTATTCTAAAAAGCTGATACAGCAAGAGGTAGATGAAGACGCCTTAAATGAAGATAATGCAGAGGCTATCTATAGCACCTTGAGTGAGCTGAAGGGAAGTGCGCTGAAGGTGGCCCAAATGCTCAGTATGGATAGAGGTGTGCTTCCTGAAGCCTATTCTGCCAAATTTGCCCAAGCCCAGCATAAGGCTCCTCCGCTTTCCGGACCACTAATAGTTAAAATTTTCAAGCAGTATTTTGGAGAAAGTCCTACCAAGCTGTTCGATCAGTTTGAGATGAAAGCAGCCCATGCCGCCAGTATAGGCCAGGTGCATAAGGCCCAAAAAGATGGAAAAACCCTGGCTGTAAAAATCCAATACCCAGGAGTAGGAGATAGCGTAGTATCAGATCTAAACATGGTAAGGCCCTTTGCCAAGCAAATATTTGGCTGGAAGGATAAAGACCTGGGGGTATACTTTGAAGAAATACAAGAAAGACTGCTAGAAGAAACAGACTACCAATTGGAATTAGAACGGTCTACCTACCTTTCTTCGGCCTGTCAAGAACTGCCCAATCTATTTTTTGCTACCTATTATCCTGCACTTTCCAGTAAGAAAGTAATTAGCATGGACTGGCTGGAAGGGCTACACCTGGATACTTTCTTAGCTGACAACCCTTCTCAGGAAATCAGGAATAAAGCAGGTCAAGCCTTGTGGGACTTCTACAACTTTCAGGTACATGAGCTGAAGTTTATGCACGCAGATGCACATCCGGGGAATTTCCTTTTCAGAAAAGACGGAACGGTAGGCATACTGGATTTCGGCTGTGTGAAACAATTACCGGAAGATTTTTACCAACATTACTTCCGCCTTCTCCAGCCTGGTATCATGGATGATGAGGAAGCTTTCAGAGATATATGCCTGAAAACCAGTATCATTTATGAGTTTGATAGTCCGCAGGAAGAGAAAGTCTTTATGGGAATCTTTAAGGAAGCATTAGAAATAGTCTGTAGACCCTTTTATGGAGACAGTTTTGATTTTGGGGATGAAAGCTACTTTAACAGCATTTATGACTATGGGGAGAAGGTAAGACAAATGCCTGTTATGCGGCAGACTAAAGCACCTAGAGGAGCTAAAGATGGGATTTATATGAATAGGGCTTACTTTGGGCTGTATTCCATCCTGAATGCCTTAAAAGCAGAAGTACATACCCAGTCTTACATGCCAGCACTCTGAGAAGCTTGCTTTTCTCTGGAACTCCCCTGATACAAGGTGTACTGGTGAAACTTACAATCCAAAGAACCATTTAGAAGCTGCATTTTCTTATCAGCCCGTAGTCCTATCTTCTTCAGGCCCTCTTTATTAGAACTGAGTATCCAGGCCGTATAGCCTGTAAATTCCTGTTTTAATCTATCCCCCATCATTTTGTATAGGGCAAAGATATCCACCGGTTTAATCCTTTCACCATAAGGCGGATTAGTAATGAGCATCCCTGGAGAACCAGGTGCTTTGAGGCGAGAGAAATCTTTATTTCTCAGGCGGATATGACTGGATAAACCCGCACGTACACTATTCTCCCTGCTGATAGAAAGGGCCTTAGTGTCAATATCACTTCCCCGTATTTCTCCAGGTATACTGGACTTCTGGGCTTGCTTAGCCACATCTATCAACTGGCTCCACGTATCTTCTTCAAAGTCTGCCCAATTCATAAAGGCGAACTGCTTTCTAAGTGTTCCAGGGGCTATGTTATATGCCTTCAGACCTGCCTCTATGAGTAAAGTACCTGACCCACACATGGGATCTATAAAATAATCATCTCCCTCCCAGCCTGAGAGGGCTACCATACCTGCCGCTAACACCTCGTTTAAAGGAGCTGCGGTCTTAGCTAATCGGTATCCTCTTCTATGTAGAGAGTCTCCAGAACTATCTAAGCTTAGGGTACAGCTTCTATCTGCTATATGTAAGTTGATAAGAATATCCGGTTTATCAGTGTTGATAGAGGGCCGTTTGCCTCGTTTATCCCTATACTGATCTACTATGGCATCCTTCACCTTCAGGCCTGCATAATGACTGTGGGTGAACACGCTTGAATTTGTGGTGCTATCAATAGCAAAGGTTTGTCTAAGATTAATCAGCTTATCCCAGGCTATCTGACGGGCTCCTTCATATAGCTGCTCAGGACTGCTGGCCTGGAAGGAGCTTAGGGGTACCAAAATCCTAAGGGCCGTTCTGAGGTGAAGATTAGCCTTATAAACCAGGAATTTACTGCCTTTACACTGAATCTGCCGTTTCCCCACTACTATGTCTTCTGCACCTAAGGTTGCCAGTTCTTCTGCCAGAAGGGGCTCAAGGTACTGTAGGGTTTTAATGACGAGGGGATACTTATCGTAGGAAATATTTGCCATAATGTAAGTGCTTACCAGCACTAAAAGTAAGTATATGGATGCTAAAAAAATGGTTGACTCTCTGGTTCCTCTCTTATCATGGAGGGTTATTTACTCCCAACATTAGGTTAAGGCATGGTGGCAAGCTGTAGGAGTTGATTCTGACTAACTAATCCTTGCATACTACGCGCTTTTTCTCTTATTTCTGCCATTTCACTTACACT
>JBCCLI010000577.1:0-3319 GCA_039026975.1 Bacteroidota bacterium | reverse complement strand
GACAATGAATGCATAATCTTCATTGCTGGTAAAAATGGGGTACTGAGTAGGATTAGAAAGGATCTCCTCAAAGATGGCAGTAGATTCTCCCGCTTTCTTAGCGGCCTGCCTGTTAGCGAGACGTAACCTAAGAGAGTTTGCAAACTTTTTCCATCTCATGATATCTCCATTGAACAGGATATCTCCATTTATGGAAGCACCTGCTGGATCCAGCATGTCAGAAGCCATCTTTAGATTGGCTAGCATGCTGCTGTAAATTTCTTCCTGAGAGGTATATACAGGCGCCAGGTTATTTAAGCTTCCCTGAAGCGCTTCTGAATAGGGAATAGCCCCCCAGGTGTCTGTAACCACGGAGAACATATATTCTCTCATGATCATTCCTGCTGCCACATAATTCTCATTATAGAAAGGACCTTCAGTATCAGTGGAGAATTCAATGACTTTCTGAAAATTGATAAGAGACTCATTAAAGAACCCTTCCCAATTATTATTTCTCATGGAAGCATCCGGGTTATAGGTATCCCCTTCATTCGTGTACTGGTTTCTGGCGAAGTACTGTACCCAGAGCATACCCCCATCCAGCCCCAGCCTTTCCAGTCTGGTTCTGTGTCCATGGACGCGGTCTATACTTTCTCTGATGGCATAAGGGAAAATTACTTCTGGCGGAACCAGTGTAGGTTCATTTGGGTTAGTGTTGAGGTCCTCAAAGTCCTCCGTACATCCTACTACCAGTGTCATTAGGCAAAGCAGTAAGGCTATTTTTGAAAGATATGTATGTAAAAATTTCATGATTCAGTTTAGAGTTAAGCGCTTAGATTAGAATGACAGATTCAAATCAAACCCCAGGCTCCTGGAAGAAGGAATGGTTGCATAGTAGAGCGCACCTTGGAGGTTACCGCCATAAATATTTAGTTCAGGATCTATCTGTGGGTGGGTATTGTATAGCATAGCTACATTGCGACCTACTACTGACAGTCTTGCAGACTTCACAAAGCCTATTTTATCCAATACTGGGGCAGGTAGACGGTAAGAGAATCTTACCTCTCTTAGCTTGACATAGGAAGCTTCATAAATGGCTCCTTCATTTACTGAGCGTACACTCAGCTGTCTCACCACTGATTTAGTGTCTCCTACAACATCATTAGGTACCCAGTCCTGAGCAGACTCACTCCATTTTGCCCCTTTCCCTATTACTCCTTCCTCTCTACCTATGGCAGTGATAGGATAAATACCTGTCTGCATACCTGTAGAGCTACTTTCATCAGCTATATCTCCACCCACTTTAGCATCTATTAGAGCTGACAGAGAGAAGTTCTTGAAGGTGAAAGTATTCTGAATACCTCCCGTAAAGTCAGGTGTGGCATTTCCTATTACTTGTAGGGAAGCTTCTTTCTGAGCAATTCCATCCTTAAACACTATCTGTCCTGCCAGTGGGCCATCAGGTACTCTCTGGTAGGCACTCCCTACAAAGGTCCCATAAGGCTCTCCTTTACGGGCTTCCAAGCTCAGCCCTCTCCTAGAGTGCAGTACGATAGTCTCTAACTCATTTCCGTTAGCATCTGTAAATAGGTCTACTACTTCATTTACATTACGTGCATAATTTAGGGTTACATCCCACTGGAAGCCGGACTCTGTTTTCACAGGTGTACCGTAGAGCATGACCTCTAATCCCTGGTTAGTGATTTCCCCAGCGTTAATCACCTTGCTATCATATCCGGTAGCTTTGGAAACAGAGATGGCGATGATCTGGTCTGTGGTAGTCTGGTTATAGTAGGTTGCATCTATTCCCAGTCTGTTATTGAAGAGCCTAACATCAGCACCCAGTTCAAATCCAGTCGTTTTCTCAGGTCTCAGTCCATTATTCGCAATGGTGGTATTCTCAGAGAATACAGGCGTAGAACTGTTCCAGGCATCCCTGGGGATGAATACCTGCTGTAAGCGGTAGGGATCTGTGTCATTTCCTACCTCAGCCCAGCTTACTCTCAGCTTAGCAAAGGAAAGCACATCATTCTGTATTCCTAGCATGTCTGTTAGCACAGTACTTAGGGCAAATGAGGGATAGAAGTAAGAGTTATTTTCTACCGGTAAGGTGGAGGACCAGTCATTTCTGGCCGTTACGTCCAAGAAGAGAAAGCCTTTAAAACCAAGGTTTAATGCTCCGAACAAACTGTTCACTTCTTTCTCTTCTATCCGACTACGGTCAGTGTTGGTAGATGCATTGTTGGCTACGTTGTATAAGCCGTTAATGGTTACATCATTTACTTGTGTGAAGTTCCGCTTATAATAGTTAGTTCTGTGTACCCCTCCTATTTTGGCGCTTACTGAGAATAAACTTTCAAAGGTCTTATCATAAGAAAGGATGAAGTCAGAATTAGTTTCTTGTCTCCTTAGCACTTCTTCACTGAAAGACTGAGCACGAGTGTCTCCACTTTTGGTACGCTCTCCTCTGGTTACATTTACTCTCGTATCTGTCCATAGGTCTGTACCTGTCCTTAGCATTATGCTTAGCTCATCTGTAATGTCATAGTTAAGGGCTATGTTTCCCAGGAATCTATCTTTATCGTTTCCATCAGTCAGGAATTCCTGCTCATAGAATCTATTCAGAGCAAAAGAATGCTGCCAGTTAGCATATGGATAATCATCTCCATCACGAGTGATGTGTACATCCAGATAGTCTTTATAGTTTTTCAGCTGCCCCCAGTCCACATGCCTATTATGCCAGGTTTGGGGTTCCCAAAATACGGGCTGCTGGCGGTTATCAGAGCCTGATTTAATATAGCTGGAACTTACTTTAATAGAGAGTTTATCAGTGATGTCAAAGCCTGTATTCAGGCGGAAGTTATTTCTGCTGAAGTCATTATTATAAAGTAGGCCGTTTTGTTCAGTAATACCCATGGCAAGTCTGAAGTAAGCCACATCATTAGAACCGGAAATAGCTAAAGTATGTGTCATGGTATTTCCTGTTTCCCATAGGTTTTCCCATGTGTCAGGTACAGGTACAAGTGGCGCCAGCTCTTCTCCAGTCCACCAGTGTCTAACCAGTCTTCCATCCATAGGGGCGCCCCAGCTTTCATCCACTCCTGCGGTACCTACTAAAGGGGCATTTGGATAGGCTGCCCTGAACTGCTCTATGGCCAGAGGATCTGTGATTCCCCCGTTTCTTCCATCAGCATACCAAGTAACGTATCCATTTCCTCCCCCATAAGTATTCTGAAATTCAGGTACTATAAAGGGTTTCTCCCAAGTCATATTGAGGTTATAGTCTATCCCAATACCATCAGTTCCTTTACCTGTCTTGGTGGTGATCAGGATGACTCCG
>JBCCLI010000576.1:0-3340 GCA_039026975.1 Bacteroidota bacterium | reverse complement strand
TACTATGTTAGGATTTTCTATCCTACAGGGCTTACACCAGGCAGCCCAAAAGTCTAATAACACTACTTTCCCTCTGAGAGAATACAGGCTTTTATTTCTACCGGAAGGGGTGGGTAAGATAATATCAGGGGGAGTAGCTCCCATTCCAAACTGCTCATCATAGATCCTTTTCTCCTCAGCTAACTGATTAATCGTTTCTACTCTTTTAGAGATGAGGTCTTTCATATCTGAGGGAAGAGGAAAATTCTCCAGGTATAGGGTCGCATATTTCCCAAAAGAGAGGGCGTTCATCCTATCCATGATATTTAGATAAGAAGCCAGGATATTTTTATAAGTAGTGGTGTTGGCAGGCACTGTAGCTAATAATGCGTCCAGGTATTCCTCTACTTTTTCTTGGGTAATTACATGGTTTTGAACCCCTAGTAACAGATTAGAGGCATAGGCCATCACATAATCAGACAAGGAAGTGACATGGTTATAAACAGGGTCCGTTAGGTCTACTTCCCCAAAAAAAGACTTCCCAAAATGGTCAATCACATTTCCGTACGTTTCCCTATCTCTGACAGGATGGTAGGGCTTATAGATTCCTAACTGGAGTACTTTCTGGAGAAAAGGATCATCACTTCCGGTAGAATCCAGAAATACTTGCAGTTTTTTATACAGTAGGTCCAGGGTTTTTTCAGAATTCTCAGGAAGAGGATCTGTATTATTTAGCATAACTGAATACTGCCTCAACTCAAATTGCTGCTTCTGGATAATGTCATTCATGGTCTCCCACTTTTTATGGAGTTCAGAACCAGAAACTCTGGAGTAAGCCTGCAAATTATTACAGTCTCCCTCAAATTTGACAGAAGTACCCGCTTCCAGGATAATGGGTCTTACGTTTTGGGGGGCTCTTCCTATGAGGTACATGCCTTTACTAGGTATCTTCCCCTTCATGCTAAAGTAGGAAGAGTCTCCCCTGGCAGTAATGGGTGCACTGGCCACTACCTTATATTCTAACCCTACCTGTTGGTAAATAGAGATACTGTCTAATGAACAAGCAGGAAAGGTCCCATTGATAGAAAAGGAATCAGGAGAGGAGGAATTCTGACAGGCGGCCGCCCAAAAAAGTATCAGACATATCCCACCCCACCAAGCTAAATTTCTGAATTCGAACATCTTTTACAGCTTATGTTGAAGGCTAATGTTTAAGCGTCCCTGTGTAGAGGTAAATGAAACTGCCCAGGAAGCCGTTTGGCAGCTAGACCATCCAGTTCACCTTGTCTATTATTCCACCATTTATATGGTAGGCTCCCGGGAACGATTAAATAATCAAACCAAATTGAACTGTAAAGATAGCAGCATCCTTGTCCCAATAAAACTCTGATGATAGAATGCTTACCTGATGGATAGAATGGAAAGCATAGCAAGTTCTATGGTAGCGCTATTAGAATGGCTGATTTGGGTATCAGGAATGAAGGCCGTGGCTACATTCTGGATGTTGACTGAAGGGGGAGCAGATTCACTAATTATAATCTTATAAGTAACGGTTACTTCTTCTCCAGCTTCTATGTCTAATTTGTCAATATAAAGAGAATTCTGTGCTACCTCAGGTTTGGTAAACCCACGCTTAGTAAATATCCTTACAGAGGTAGGAATGATGTCTATGTAAGAGCTATTAAAAACGTCTATCAGCTGGATCTGCTTGAGGCCCAGCTCAGCATCTTCCTCTGCAATGACAGTAGTTTCGTAGGTAAGTATATGTCCGGGCTTAGGTCTTCCCGCTACTATCCTGCTCTTCACTTCAAATGGGGCATACTGCACAGATAATAATCCCTCATTCTCAGTAGCATTTTTTAATTTGATAGCAAAATCATCTGTGATGGCAGATATCTGACAAGGGTACTCCCTATTCGCCTCAGCAGGGTCAGTAGAAATAACCCCTTTTAAAGAGAATGAAAGGAGCTTTCTAGACACATTCGTGGCCTGTTCTGACCAGTTTATTTCATTAAGCCAAAAGTGATTTTCATTTTCCGGAAATCGAACCATACTAGGGGATAAACTTCCCTTCCTCACTTTCAGAGAATTAGGGATAAAAGAAATCCCATCAACTTCATACAGTAAAGACGCATCTTGAAATAAGGCGTGATCCCCCCAATACGTCACACTGATTACATACCTAACAGTATCCCCAGGTAAGGCCTGAGCAGGAAATACCTGAACCTCTGTTTTGATAGTATCTGCTAAGGAAGAAGAAAAGGTAAGGGTAGCATAAAGATACTTACCCAAAAAAATAAGACATATCAGAACAGTGCTGGAGATAAGAATGATTCTGGCATACGGGGTTGTAGGCTTTTTCACTTTCCTCATTAAGATTTTTGCGAGAATACTTCCGCCATTAGCTAGGAGGGTAACGCCCTCACTGCTACTGGAGATGACCTTACTAGACCATGCTGTAAAAGTATGAAGTTCTGAGAATGGCGTTTATAGGTTTGAATTAAACCGTTGAAATTGATGGCTTTGCCGTTAAAATAAATTGATTAGCTAACCAGAACCCCTAGACACTCCTGCAAAGAAATGGGGATTTTGTACCTTTAAGGGAAGATCCCACTCAGGGCTTTATGCTCCACACTCAACTATCATAATTAGATATGGTCTGGTTGTTACCTAATAAGCTTGCCAAACTATTTCCAATAGGAATATTGTTCCTGCTTATTTCTATGCCTTTAGATACGTACTGCCAGCCTGAGCTGAATAAGATGGGAGAATGGTATATAAAAGAAAGGTTACGGATAGTAGACCAAAACGTAGACCATTCCCTCAGTCTTTCAGAAATGGCGCCCTATTTTTCAGAATTTAGGTACTACCTACATGAACACACCTATTATTTCTCTGACCTGGACCAAGATGGTGTCCTAAGCATAGCGGAGTTAACCACCTTTGCCGTAGAAGAAATGATTTTTAGAGATGAAGCAGAGAGAATAGACTTGCAAAAATATGAAAAGAAGTATCCATTTCTGGCACAAGCTAAAATTACCTACCTAAAAAAACATCCCGCCCTCACAGAAAAACTGGTTTCTAACTATTACTGGGTAAGTGAACACCTATCCCTGGCCTTCCAATTGGCCAACCAGAAAGTATGGATGCGGAGAAATGGAGATGTACTCATAGCCTGGCTTTCCAATTTCAGGTGTTTATTAGCCTATCCTAGATTAGCAGAAAAATTATATAACCTTCCACTAGAGGCCCCCTTTAAGTCTCGCCTGATCCAATGGCAAGCCAAGCATAATGAATACCTCCTTACTAACCAGTCCCGTTCACGAGAGGCCCCTTCATGGAATATCTCTCCGGCACAGCT
>JBCCLI010000575.1:0-3365 GCA_039026975.1 Bacteroidota bacterium | reverse complement strand
TAATTTTCTGGTTATTATCCATGAAATGAAGTATTTAATTATCCTTGTCTTAGGATGAGCTGTTAGGTTCAGATCATGATCTGAACCGACAATCTTTGATGCAAGGAAATGGCTTACAGCAAGAAAAATGTAGCACTACCTTAACTTTTACCTACAAGTGACCAGGGGCACCTTATTTAAGCTTAAATTATGGGTAGAGTCTGAAACTTTCTTCCTAGAATTAGCTCATCATTAGCGCCTAGCCAGTCTTTCAATACAGAGGCATATACCTGTCTGAAATCTATCTGGTACTGGATATCTCCACTATCTAATTTGCTGAGGTCAGGGGCAGGGTTAACCATTCCAGGATTCCTCAGATCTCCTCCTATGAGAAATAGGTTATTAGCCTTACCATGATCTGTACCCCCACTGGCATTCTGGGAAACTCTCCTCCCAAACTCAGAAAAGGTCATGATAAGGGTATCATTCATTCTTCCATTTGTTTTCAGATCATCCACAAAGGCCTTGAGCGCTTCACTATACTGCTTAAGCAGCCTGTCTTGCTGTGCCCGCTGACGTACATGGGTATCAAAGCCTGAGAGAGAGACATAGAATATCTCTGTGGCTACATCTGACTGTATAAGCTCTGAAATGAGTTTCAGCTTCCTCCCAAACTCATTAACAGGATAAGTCTGCTTAGTCTTTTTGGTATTGGATTTTTCATAAATGTAGGCCGCAGAGGACATGGTCTCTGTCATAGTTTTATAGAGGTAACTTAGGGCCTCATGATCTCCTGTAGGTTTATTTCTTTCAAGAGCCTGTAGATACTTATCCTGAGTAGCCTTATATAGCTGCTGTGGATCACGAACGCCCAGTCCTTTTACCTCCTCCCCTTTTACAGCTAAACTTAACCCATCATCTATTTCTACCAACAGGTGAGGTTCCGCACAACCAGCACAATTATGATCCAGGTATCTTCCCAACCATCCCGTTTCAGCATACTCATTACTATCAGTAGCTGTATGCCATATATCCATGGACCTAAAGTGAGATCTGTTCGGATTAGGATATCCCACGGCGTTTAAGACACTCACCATCCCCTGGTCATAAAGCTCATAAAAAGGCTGCATGACAGGATTCAATCCTTGCTCATCATTTAGTTTGATTACCTCTGAGGCAGAAATTCCCAAGCTCTGTCTGGCATTATAGTATAAGTCATTCTGATAGGGAACTACCGTATTCAATCCATCATTTCCTCCTGAAAGTTGGATGATGACCAGTTTTTTTCCATTGCTACTGATGCTACTGTTACAGGCAGACTGTAGAAAAGCAGGTGTCAACATAGCTGCTGAAGCCAGGGAGGATATCTTTAAAAATTCTCTTCTCGTGTTCATAAGGTTAGCAGAGTTGGAATTCAGGGGTACATAAGAGTCGCATACTCATCCATTTCAGGGATTCTTCTTCACTTTTTTTTCGTGAATATTTCAGGAGAAATTCTGGGGTCAGATGTGGGGTATCCACCTGAAGTAAATATTCTTTCAGGGAAGCTACTGACTGAGCCTCATCTTTGCTTGCCAGATAAGATAGGATGGGATTCCAGTTTATGCTCGCCTGAAGTTTTCTGCCTATCTTTTTAGCCTCTCTCAGCTTGATCAGGTCTTCATTACCTGAAAAATCTTCTTTAGTCCCTACGGCCATTTCTGAGGAAAAAATAATGGCTAAGGGAATTCTCAAGCGAGTCATTAGGGTATTACTGTCTATCCAGTTTTTCCCATCCGGCCAACCGTCTACCCCTGGTGGGACAAATAAGATTTGTCCCAGGGCCTTTTCCATGAATAAGATCCCTTCAGGGTTATCAAAGGTCATATCCAGCAAGCGCATAAGGCTTACCAGGTATTCTACAGGAGACTTAATTCTGGCTCCTATATGCTGCTTCTCATAGAAATGATTAGCAGTAAAGATGGTCTTCAATAAGCTCGCAATATCATATTCTGATTCGTAAAAGCTTTTAGCCCATGTATCTACTACCTCTTTATCTATTGATGGATTCACGAGAAAACGGTACAGTTTAGTAGTGATGTACGTAGCAGTTTGCCGGTTCTCCAAGACTATATTAATGATATCTTCCCCGCCAAAGTTTCCTGTTTTACCCATGAAGCGTTTCTTCCCATAGTCATGCCTGCGAGCTCGGAAGAAAAACTCTCCTTTAACATTAGTGGACCAACCAGTAAAAGCTCTGGCAGCTTCCTTTATGTCTTCTTCCGTATAATTCCCTCGTCCCAGGGTAAACAACTCCAGTAGTTCTCTGGCAAAGTTTTCATTGGGGTGTTCTTTTCTGTTCTGCTGGTTATTCAGGAATAATAGCATAGCCGGGTCCTGAGCTACAGCTAACACTAAGTCCCCAAACTTTCCTAGTGCATGAGCACGTAGTACATTATTCTGACGCTGATTTACCATAATGCCTGGACGCCTACAGGCAAAGTGGTCATGCCAAAAAAAGGTCATCTTCTCCCTCAACTGAGCCTCCGTACTAGCCATCCTATTTACCCAGGCTATATTTAAGTCTCTTAGTAGCTTACGGTTTTCTTTCTTCATCTCCTTTCGCTTTTCCTGGCTCAGCATCCCCTGCCTACCTCTTCCTGCAAAAGGATTTTCTTCCTGAATGATCAAGGGATCAGCTTTCCGGGAGCTGCTAAAAAGATATTGGAGGATTTCTTCATGGGAAGCGTGTTTAAGCTTCTCCCACTGATCCATCCTAACCCCAAAGCCCGCTCTGGAGAACAGATGTTTACGTTGAAAAATATTCATGCTTATACTTGCAGATTACATGCGTTTTGATCCAAAAAACTTAGTAAGGTTTAAAAAAGCCACCTTTTTCATGAGAATTTGTCTTATTATGAGAGTGTTATGCAGATTAGGTCTCTTCAAATTCATAACTTTTTCGTTACTTCTTAAGTAAGAAAGAAGAACACATACACACCAAAGCTAAGTATGCATATGACTGGTCAGGAAGACAGTAAGTTCGACATCAATGAATATGAAGTAGTAGAAGGTGCCCCCAAAAGCAGCTTCCACCCAGATGATATCCACAGGAATCTTAATGACCCCACAGTCAATGAAGTAGAAAGGGATAATATGATCCCCTTCGAAGATCTTAGCCGTAGAGAACAAAGAAGGCTCAGAAAAAAATACAGAAGAGCACAAAAGAGAGGACTCCACTATGATAAAAAAGGAGAGCCAAAATACGGATGGTCCTTCTTCCTGGCTTCCTTATTCATAGGACTGGGCATTACTGCCACCATTGATGCGCCCCTTCCCCTTTTTCTAGGACTTGCCGTTGGCTTCCTCTTTTTCGTGGATCCCATTTATGAAAAGGCCATGGAAAT
>JBCCLI010000574.1:0-3379 GCA_039026975.1 Bacteroidota bacterium | reverse complement strand
TGTTTATCCCCTTGCTGCGCATTTGCAGCAGGATAGGAGAGGCAAATACATGCATACAGAAGCCACAGGGGAAACAGCTTCACAATATTCATCTAGGGCCTTTCCCTTTCCTACAAAGATGAATCTTTTCCCTAAACTTTCAGAAAGATAATACTTAAAGGTATTACAATCCCTGCTCTTCTATCATGTCCATTAGCTCCAGCACAGCATAGTTAATCTTGTTATTCTCCAGGGAAGCTTCACTTGTAGACAGTAATCCCAGGTTTCTTTTTTTCTTGAGAGACTTAAATCTGGTGGATAAGAGGGTAATCTCGTTTTCAAATTCTGAGTTTTTTGCAGCGGCTAATTCTCCTAGCTCACGAAGCACCTGCTCAGTTTTATCGTTTCTCATTTTTCCTCTGAGGCTATCCAGGATAATCCCTAGCTCATTTTGGGCCAGGTTCCAGCTGGCATCAGCGCTGGGGTTTACAAACAGTTCCCATGGTGCCTCATCATAGGTCTTTTCAGGATTTATTTGTTTCTCACTCCAGTACAGGGCGCGGGTAGCCCCCCCTTTACCTAATTTCACGATGGTTTCTGCCTGATCAAAGGCTGATTTCACATTACTTTTCTGAGCTAGCCCTCCATAAAAGTACCTGGCAAAATCTTTAGCTGCCTCATCATCTATCTCCCTATCCGTCACAATGACTTGGCCTATCCCTGCCTGCTCTAGGGCTTCAGCTTGCTGGTAGGTATCACACCCATTCAGGAAGACCAGCTTCATCCCTTTCTGGAGGGCCAAAAATGCAGCAAAAGACTGAGCGTCTACAGCGGTAGCGTTGTCCCCGGAAGAAAGTAACAGAGACTCTCCATCAGCATGGCCCCCATAGTGAAACAGCACGATTCTGTCTTTATACTCCAGAAAAGTATCTATGATTTTCTGAACAGTGGCGGCAGCTATGATTTCCACCTGTACCCATCCGTTTCTTTCCGCAGGTTTTAAGGCATCTGAGATGGCTTGCTGCTCTTGGCTAATGTTTCTTAGAAAGGTTCCCTGGCGGTCATTAGCAAAGGCGAGAAGGATGACAGGCGTTTGATCTGGCATGAAGAAAAATGGTTTATGAGGTGGTTGATTTACAAGTATATAAAAAATTCAAAAGGTGTAAGGCATTTCTCCTTAGTTCATTCGTCCTTACAGATAAATTTGCGTAACTTCGCCCCGATTTTAAGCAAGAAGCGTTACCCATTTATGATTACAGTACAAAATCTTTCCCTTCGTTTTGGAAAAAGAACCCTGTTTGAAGATGTAAACCTAAAGTTTACGCCTGGAAACTGCTATGGCATCATAGGAGCTAATGGAGCAGGTAAATCTACCTTCCTCAAGATTCTCTCTGGAGAAATAGACCCCAATACAGGTTCTGTATCCATAGGTGCTGACATGAGAATGTCTGTATTAAAGCAAGATCACTTTGAATTCAATGAAATTCCTGTTTTGCAGACAGTGATTATGGGGAATAAGAAACTGTGGGAGTTGAAAGAAGCCATAGATGCCATTTATGCCAAACCTGATTTCAGTGATGAAGATGGTCTAAAGGCGGCTGAGATGAGTGGAGAATATGAGGACATGGATGGATGGAATGCTGAAGCGGATGCAGCTGAGCTTCTCTCCAACCTGGGGATACCTGAGTCTCTCCATTATGCTACCATGCGTGAGATCAACGGTAACCAGAAAGTAAGGGTCCTGCTGGCACAGGCCCTATTTGGGAATCCTGATATCCTTCTACTGGATGAGCCTACAAATGACCTGGACGTAGAGACTATCTCCTGGTTAGAGGATTTTCTGGCAGACTATAAAAACATTGTGATCGTGGTATCTCACGACCGCCACTTCCTGGATGCCGTCTGCACCAATATCGTAGACATAGACTTTGGGAAGATTTCCATGCACACAGGAAACTATTCCTTCTGGTATGAAGCCAGTCAACTCTTACTAAAGCAGAGAGCTGAAAAGAATAAGAAGATAGAAGATAAGCGTAAGGAGTTACAGTCCTTCATTGAGCGTTTCAGCGCCAATGCCTCTAAATCACGCCAGGCTACCAGTAGGAAAAAACTCCTGAGTAAGCTAAGCCTGGAAGACATGAAGCCTTCTAGCAGAAAATATCCTGGTATCATATTCAAGCAGGAAAGAGAAGCCGGGAAACAAGTACTTGAAGTTCATAACCTAAGCAAAACGCTGGAAGGGAGAACGCTCTTCTCCAATGTTACCCTGGAGATCATGAAGGGAGACAAGGTGGCCATATTCTCCAGAGATAGTTTAGCTACTACAGCCCTCTTTGAAATCATCATGGGCAATATGGAAGCCGATTCTGGAGACTATAAGTGGGGCGTTACCATTAAGCCAGCTTACCTGCCCTTGAATAATTCAGCGTTTTTCACGGATAAGGAGCTTAACCTGATAGAATGGCTGCGTCAGTTCTCTGAGAATAAGGAAGAGGCCTTTGTACGTGGGTACTTAGGAAAGATGCTATTCACAGGTGAGGAAACCCTGAAAAACTGTACGGTACTTTCTGGTGGTGAGAAGATGCGCTGCATGATAGCTAGAATGATGCTACAGGAGCCTAATTTCCTCATCATGGATGAGCCTACGAACCACCTGGACCTGGAATCTATCACCGCTTTCAATAATAACCTGATTGACTATCCGGGTACCGTGATGGTGAATTCTCATGACCACCAGTTTATGGATACGGTAGCTACCAGAGTGATTGAAATCACCCCTACTGGCGTACTGGATAAGCTGATGGACTTTGATGAATATGTAAGCAGAGATGATCTGAAGGAGGTACGAGATAAGATGTATCTGGTGACGGCATAGGGAATGAATGGCTATTAATATTTATCAGCCTGACTCGGGGCAAAAAATTGCTTACCTGGCAGAGGATGAATGGGAGTTACCCGCTCAGTTATACATTCTACAAAACTGGTTAGTTGACATAGAGAAAAAGTTACCCCCAGGTTCCTACATTGCTGACATAGGGTTCCAAGTCAGATCAGATGCTTCTGGAGGGGGCGGTACTCTCTCTGTAAGAAGCTTACAGATTCTTGCTAAGCTCGGTATGGAACTCTATTTCTCTGAATACTCAACCTAGGATCATCCTTTCTTTATCATTCCGTTGGGCTTATGCGTATAGGTAGAGGAATCAAACGGGATCTAGCGAAACACTGAAATCTTAGACTTTTGGCAAAAGCTACGCGAGATGCCGCATGGCCCTAATGCCTACCCTAAAGCCCTGCGGCATGACAGATCATTATTTTTGAAATTTGTTTGACCTATTCTAGGTCAGAACTCTGTTTTACTGATTAGGCAATAATAGTGCAATCACTTCGTGATGGGCCTCGG
>JBCCLI010000573.1:0-3383 GCA_039026975.1 Bacteroidota bacterium | reverse complement strand
GCAGAAGATATCAATATTTCTGCTGCCTTTAGCACGTTCATAGATCTGAAAATAGTAGGAAATGCCAATGTAGACTGGGTCATTTCTACCATCACGGAGTATGAAACCGGATTTAATCCTGGGGCAAACATGGTCACTTTCCAGGTTTCTTCTTCTAATAATTTCTCCGTAGCCATGAGCATGACGCCCATGTCTGATGGAAATGGAAATGAAGTGGACTTAAGAAATATTGCTGTCAGATTATTTGTGCCTGAAGCCAGGGCAGCGGAGGAAGGCGTCCGTTGGGATTTTGCCCCTGGGGATTATTATGTAAAAAGTACCGCTAATGGCTGGAGAAAATCTGCTATCTGGACCCCCACTAGTTCTGATAAAACAATACTCCTACCAGGTAGCCAAGGAAATGCAGGTGGTTATGTAGAAAATGAATTTCAATTAGGGCTGGGATTGGGAGCAAAAGCCACCTTCGATAATTTACCCATTACCAACTTATTAGAACAAAATATCACCCCCGGCACCTATACAGGCACCATGACCCTGACGGCTATACCGGAAGCCTTATAGTAGGGTCCAAAGATTTTTCGCCCTTACTGTAGTCATAAATCAACATTAGTCATGAGAGATTTCCTCTATTTCCTTCTCCTAGCTTTCCCTTCTGGACTTTTTGCCCAGGCAGATGATATCAATATTTCTGCTGCCTTTACAGAGTCCATAGAGTTACGGATTACCACAGGAGGGGATATTAGCTGGTCCTTTACTACTATCAACGATTACAAAAATGGCTTTTTAGCTCATAAAAGAATGGTGGAGTATGAGGTTGCCTCCTCCGTCAATTTTTCCGTCCAATGCCAAATTACTGCTATGACTAATGCTAATGGAGATGAACTTAATCTAGGGAATATTTCTCTAAGGCCAGGCGTAAAAGATGAGTATCTGGGAGATAGAGGTAGCAGATGGGAATGGAGTGAAGGAGATGAGAGCGCATATACCACAAACCATAAAGGCGTCACCCGTGGGGACATCTTCTTCGGAGATAAGTTAACTTCGCCAAGGACGCTCGTAGTACCGGGGCCTACCGGCAATGCAGGTGATTTTTCTCAAAATCAGTATGTATTCATGATAGGAATGGGAGCCAAAGGCCACATAGTAGATAATGGTCTTCCTCCCATGCTAGATCAGAATATTTCTCCCGGCACATATACAGGTACAATTATTCTAACGGCTATACCGGAAACCCTATAACTTAATTATAATTGAACATGTACATGATCATCATGGCGGACGGCATAACAACCGTGAAACCTGGCTTTACGCTTATCTAGTTTCCACCTGTTCACGAGATGTGGTTCCAAGAGAATTTTTCCTACTCTTCTATCCTGAATGAGGTTCCTCATTAAAGTAGCTGTAGCAGGTCCATGTACACTTATATCCGGATCTAAGGTCCAAAACGTAGCATATTTATTATAGTCGTACCACCAGTACCCCTCTCTTAAGCATCTGGGGGTAGTAATCCTCTCCTGATTCTTAGGCTCTTCAAATACGCCATACCCACTCAGGGAGGGCTTATCATTCAGTAGGGTACCATTTTTCTGGTAGATGAAGGCTAGGTCTACTTTTTCTCCATCATTATGACTTCTATGAGGTAAAAGGGGAAATTCTTCCCAAAAAGGAAAGCCTGCATCCAGATAGACAAGCTGTATACCGGGATGGGTACGTTGAAGTTTTTCAGCCTGATCTTGCAGCACCTGGTTGAGTTCCGGTTTCACATAATTTCTATTTAGTAGATAGACATAGGCTGAAACTGGTCTTACCCACTCTCCGCTTGTTATGGGTACTCTCCCTCCTAACTTGGCTAGCGGTGGAAGCAGAAAAAAACTTATGAGCAGGTAGATGAGCATAAATATGCTAAGCCGGGTGAGAATATGTCTCTTTCTCAGCATCAGAAAAACAAGCCCGTAAATGATGCCTCCTACTTGGCTGATGACGGTCAGCACACATATAACTAGCAGATGGATGAAGAATTTCCACATAATGATTTCAGCTTATTCCTGGCTAGTTATCCCTCTTACTGATATACTGAGATTAACACCTGTCCGTTTCATTTCATCTACAAGATGTGGTTAGAAATAGATGGAATGTCTCATACTCCTTTCCAATGACAGACTTTAGCTGAATTCACTTTTGATAATCTGTGGGCCTTACTCAATTTTGAAGTAATCTTAGTTATAACATGTTATTAGCTTCTGAGTGGCTATAGTTTCTAAACTGCCTAATTATGCGGAAACTTTATTTATGCATCTTGCTAGCTCTCCCTCTATTATCTATTTCTCAAACAGATGAGATCAATGTCTCTGCCGCTATGGAGCCTTCTTCCTTGGGTTTAACCATAACTAGGACAGGTGGGGTGAGCTGGACATTTACCACCGTCTCCCAATACTTAGATGGATATCCGCCTTCTCAAAACAGGATAGACTATGAGGTTTCTGCTACCACTAACTTCTCTATACAAGTAAGTGTAACTCAGATGACCTCAGCCACGGGAGAAACCATAGATATGGGGAACTTGACCCTTAGGCCCGGAATCATTTCTACCGCTTATTCAGAACGGGGATTTAAGTGGGACTGGGAGGATGGCCAGTTGAGCAGTTCATCAACGGCCGGAACTTATTCTTGGGGAGATGTGTTTTTTGGGAACTATTTCCTTACTCCCTTTACCCTTATTACGCCTGGAATAGATGGTAATGCAGGAGATGCCCAAAGTAACCAGTACAGCCTCCGTATAGGATTTGGAAGAGCAAACCAGACTCAACACAATAACCTCCCCCCCCTCTTGGATCAGAACATTATCCCAGGAACTTACACAGGTCAACTGACGCTGACAGCAATAGCTGAATTTTAACCAGCTTCTCTTCCAGGAGAAATGTACCTTCTATTATCCTTCCCCTATTAGCCTATTGTACATTTAACCACTTACCATGAAAACACCAATGTTCGTTCTATGCTTTAGCCTGTTTCTATCACCATTTTTTACCCAGGCCCAATCCGGGGAAGTAAACCTCAGCGCGAGTTTTGTTCAGTCCATAGAATTACGCGTTACTGGCACTACCGCTGTTACCTGGCAATTTACCAGCATCAATCATTTTAAGGAAGGGTTTTCACCAGACCTAAATATCATAGAGTTTGAAGTAGCTTCCACAAGCAATTTCTATGTACAAGTACAAATTACCCCTATGGTGAACGCCGAAGGAGATGTTATAGACAGAGGAAACTTATCTATCAGGCCCGCTGTGAGAAAAGAACGTATGTCTCAAAAAAATTTACGTTGGAGATGGGTCAGGGGATTTATGGCAGGCACCAATGTAAATTCCTCCTATGAAAAAGGAGAT
>JBCCLI010000572.1:0-3405 GCA_039026975.1 Bacteroidota bacterium | reverse complement strand
GCTTCCTTAAATATGCTATCCCCTTTTACGGAATCTTCCAAGGTTCTCACCGCTCTACTTAGCGGATATAAGGCCGCATAGGCGAGAATGGTGTCATTCAGAGAAACCCCAAGTTTGTATATACTATCTGAAAATACCTCTGCATCCGCCCAACTCTCGGCAGATTCCAGTGAATCCGCTATAAGCTCAAAAGCCTCGTATGGGAGAAGGCTATCATTTTGATGGAAGTCTCTCAGGAGGGAATCAAGGATAGCTTGCTGTGCTTGGAGACCACTGAGGATGAGCGTAAATAGTATCAGAAAGGTAGTATGCCTCCATTTCATCAGCAAAGGGCTTTTCGGCGATTACATTGACGTACTTCTCCCTAGAAGGAGAGATAAATAGCTAATTAGGCTTATTCTATTTCTACTATGGCTTCTACTTCTATGGCTATGTTTCCCGGTAAAGCAGCCATACCCACTGCTGCCCGAGCATGTTTGCCCCTATCTCCAAATACTTCTACCATCAGGTCAGAATACCCATTTACCACCTTGGGCTGGTCTGTAAATGCTGAGTCAGAGTTGACCATACCCAGCACACGTACGATTCGTTTTACACGCTTCAGATCACCTAGTTCAGCTTTCAATACACCTATATGATTAATAGCTACTAATCTTCCAGCTGCATATCCTTCTTCTATGGTGAGGTCTTTCCCTAACCTTCCCGTGATGTTAGTGCCATCTTCTTTGCGAGGACCTTTACCGGCCAGGAATAGCAGGTCTCCGGTTTGTACTGCATTTACATAATTAGCTATGGGTGGGGAAGGGACAGGAGGAATGATTCCCAGGCTATCTAGCACAGCCTCTGGATTATAATTGGGATCTTCCTCTGTGGAGGAGCTTTTAGCCAGGTTATCTGAACAGGAGGCTACCCCCCAAATCAGCATGGCCAAGGCAATGAGACTAAAAGGCCAGAGTTGATGTTTCTTCATATTCTTTCTGTAAAGCTGCTAATGGTAAGATAAGATATTCTCCTAAATTCAAAAACTCTCTAACTGAAATCACATTTGAATGCGTCCTAATATTGGCTTAACTTATTCATTATTTTAGGCTGTGTATGGAAGTGCTCGGTGGACTACAGAAAAATGTGCCTTCCTTCCACAGCTTATATCTAACTGTCAATTACAAGCCTTAACTCAACATGAAAAAATTACTCCTAGCAGGCATCTGCTTCTCATTTGCAGCTTGCCTAACCTCTCTGAAGGCGCAGCATGGCCTGGAAAGTATTATCAGTGAAAAAGCAGAGGCCATAGAGGCTAAAGTGGTAGAGTGGCGGAGACATCTACACGCTAATCCTGAATTATCCAACAGAGAGTTTAAAACGGCTGAATACGTAGCTAATCATCTCAAAGCACTAGGTATGGACGTGCAAACAGGTATAGCACATACAGGGGTAGTAGCCTTGCTAGAAGGGGGAAAGCCGGGTCCTGTGGTGGGACTGAGAGCAGATATGGATGCCCTGCCTGTTACAGAAAGAGTAGATATTCCCTTTGCCTCCAAGGTCATCTCTGAGTACAATGGGATAGAAACGGGCGTCATGCATGCCTGTGGACATGATACCCACGTGGCCATTCTCATGGGGGTAGCTGAAATCCTTTCTGAAGTCAAAGCGGATATCCCCGGAACCATCAAGTTTATTTTCCAACCAGCAGAGGAAGGCGCTCCTGTAGGAGAAGAGGGAGGCGCCAAACTCATGGTGGAAGAAGGAGTCATGGAGAACCCTAAGGTGGAAGCTATCTTTGGCTTGCACATAAATTCTCAACTGGAGGTAGGCCACATAGGCTATAAGCCGGGAGGGTCTTTAGCGGCCGCCGACCGTTTCCGCATTCTCGTAAGAGGAAGACAGTCCCATGGATCACAGCCTTGGGGAGGGGTAGACCCCATTGTGGCTTCTGCTCAGATAGTGATGGGACTACAGACCATCATCAGTAGACAAACAGAATTAACCAAGGAAGCTGCTGTCATCTCTGTGGGGCTTATCAGAGGGGGTATCAGAAATAATATCATCCCTGAAGAATGTGAAATGATAGGCACCATCAGAACCCTGGATACGGACATGCAGGACCTAATCCATAAGAAAATTAAACACACTGCTACCACCATTGCTGCTGCTTCAGGTGCTGTAGCAGAAGTAGAGATTTTCAAGGGATACCCGGTTACCTATAACAATCCTGACCTGACCCTGGATATGGTTTCCACCCTGGAAAGATCCGTAGGAAAAGATAACGTGCACTTACAAGTAGCTAGAACGGGAGCTGAAGACTTTTCTTACTACGCCATGGAAGCCCCTGGCTTGTTCGTTTTTCTAGGGGGAAGACCTTCAGAAGTAGCTCCTAAAGATGCAGCACCACACCATACGCCTGACTTTTACATAGATGAAGGGGGATTTGTGAATGGCGTAAAAGTGCTGGCTAACTTAGCCCTAGAGTATATGGAGAGCAAACAATAAGATATACAGGTACTGTAGAGACGCAAATTACTGTAGAGACGCAAAATCTTGCATCTCTACAAAATCTTGCGCCTCTACAGTTCATTCTTATAACACCACTTCCTCCTCTTTCTTTTCTTTAATATGTAGCTTGATTTTTCCTTTCCTGTAATAGGAAGCTATGTCTATGGCTGCATTCAGCTCAAAGCCTATGAGGAGAATGATGGAAATATAGTAGAACCATATCATCAGTAAGATGACGGCTCCCACTGACCCATAAATCTGGTTTAGACTAGAAAAGCTGCTGAAGAAATACTGAAATCCTATCAGGGTTAACCACATCAAAATTCCCGCTATGGTGGTTCCAGGGGTGATAAAATTCCAGCGCTGTCGGGTAGCAGGTGCCAGGTAGTAAATTACTGAAATGCTAAAAAAGATTAAGAATAGGAGGACCAGGGAGTTCAGCGCTTTTAACAAAATAAGGTAGAAGGATTTACCCAACATACCCTCCACCCTTAAGTATTGGATGAAAGATTCTCCCGTAATCAAAACTCCTATAGAAACGGCCACTAAGGTTCCCAGTACAATGAGAATGAGAAAAGCTATTCCGTATAGTTGGAAGATGTTTCTCCGTTTAAAGATCTCATAACTTTCTTCATCCTTAGTAAAGGCCTTCATCATGGCTATGATACCACGGGTAGCCCCGTAAAGGGTCAGAAAGACATTTAGGATGATTAGCTGGAAAGGGATATCTTTCAAAGAGGCAATGATGGACTCCAATAAGGGGCGCGTAGCTGCAGGGAGGATTTGCTGGAGGTAATCTATGATGATTTCCTGTAGGTCAAATTCCGTAACGGGTAAATAAGGAATGACCGTTAAGGAGAGAAAAAGTAAAGGAAAGAGGGAGAAAAAGAAGTTGTAAGACATGGCAGCTGCCAT
>JBCCLI010000571.1:0-3411 GCA_039026975.1 Bacteroidota bacterium | reverse complement strand
GTAAATAATCCTGACTCATTTAAACGTTTCCAGAATGAAGCCCATCTTTCTGCACGCATATCTCATCCTAATGTAGCTACTCTTTTCAATTTCCAGGAGTTTGAAGCTAACCACTTCATTGTCATGGAATACGTGAAGGGGCTGGCTTTGGATGATGTACTAAAGTTACAAGGAAATATCTCAGAGAGAGAAACAATCAAAATTGGGCTGCAAGTATTAGAGGGACTGGGGGCTGCCCATGAACTAGGGATTATGCATAGAGACCTGAAGCCCGGAAATATTATGATCACCCATAGGGGGTTTGTGAAGCTCATGGATTTTGGGATTGCAAGACTGGAACATGCTGAGCGCATGACCCGACAGAATAGTGTCATAGGAACCCTGGAATACCTTGCGCCTGAGCTGGTAAGGGGAGAAGCCCCTTCTCATGCTTCTGATCTATATGCTTTAGGGGTAATGTTACATGAGATGCTATCTGGGCATACATTATATGCAGCTAATAGCGAAGCCTCCCTGATGTATCAGATTGCGCATAAGCCTCCTACTATTCAGCTTTCCGGAATTAACCGGAGCTTGGTTCAGGTTATCAAGAAATTGACGCATAAGCAGCTCTCAAGGCGTTACCAAAATACACAGCAGGTCATTCGGGATTTGGAGAAAATTTATCCAGGAGGAAAGGTAGACCCACGTCTTATCAGCCAGAAACTAACGGCTTCGCCTGGGCTAACAAAAGCGCCTCTGGATGTAAAAGGGCTACTTCCTAAGCTGCCAGTAGCTTCATTAAAAAAGGTATCTCTACCATTTGACCTGGATTTAAGAATTTTGGCTGGCGCAGCTCTCTTTTGTTTGGTCATTCTTATCCTGGGAATGAATCGAGGCTCACGAGAAGAACCCTCCTCAGAGACTGAGCAGGAAGATCCACTGGCCATAACAGAAACTGGGGGTGAGGGGCTTTCGGATCAGCGGGCTTATCAGTCAGGAGAAATTCTCTCCCAACAGAATGAGCCAGGATCGATAGCTTTTATAGAGAAATATGACACAGATAATACTCCTGCCAATACAAAAGAAAGGGAAGTATCAGAGAGAAAGGCTGGAACTTCTGAAAGAAAGGAACTAGTAGAGAAAGAAGCTAAGCAGACTCCTGTAAAGCGGAATAAACCTACACCTAAAGCTGAAGACGTTACTGAACGCACACAGAGAGTAGCTAAGCCTGAGCCTTCCGAGAGGAAATCGGAATCCATAGATAGGGGAGAAAGTGCCCCCTCAAATACTGTTGAAGAAGAAGTGGTGCCCACACCACCTCAGCCAGAGAATAAACCCAAAGGAAAGGTAAGGCTACGCATACCTGATACCTTTCTGTCAGCCAGTCTTTCTGAAAGGTTAACGTCAGAAAATACTCGTGAAGGGCAGATTGTATATCTGAATACTACGAGTCCTGTCTACCAAGGGGAGTATCTGGTGATTCCAAGAGGTGCTAAGATAAAAGCTATCATTAAGAAGGTTCGAAGATCTGATGGGAGGAAGAAGGCCTTTCTGGCCTTTGAGCTTCAGGCTGTACAGACGGTGGATGGGCAGTGGCTGACCGTTAGCTATCCTGAGTATAGTAATCTCTCCCGCACCAAAGTCATCTTCAACAAAGGCCTTAGGCTAAATAGAATCAAACTTAAATCAACGAATATCACCCTTAATTACTAATTCTTATGTATCATTCTAAGAAACATGTACTTCTTATATGGGCATGGTTATTTATCGGTACCACTTATGCCCAGGATATAGTCTCCTCCACCCAGGGGTTCTTCCTTAACCTCAACGGACAATTTACCTCATGGAGTAGTGAAAGCCTTTACTTCGGAGAGATAGATGATGTCTCAGATGGTGGGATTGGAATCAGCATACGTGCTGGCTATGGCATCACCCAAAATATTGAGGTGTTTGCTGAGTACGGAGTGGCAGGGATCTCTAGTGATTTCTCTTTTGATACGTATCGTATATCTAATTTTCACATAGGGGGACGGTATAATTTTGGGGCTACCCTGAGAGCAGTTAGGCCTTTTGTGGAAGCTTCCTTGAGTAATCAGAACCTGACCATAGACCCTATAACCTTCGACCAGATTACTTTCTTTGAATCTGAGAGTAGTGGATGGGGAGGCGCCATTGGGGGAGGGGTACATTATTTTTTCATCCCAAACCTAAGTGCTAGTGGCCTCTTCAGGGCAGACTTTGGAAACTTTGGTAATACTTCCCTATCTGGGAGAGATGTTTCAGATCTGGATGAGGATCTTGATTACACCATTATAAGCGTTCAAATTGGTATAAACTATTATTTTGAGTAGTTGTAAAATTTAAATTATAAAAACATAATTAATGGAATCTAACAATATAAAAAAGAGCTTATTAGTTATCATCACCCTGATTCTAATTAAAGGTATTGGATTTTCTAAAGATACCAAAGAGGTTTTTGGTTGTTGGCAGCCACCCGCATTACCTTTTAGTTTTTGCCTTGATACCGAAAGTGGATTCTCTGTTGACCTAGCTAAAGATATTATAACTCCACTAGGAGTATTCTCTGGGGGGTATTCCAAAAGTTTCGAAGTTAATAAAGCAGATAGAATCTTAGAAGTAAATTACAATGACCGTAGCTTTTACTATAAAATCAAAAATGGGCAAGAAATGGTGATTGATATTGATGGAAAAGGAAGAGTAGTTGTCAGTTATGAAAAAGTAACCATTGATCTTTTCTATAACTATAAGTCATCTAAAATAATCTTACGAACAAAGTGTTCAGAATCGGAAATTATTTTCAATAATCTGATTACAGATTATAATGCCTACAAAGACGGTGTAAGTGGAATAGAAATTAAAGTTGATTTGAATGCGAAGAATTTAAAAGGTTTAGATTGTCGGTTAGCAGCCTATTTTTTATTTAAAAGTGGCAAACCACTCAAAGATTATGATGGGGTTAACAAGACTAAAGATGGTTACGTCGCTATTAATGAATCGTTTGTCCCACGCTATGATAACAGTCATTTTGAAGAAATATCATTGTTTATTCCTGATAAGGATCTTCATTGCAAGAAAGGCTACAAGCATCAACTTAAATTCTACGCCCGTGTTTATTTGCAGGAGCCTGACTGTTGGCTGGGAGAACGGAGTGAGTATTTCTATTTTTCATATGATAGAAGATGAGTTATAAAGAAATATTTAGCTCACTTAATAATCCCTACTTTAATCAATAGCTAAATAACCTTCATCGTTTCTTATAAAAAAGTATATTAAGAGTAATTATTTAATAAAAGTAATATTAAAGCAAATATCTCTTCTTTTCATGTCTGCTTCTATTAAAGTATTTCTAGTTGATGATCACCAGATTATTCTGGATAGCCTGGAACTATTATTTGAGCTGATGGAAGG
>JBCCLI010000570.1:0-3415 GCA_039026975.1 Bacteroidota bacterium | reverse complement strand
GGCTTGATGGCTATGGCCTTAAGTTCCTTTCTACTGGTACTCGTATTTGGGCTATTACTTCCTGTTTTCTCACTAGCTAGCAACCTTAAATACGTAAGGCTCGGGCTAGTGGGCATTACGCTTATTCTGTTTGGAATAGCCACTGCCAATAGTGGATTTAATGAAAACAAAAGGAAGGTCAACTTTATCAGGTACTACCAAAATGCTGACCTGAACATCTCCTATTGGGGAAGTTTCAATGACAAAATGGATCCATTCCTGGATCAGTTTTTTGGAGAAAACCCTGACAAAGGAACTCTACCTGAAGAGCTGGTCCTGTCCCATCCCTTCATTAAGACATTCAAAAAAACAGAAAATCGGCCCTTAGCCTCCTGTGAAATCATCCTTCACCATGATAGCATACGAGCAGGAAAGCGGTTTATCGATTTTACCCTCAGCCCACAGAGGGCCATAATAATGGTCAACCTTCTGGCCAAAAATGACCTCCACATTGCGGAAATGACAGTGAATGGATCCCCAGTTGAAGCATCAGACTATGAGGAGACTGATTTTGACAAGAAGAAAGATGAAACCATTCTTCAATACATCTTTTCTCACGCTGAGAAGGACGTACGTATAAGCCTGCTGATGGCGAATAAGCCCCTCACCTTCTACCTGAAGGAGCTGTCTTATGACTTACTCTCTAACGACCTCTTCCAAATCCAACCAAGGCCAGACTACATGATGCCACAGATAGTTTCTGACGCCATAGAGACCATCCAGACGGTAGAACTATAGAAAACGAATTATCAATCTGGCTATGGTAGAATTTACCTCCTACTAACGGCCATCCCAATAGCGTATAGCCATTATTCAATAGACAATTTCAAAAATCATTATCATGAAGATTCTCATTAAAGTGTTGAAATGGATCGGAATATCCATAGGATCAATTTTAGGCATCATCATATTAGCAGGCTTATCATTTCGTTTGTTCGGGCCTAAGCCTACCCCACCTGGAGAACTTGTAGATGTGGGAGGATTTAACCTGCACATCCGTACTGCTGGAGAAAAAAGTACCAAACCTACCCTTGTCTTAGAAACGGGTCAAGGCATCCCTACTGAGCACTACCATTGGATAAGTGAAGGACTTAAAGATAGCATGAGAGTAGTCCGTTATGATCGGGCAGGGATAGGATATAGTGATTTAAGCGGAACGCCAAGAGATCCGGAAACTATAGCCCGTGAGTTACATACGCTACTTGAGAAAGCTGGAGAAAAGCCTCCCTATATCATGGCTGGACATTCTTTCGGTGGCCTTTACATACGCGTATTTACTTCCCTTTATCCAGATGAGGTGGTGGGTATGGCTTTTCTGGATTCCAGTCATCCAGACCAAAGAGAGAGACTAGAGATGTCAAGTCGTCCAGATTTGACTAATATCTTGAATGCAATAGCTGTTTTAGGAGACATGGGCATTCTAGGCCTGTTTGATAGGTATAACGGTTCTGTGCTCCGCGTTGACGAACTGCCTGATGAGGTCAATGCGAGATTTTACGATTACACCTTAAATGGAAAGTATATCCGAGGACTAAGGGATGAAGCTAGCTGGGATAAGGCCGGCTATGATCAGGCCAGAGAAGCTCATGAGTTCGGCTACATCCCCATCAGGGTATTTACGGCAGGTAAAAAATATAACGGTAAAGATGCTAACCCCAAATGGGTAGAGCTCCAACGCGAAATAGCCGAGCTGTCTACAGATAATAAGCATATAGTCGTTGATGGGCACCATAACAGCATCTACACCACTAAGGAAAATGCAGATCTCATCTGTCAAGAGATTTTACAGATGGCAGAAAAGACAGAAAGCCTCAGCTATCAGGCAGTAGTTACCTCACCCATAAAAAATCAATAAGTATGAAACTATTCTTAACAATACTGAAGTGGATCGGCCTTTCGATTGGCTCCATCCTTGTAATTATTATTCTTTCCGGTTTAGCCTTCCGTCTATTCAAGGCTAAATCTTATGAACCTAAAGGGAAGCTTGTAGATGTTGGAGGTTTCAAACTCCATATCAATAGTTATGGAGAAAAGCACCCCACTAAACCCACCCTAGTAATAGAAGGGGGCTCAGGAACTCCTGAAGAATACTACCACTGGCTGAGCGAGGGCCTCAAAGATAGCATGCGAGTAGTTCGCTATGACAGAGCCGGGATAGGCTATAGTGATGCCTGCCGTACCCCAAGAGACCCAGAAACCATATCTCATGAATTACACGAGTTATTGGAGAAAGCAGGGGAAAAGCCTCCCTATATCTTGGCAGGGCATTCCATAGGAGGATCTTTCATTCGGGTGTATACACAGCTTTACCCTGCTGAAGTGGAAGCCCTGGTCTTCATGGATTGTACCCACCCGGATAGAGTGGAAAAGCTGGATCTTCCTAAGCAGAATTCTCCTACGATGAAACTTATGGTCAATTCCTATTATGCGCTAGGTGTGTTGGCAGATATGGGCATATTGGGACTGTATGAGAGTATCTGGGGTCGAATACTTCCAGGAGAAGGATTACCTAAAGACGTAAATGACTGCATTACAGCTTTTACTCACGAAGGTATGCTAGCTCGGACTGCTGCCATGGAAATGGCACACTATCATACCAACCTAAAGCGAGCTGCTGAAACCACAGATTTTGGTTCCAGGCCTATACGGGTATTCGTGGGCGGTCAACCTATGAGTGAGGCAGGAAGAGAGTTCTACCGCAAAAAGGGAATGGACCCCGATGAGGCAGGACAAATCAACCTGGATTTGCATAAGGATTTTGCGAATCTTTCCTCAGATGGAGAAGTCTTTATCCTGAATGGAACCCATACCAGCATATATACCAAGAAGGAAAATGCGGATGTGATCTGTAGGGAGATTTTGGAGTTGCTGGATACTAGTCTTGATTCTTCTTTAGTAGAAATGCCAATAGCTGAGAAATAAACAGATAATTTACTGCCAGGAATACACTAATCAGCACGAATTTCCCCCCTCATATTTGTGTCCATTAGTGTATTCGTGGATTCTTTTGGAAGAGATTTAGGACCGTTTTCCTATCCTTGTATGGATGCATAAATAGCCTTAATCTTCTTTCTGGCTTTCTTTATCCTGTCCCAGTTAATCACGCCGGTAGAGTTTCCATTATGTACCACACCCGCCTCCATGCTCCATCCAATAAGCGTGAAGATGGTATAGACATTAATAATATTTCGGTGGTAGGAATCCAGCCTCTGGCATTTGAGGATTTCATTAATGTAGATTTCGCCCAGTTCTGTTCCGTACCAGACGGCCTGAATGCTTCCTATGGATTCCAGGTAATCTCCCTTCAGTAAAAAATCCAGATCTACCAATCCGTTAAACTTCCCTTTGTATATCATGACATTCTTTGAGTTCAGGT
>JBCCLI010000569.1:0-3433 GCA_039026975.1 Bacteroidota bacterium | reverse complement strand
GTGAGCCTCTGCTATGCCTGCTTCTTGAGTTACATTTGTAAACCGTACGTGTCCGCCTTCGCTAGTCCCTTCATTCCTGAATAAAATATTGCTGTGATGAGGATGGAAGACAGAAACATAAAAGTCTTCCCATCCATCCCCATTAAAATCCCCTGTAGTTACGCCCTTTACATACCAGTCATTAACCTGGGATGTATCAGCTACTAATGCTACCCCAGCGGCGGCGGCTACCTCCTCAAAATGAAGACCATCCTGATTAAGGAATAATTCACAAGGATGGATGTCTTCCGGGCCTGAGGATTCATTGCCTATAAAAAGATCTAACCAGCCATCAAGATTAGCATCTGTCCAAACAGCCGTCTGAGTTGGATGTAGGGATAGTAATCCCACCTCTTTCGTTACATCAGTAAAGGTCCCATCTCCATTATTTCTGAGAAGAGAATTAGGAAATGTACCAGACTCATATAGCCACCCTCCGCGGGGGACAAATACATCTAGCCACCCATCATTATTGTAATCAGCTTGTAGAATATTAATCCCTCCTGTAAGACCCGTAAGCCCTGCTTCTTTTGTTTTTTCTGAGAAGCTCCCATCAAGTTGATTCTCAAAATACCTAAGTTGGCCATTAGGATGCCATTCTGACACCATCACATCCAGAAACCCATCCTTATTAAAATCATCTACTATGCTCCCTCCTGACAGGCTATTTACGCCTAGTCCTGTTTGCATAGCTATCTCCCGAAACGGCTTAAGGGAAGAAGCTGACTCAAAAGCAGTTGGAGGAATTAGCCAATCTACAGGAACAGAATCTGGATAGGTTCCCAGGGTCATATGCGCCACATTAAGTAGCCACCTAACTGTTAAGTCTCTGCTATTCTGGGATAAAATATCTGTATACAGGTTGATTGCAGCTTGGGAACCTGCAGGGAGCTGATGCTGACCAGTTATACTGACGGGAATGATGCAGGAGGAAGCGGTGTGGTGATGAAGACAGTTTTCTTGTTCTCCTTTTCGCAGGTGAGCAAGTGCTAACCAATGTTCTATCTGGTCTTCTTCATATCCTTCCATTCCTTCAATAAAACGGGAGGTCCGTTTCTTTTGATATAAGCCTGTTAACAGCTCTATACTTTTATCGGGTTCCCCTGCATGCAATAATTCTATAGCTTTTTTGAGCATATAACTAGCTCGTAAATGAGGAGTAGTATTCATCAGGCTGTCAAAGTAGGCTACTCTGACTTGATTAGCATATATATTTTCTGGAATGAAGAATGATTCATGTGCGACCTGCTTAAGGAGGGAAGCCATCTCTTGATTAGCTGATATGGAAGGGTCTTTTTGAGTGCATCCCATAAGACCTACTAAACTAACAAACCATATATATAAGGCACGCATAGGGTGGGAATATTATGGTATGAGAGAAATGAAAGAAGGTCCCACATAGGAACCTTCTTTTATCACTATGTCATAACAGACCTGGACTAATATCCAGGGTTCTGATCCGAATTAGTTAAGGCAACATTAGCATCTATCTCCTGCTGAGGGATAGGAAGAAGCTCATGCTTATTAGCTACCCATGCCGGAATCACCCGTGGGCCAATCTCCCAACGTAGAATATCCCGGTAACGAGTCTGCTCAGAGGTCAGCTCCATCACGCGCTCATGCTGAATGGCTTCAAATACCTCTGCTTGACTACCTGCTGGGAAAGTAGCAGTAGGCAGAGGAGGCATATCTACACTTGGGCGTGCGCGTACTTGGTTGAGTAGCGCTAGAGCGTCAGCTTGGTTACCCAACTCATTCTGGGCTTCTGCTAACATCAGCAGTACATCAGCATATCTGATAGAACGGAAGTTAATCCCTGATTGCTGGTTTACTTCATCCAGGTTATCATAGTAGTTTTGGTACTTTCTCCAAGAAGGTAGATCATCTGGAGTAGTTACAAATGCGATAACCGTATCCTGGCCCTTATTATACGCATCACCAGGACGATAAATAGTGAAAGCAGCTCTTGGGTCTTCTACACCAGCTGCTTTTTCTTCTCTGAGAAGTTCACTAACAAGGGCTTCTGAAGGAATGACGTTTCTCCATGCCTTCATACCATACTCCTGTCCTCTAAAGGTTACTTCAGCAATACCGTTTCCATCACCAGACCAGCGGTTTCCACCTCCAAAGGCTAATGAGAATTGAATTTCAAATATGGCTTCTTCATTATTCTCATTTTCATCAGTGTGATTATCCGTAAACTCTTCCATTAATCTATGCTCGCCAGAGTTTACTACTTTTTGAAGTTCTGAAGCAGCCTCCGCATAGTTTCCTCTAAATAGCTGAACTCTTCCTTTCAGGGCTTGTGCAGCTGTTCTGGTAGCTCTACCCAGCTGATCCGGATTATACTCAGATCTGTTGGGAAGATTTTGCTCGGCAAAGTCTAAATCACTGATAATGCTAGCATAAATTTGGTCAGCACTGACAACGGCTAATCCATTAGAGGCTTCCTCCCCACCAGCCACATTTTCACTGAAGGGGACATCTCCCCACAGACTTACAAGCTCAAAAGCAAAGAAAGCTCTTAAGTATCTAGCCTCACCAATGTGGCGGTTTCTCAGTGATTCAGGATAATCCGCAGAAAGCGGTGTTTCGGGAACATTATCTATTACCAGATTGGCTCTGTGAATTCCCCTGTGGGCTCCTCTCCACACTTGAGTAATGATGGCATTAGCGCCATCAAAGGATCTTGCTATCAGCTGAACTCTTTGGGCTTCAAGAGATCCCAGGCCAAAGTTTTCATCAGAAAGCAGATCATGTAGGAAAAAATATTCTCTTGTATACAACTGAGTTGTTTGAAGTGCAGCGTACACTCCGTTAACGGCGGCAGTAGCTTGTGCCCCATCTGCGTAAAAAGTAGCTGAAGAAAGTTCATTGGGATTTACTTTATCCAGCAGCTCTTCATCGCAGGAGACGTGAAATAATCCGAGGAGGATTGCGATGATTAAAAATTTCTTGTCCATGGTTAAATATAACGAAATCTATATATAACTAGAAAGATAACTGTACCCCTCCTAAAAATGTTCGGGGTTGTGGGTATTGTCCAAAGTCAATTCCTAATCCCTGGGTAGAGTTAAGACCCTGACGAGCACCAATTTCTGGATCATAACCAGTGTAATCAGTAATAGTAAAGAGGTTCTGTCCACTCACATATATCCTAGCGCGGCTTAGCCATGATAAAGCATCTGTATTTATGGTATAGCCTATGCTAAGTAGTTTGAGCCGTAAGAAAGAGCCCTCCTCCAGGAAGCGGTCAGACATACGTGTATTTCTATTGGGATCACCTGAAACCCCTCTTGGGATCTCATTAGAGGTACCCGGTCCTGTCCAGCGGTTTAGCACTTCTGTCCCAGCGTTAAATACACGCGTCATTCCTTCCAGGTCATAGCGGGTG
>JBCCLI010000568.1:0-3436 GCA_039026975.1 Bacteroidota bacterium | reverse complement strand
CTCATAGACTGCCAGGGAAACTGGGGAGATTTCAGGACAGGAGACAGAGCGGCAGCTTCCAGGTATATTGAAGCCAGATTGTCCAAGTTTGCCCTGGATGTAGTCTATAATCCCAAGATCACAGAGTGGCAGGCATCTTATGATGGAAGGAAAAAGGAACCCGTAGCCCTTCCTGTGAAGTTTCCCATGATTTTAGCCATGGGCGTGGAGGGAATAGCCGTAGGGCTATCCACCAAGATTATGCCCCATAATTTCAATGAGTTAATCAAGGCGTCTATCAAGCACCTGGAAGGGAAGAGGGTTAAGTTACTTCCAGACTTTCCCACAGGAGGAATGATGGATGCCAGTAACTATAATGGTGGGTTAAGAGGCGGTAAGCTTAGGGTGCGCTGCCATATAGAAGTGAAAGATAAGACCACCCTGCTGATTAAGGATCTTCCCTATGGGGTTACTACTTCCAGTCTTATAGATTCTATTCTCAAGGCGAATGACAAAGGCAAGATCAAGGCTAAGAGAGTGATAGATAATACTGCTAGAGAGGTAGAAATCCAGGTGGATCTGGCACCAGGAATTTCTCCAGAAGTAGCTATAGATGCACTTTATGCCTTTACGGACTGCGAGTCCAGTATTTCTCCTAATAATTGTGTGATCATAGAAGGGAAGCCCCACTTCATGAAAGTGGAGGATATGCTCAAGATTTCTACTGACAGCACCAGAGAGATGCTTCGTAGAGAACTAGAGATTAGGCTGGCAGAGCTAAAGGAAAGACTGCTATTCTCTTCTCTTGAGAGAATTTTTATAGAGAACAGGATTTACCGAGACATAGAAGAGTGTGAAACCTGGGAAGCGGTTTTAGCAACCATAGATAAAGGGCTGGATCCGTTTAAGCCACAGTTCTACAGAGAAATTACCCAGGAAGATATCATCAGGCTGACGGAAATCAAGATCAAGCGTATTTCCAAGTTTGACTCCTTCAAAGCCGATGAACTCATTAAGAAGTTAGAGGAAGATATCAAGGAGGTGGAGCATCATCTGGCTCATCTGACGGACTATGCCATTGCCTATTTTGAGAATTTATTGGAGAAATACGGTAAGGATAAGGAGCGTAAAACCATCATTACTGAGTTTGATGCTATCCAGGCCAGACAGGTGGTAGTAGCTAATGAAAAGCTGTACGTAAACCGCAAGGAGGGGTTTATTGGGTTTGGATTGAAACGTGGAGAGGGAGTGGAATATGTGAAGGATTGCTCAGATATAGATAATATTATCGTCTTCAGGAAAGACGGTAAGTATAAGGTAGTTCCTATCCAGGCTAAGGTATTTGTGGGGAAAGACATCATACACGTGGATGTATGGAAAAAAGGAAATGACAGAAAGATCTACCATGCTATCTATAGAGACCCAGTAGGAGGAAAGAATTTTGTGAAGCGCTTTGCCGTAACGGCCATTACCCGGGATAGGGATTATGATGTAACCAATGGTGCCAAGGGTGCCAAACTCATTTATTTCTCTGTACATGCCAATAGTCAAGCGGAGGTAGTAACCCTTCATCTCACGCAAAATTGTCGTGCGAAAATCAAGGTGTTTGACTTCGACTTTGGAGAATTAGCTATTAAGGGGAGGTCTTCTCAAGGAAATGTGATTACTAAATATCCCATTAGGAAGGTGGTACAGAAATCTATAGGTTCCTCCACCTTAGGTGGGAGAAAGGTATGGTATGATACTGCCTCCGGTAAGCTGAATACTTCAGAAGTAGGCACCTACCTTGGAGAATTTGACACGGAAGATAAGCTGATTGCCTTTTTCAAGGACGGCTCTTATGAGATGGTAGATTTTACCCTTATGCAGCGCTATGATGCTAGTAAGACTGTCCTGGTCAATAAGTTTGATCTAGATAAGGTGTACAGTGCTGTTCACTATGAAGGTAAAAGCAAAGAATACTATGTGAAGCGATTTAAGGTGGAAACTACCACCATCGGTAGGCCATTCTCCTATATCAGTGAAGCTTCCGGTTCCAAGCTGGTTCTGGTCTCTGATCAGCCTCATGTGTATGTAGAATTTAAAGCCGGTAATAAGGCCAAAAAAGAGGTGGTCCAAGCTGACCTGTCGAAAGTGATAGATGTGAAAGGCTGGAAGGCGGTAGGAAACAGACTTGACAGAAGAAAGGTAACCGGAATTAAAAAGATCAAAGTACCTGAAGGCCAACTTCAGATAGGAGATAAGATGGAATGGAGTGGAGATGAGGTGAAAAATTAGGATACATACCTATTCAGGGACTCTTTCCGTTTGATTAGGAGTAACACAATGCTTCATACAATATGTACATCAGCCAATTATTTAAGGGAAAACTTCTTATTCTTTCCCTTACGCTTAGCCTATATTTTTTCCCTCAACTACTTGTTCAGGCCCAACAAACTGAAAAGAATCTCGAAGGCATTGAAAGACTCATTCCCAAAATCCGAGGCATAAATAGCACTGGATATTCTGATGAAGAAGGGGCTGGAATCATACTGTCTGGCACAGATAAAGAGATGATTATTCTCACGGCTTATCATGTCATTGAGAATGCAGAAGAAATACAGGTGGTGCTTTTCCGCTATGCAAAAAAGTTCAAGGCAAATGTACTCAAGGTAGATGAGGATCTGGACTTGGCACTTCTTGAGATTTCGGGTCCATTTCCTTCCTGGAATATAGGATTACCTCCTGCTAGTAAACAGGATCTGGAAGTAGGTCAGAACGTAGTAACGGTAGGCCACCCAGTAGGAAATGAGTGGGATATCAATCCCATCAATCAGGTTAAATCTAATAGAATAGTTACTGACAGGAGACGATTTACCATTACCTCCTCAGGCATTACTTCCGGTTCTTCCGGAGGACCTGTCTTTTCCAAGGAAGGATACTGGCTGGGGATGGTAACAGAAACCAATCAGGTAAGTACCGTCTGTGTGAAGACGGTTACTATTCAGGATCTGGTAGATTACTGGGGATACAGAGAGTATGGAGAGATAGATTTAAGAAAGAGAAGTGAAATCAAAGCGGAAGCCTCCGGAATCAAAGCCAGACTGACAGAGTTGTTAAGTTGTTTTGAGTCAGAAGTTAGGAAAGACCTAAAGGATCAGTATGGCCCATATCTGCTTTCCTCCTGGCAAGGCACAAAGAAAATGTTTATCGCCGGGATCAGAGGAATCCTTTACTATGCTAATCTGGGAGAATGCTTCTCTTACATGTCCCAGGAAAAGCTTTATGACTTCTATGATTATAGACCTATAGAGGCCGTGGCGGGAATGAAGGCTTTTCTAAAAGACCAAAAAGAAGACGCCAGCCTTCCGTTTTCCTTTGCTAATCCAGAGATCGTAAAATGGGGCTACACCAACCTGATCCCTGATCCTGATACCTACGTACTAGGAGAAAGCTGCCAAGCTCACTATGACCAGCG
>JBCCLI010000567.1:0-3436 GCA_039026975.1 Bacteroidota bacterium | reverse complement strand
TACCATGATATCCAAATCCAATAAAGCCGCCAGAGGTACTGTCCAGTGTGACAACACCACCATGAACCTTCTCAAAGCCAACGACTTCGTGGCAGAAGGTATCCGCAAGCAAATGGCGGAACAAAATATCCTCATGATCAACCTGGTCTCCTCTCCCGGTAGTGGGAAAACCACCCTCCTACAGGAAACCGTCAAACGCATAGGAGATAAAGCCCGAATCAAAATCCTGGTGGGCGACCTGGAAACGGAAAGAGATGCTGAAAGACTGAGAGAAGTAGGCGGAGAAGCTCTTCAAATAGTCACCGGCGGCATTTGCCACCTGGAAGCGCAAATGGTCTGGCAGGGAATAGAGTCCCTGGACATCTCAGATACTGACATTCTCATAGTAGAAAATGTGGGAAATCTGGTGTGCCCGGCCTCCTTTGATCTGGGCGAAGATCTTAGGGTTACTCTCATTGCAACTACAGAAGGAGATGACAAGCCTAAGAAGTATCCGAAGATGTTCCTTACTAGTGAGCTTATGCTGGTTTCTAAGGCTGACCTTCTCCCCTATTTGCCATTTAGCGTGGAGGCGGTGGTAAAAGACGCACGAGAAATCAACCATGAACTGGAATACATGACCATTAGCAGCACAAATGGAGACGGAATAGAGCAGTGGTGTGAGTGGCTCCTAGCCAAAATGGCTGAAAAGCAGGGAATCAAGGCTGAAATGCCCGCATGAAAACCTGGCTGATTCGTATTCGGGGAATTGTGCAGGGAGTGGGCTTTCGACCTTTTGTGTACCAGAGGGCACATGCCCACAAGCTGACTGGATATGTAAGCAATGGACCGGAAGGGGTAAGCATAGGGTTTCAGGCTACAGTCGAACAGGCCAAGACCTTTTACCAGGGAATCATTAAAGAGGCCCCATCTATTGCCAGAATTACGAACCATCAGATAGAAGAAATAGATACTCAGTTCTTTGACACATTTGAGATAAGAGAAAGCCAACAAGCTGCCATTAATCAGGTACTGTTTACACCTGACTATGCACTTTGTGAGAATTGTCGGAAGGAGTTACAGACACCCACTGACAGGCGACATGCTTATCCTTTCATCACCTGTACCACTTGTGGGCCAAGGTTCTCCATCATCCAGAAGCTTCCCTATGACAGGGAACATACGAGCATGGACGCTTTTAGCATGTGTCCCACTTGTGAAGGAGAATACCATAATCCACTAGACAGGCGGCATTACTCCCAGACCAATTCCTGTCAGGAATGCGGGATACAGCTACATCTGACTACTGCCATAGGAGAGAAGCTTCACTTTCAGACGGAAGAAGAACTTCTCAACCACATATCCACCTTATGGGCTCAGGGAAATATCATAGCTATCAAGGGAATAGGAGGCTATTTACTTACCTGTGACGCATATCATGAGGATGCAACCATCAAACTTAGACAGAGAAAGCAGCGACCCGGCAAGCCACTTGCGCTTATGTATCCCTCACTTGAAAGCCTGAAAGACTTTCACCTTTCTCCCTGCGAACGCAAGGAACTGGCAAATGAAGTTTCTCCTATTCTGCTTCTTAGACCTAAGGATAGTCTTAATCTTCCGAGAGAGATTGCAGAAGGGGTTGGCAAAATAGGCATCATGATTCCTTACGCGCCCTTATTTCAGCTACTGTTGGATCACTATCAGCGACCCATAGTAGCTACCAGTGGAAATATCAGTAGGTCTCCCATTATTTACCGCTCTGAGGATGAAGGGAAGTTTGAAGGAATAGCCGATTATGTGCTGGGGAATGACAGAGAGATCATCCTGCCACAGGATGATAGCGTCATCTGCTACAGCCCAGTTTATCAGCAAAAGATCATCTTGAGAAGATCCCGGGGCTTAGCGCCTAATTACTTCTTCCAGGATCTGAAGCTACCCGATCAAAACATTCTAGCCTGTGGGGCTGACCTAAAATCCTCCTTTAGCTTTTTGCATGAAGGCAATGTTTTCATCAGCCAATACCTGGGGGATCTATCTTATTATGATACTCAGCTGGCCTACAAACAGATGCTCTCTCATTTCCAGCGCGTCTTAGGGAAACAGCCAACCGTCATTCTTCATGACCTCCATCCTCAGTACAGCAGTACTTTTTTAGCAAGAGAATTAGCAGAAGAGCTGAATATCCAAACTTATTCCTTTCAGCACCACAAAGCCCACTTTGCTGCTGTCCTGGGAGAAAATGAATTACTAGAAAGTCAGGAGAAAGTACTTGGTGTTATCTGGGATGGAACAGGCTACGGAGAGGATGGACAAATCTGGGGAGGAGAATTCTTTTTATATGAGAATAAACAGATAGAAAGAGAGACGCATCTCAGTCCATTCCCTATTCTGGGAGGAGACAAGATGGCCAAGGAGCCCAGACTTTCCGCTTTCAGCCTGTGCCCGGAAGAAGAAATAGTCAGATCAACATTCTCAGCTACGGAACTCAATATCTATGACCAGCTCCTTCAGCGAGCTACCCAAACTACCGCTAGTATGGGAAGGTTCTTTGATGCTGTAGCTGCCATACTGGGGATTTGTGATGTGCAAAGTTATGAAGGGGAAGCTGCCATGAAACTTCAGGCAAAAGCGGAACAATTCTCCGGCACTACTGAGGCGTATGACGTCTTGCTGGAGAATGGACAGATTCAGGCTGCTCATCTGATTCAGCAAATCCTGATAGATGTCAAAAAAGGATTCGCAGTAGAAGAAATGGCTTTCAAACTCCACCTCAGTTTGGTGGAAATGATCAGAATAACAGCTGACTATCTCAAATGTGAAAAAATTGCTTTTAGCGGAGGCGTATTCCAAAATGCCTTGTTGGTGGATCTGATGATCCAACAATTAGGAAAAGAATATACCCTCTGTTTTCATAGACAGCTTAGCCCGAATGATGAGAATATCTCCTTCGGTCAGCTAATACTTTATCAGTTATCACTCGAATACACTTTAACACTTTAACGTATGTGTCTCGCCATTCCCGGTAAGATAAAATCCATCGAAAGCCAGTATAATGGCACGGTCAGGATGGCCAAAGTTTCCTTTGGGGGCATCATGAAAGAGGCCAGCCTAGAAATGGTCCCTCATGCCCAGGAAGGGGATTATGTGCTTGTCCACGTAGGCGTAGCTATCTCGGTAGTGAATGAGGAAGAGGCTAAAAAGACCTTTACCTATCTGGAACAGATTGGAGAGCTTGAAGAGCTCGAAGATATCAAAACACACTTACCTGACCCCTCTACTTACAGATCTGACGAATCTTCTACTCAAAATCCAGCATCATGAAATACTTAACCGAATACAGAGATCCTGAGCTGGCGAACCAGTATCTGGACGAAATAAGTAAAACTGTCACACAATCATGGAGCATCATGGAAGTATGTGGCGGCCAAACGCATAGTTTGGTCAAGCATGGGATCAT
>JBCCLI010000566.1:0-3438 GCA_039026975.1 Bacteroidota bacterium | reverse complement strand
TCTAGCAGTCGGCTACGATGGTCATAGAGATAGGCCTTGTGAATACGTTCTTCCCCTGCTAGACTGCCAGAATTATGTAGCTGTACACTTTCCAGCATTTCCCCGGTAAAGCTGTAGCGGTTTCCTACTATGTCCAGTTGATCCAGGTGGTTCTGAGCAATGGTCTGTATCTCCCTTCCGTACTTATCATAGTAGGTTACCGTCTGTAAGTAGTCCGGCATATCCAGCTCTTTATCCAGGATGTAAACCCTTATACCTGTTACCCTTCCCTGGCTACTTTCTGCTGGAATGTAGTCTACCGTTGTCCCGGTAGGTCTGGCCAGGAAGCCAAAGGTGCTTTCAGCCTTAAACGAATAATTATCTCCAGCAAAACCATACTGATCGTAGAAGGTAACAGAGTGAAACTTATCATTATCTATAATGGGATTTATAGCATTTGTATAGCCATTTCCATTATAGCTCTCAAACAAGCTCCCATTGCCATTTACCAGGTCCTGTAAGTTCTGCCTAAGCCCTACACCGGAAACTATGCCAGTGAGGACGGGTCTCCCCAGCTTATCATATTTGGTCACCAGCCATTGTCCTTTTCCTCGTAGGTTTCCATCTTGGGTAGCTACTACCCTATCCAGTTTATCATACACCATCTCCACCCAGTCTGCTCCTGGTACTTTTTTCCGTATGACACGCTGGCGGGCATCATATACGTATTCAAAACAATAATCATCTCGTATGGTGGTGCTTATGCCTGAAGTTCTAGCTGTCTTCCATCCTTCCGGCTGTATCACAAAGCGTACATTCCCAAAGGCGTCATAAACATAATAGGTGGTAGCATAGTCATTGGAGTCCCACCTTTTAGTAGCACTACTCGCTTTTATCTGGACACTTTTATAAATGAGTCTCCCCTGCTTATCTGTAGCTGTTTCTGTCTCAGCCCCATTCTCATCCACAGATCTAACCAGATTTAGGCTGTTAGCACTGTAGTAATTTTTCTTTCTACTTATTTTTCCGCTGGTATTTAGGTTTTCAGGAATAAAGCCGTGAACCCCTGAGCTATTTGAGAGGTACTCAGTAATGACCGTGTGCTCCCCTCCATTCTGGCTACCTGGATTAGCGCTGGGTTGCCAATCCGTACCAGGCGCTCCTTGTTCTATTACTCTGTTTAGGGGTGAAGCTTCAAACTGGGTGAGGGCATAAGGCTTATCCTTACTTCCACTGATACTAGCCAGGCCACCATAAAAGCCAGGCTGCTTAGCTTCCCAATTATCCTTATATCTACCCGCTATAGGGCTTCCCATATGCGTGTAAGGCAAATAACTGATGTCCTGCCTGCCATACTTATCATAGACTATAGGGGTTACCATGTCTACCCCCTCAAAACTAGCCTGGGCCTCTACTGATTGTATAGGCCTACCTATTCCGTCAAAGTAGGTAATATTCTCCCAATTGTCTTCAGCAGCACTACTATTCGCTTCCTGATGGTTGATGGTATGAATATAGTTTTTATCATCACTAGTAAATACTTGATCTACTGTTCCTTCATACGTTCTACTTAGGTCTACCAGCTCTTGGAGCATTTTCCCTTTAGGGGGCGTAGGAGGACCTGGAATACCTAAACATCCAAATACCTCCACCTCACTTAGATGGAGAGGTTTTGTAGTTTGCCTAAGTTGAATTCTCACGTATCTACCCTCATGCTCCTCACTAAAGGATATGGAGGCAGCCACGGTACCTGCATGAGAAATGGCACGTACGCTTGCCAAAGCCTCCAGTTGGGCTATACTGGCATTTTCTGGAAAAGGCGTAGAAGAAGTAAAAACCACAAAGTTTGTAAGCCTTTCCTGACAGCAACTGGTTCTATTAGTAATTTTAATCTCCTTGATTTGGGCTACTGCTCCCAAGTCTACCTGCCACCAGGGCTCTCCGTCCTCTTCTGTATGCTGAATATTAGCAGAAGTACCCCAGGGGGAAGAGCCAGACATGACCCCATCTACTGCAAATGCTGCTACCCCATTTCCTTTGGTAGAAGATTGGGTAGCTACCTTATTTAGGGCAAGATTTACAGGCGTATCACAAGTAGGAGGAGGCGTTAAAATTACTTCTGCCGAGGTTCTGATATTCCTGGCTATGGATTTAGCAGAAGTCTCTTCTCCTCTGACTGCAGCTACTTGAAAGCTATAATCTGTATCAGGCGATAATCCAGTTATCCGGGTGGCAAGGCCTGTAACCTCCCTCACTTGTACCCCATCCTGATAGACAAGGTATCTCTCAGCTTCATTTACTTCATCCCAACTCAGATCTACTGAGGTAGTGGTAATATTAGTTGCCTGAAGATTTTGGGGCGTTCCTAATGGGTCAGAGCCCACTTCCTGGCTACAGCCAAAGATCTCCACTTCACTCATATGAAGAGAATTGTTGCTTTGTCTGAGTTGAATTCTCACATACCTACCTACATGTTCCTGGGTAAAGGAAATATCTGCCTGGACGGCAGGGGTCTGATTAATCTGGTGGATACCAGCCATACCTTCTAGCTCTGCTATACTGGCATTCGTCGGGAAAGGAGTAGTAGAGCTGAATACCATAAAGTTTTTCAACCGGCTCTGGCAGCAATCAGTCCTATTGGTAATCTTGATTTCTTTTATCTGATACGTATCCCCTAAGTCTACTTGCCACCATGGTTCCCCGTCCTTATCAGTATGCTGTAGATTAGGCGTGGATCCCCAGGGTGTGGTCCCGGTGGAATTTCCATCTACAGCCAAGCCCGCAGCTCCATTCCCATAGGTAGAAGATTGGCTAGCAGGTCTGTTCAAGGCTAGGTTAGTAGGCGATTCACAGTTCCCGGGAGGAGTGGGATCATCTTCTTTGAGGGTTCTGATAGTCTCAGTGTTTGACTTAGGAGAGGTTTCACTCCCTCTTACTGCTGCCACACGGAAGCTATATTCTGTGTCTTGAGAAAGTCCTGTGATTTGGGTATTAGTATTCGTTACCTCCTTCACCTTGACCCCATCCTGATAGACATTATATTTCTCTGCTCCCCCTACCCCTTCCCAGTTTAAGTTCACGGAGGTAAAGGTGATATTGCTAGCCTGAAGATTTTGAGGAATCCCTAAGGGATCTTCCTCATCACATCCATAGACCTCCACTTCCTGCATATGCAGATAATCGCTATCCTGAAGCTGAATACGTACATATCTTCCAGCGACCCCTTCTGCTAAGGCTAGCTCATAGGTAGTTTTATTAGCGTTAGGCCCATTAACAGCTATTACATTAGCATCATTGGTTAATTGGGCTACAGTAGCTTTACTTGCTATTGGGTAAGGAGACATAAAAACCATAAAGTTCTTGATTCTCCCTCCGCAGCAGCTAGTCCGGTTAAAGATCTTGACTTCTTTTAGGGTATATACCGCTCCCAGGTCTACCTGCCACCAGGCTTCCATTTCT
>JBCCLI010000565.1:0-3444 GCA_039026975.1 Bacteroidota bacterium | reverse complement strand
TTTTCCCAGAAATTAAAAAAAGACCATAGATCAACATAACCATGATTCCCACTAGTGGATCAGTAGGGGTTAAGCCCTGGCCTCCATTAGCACCCACCCACATGCTTACAAGATTAAATAGTACGCCTAGCAAACAGTAGATCGTCTGGAGCCGGAGGAGGTGGGAGAGGGACATGGGTAAGATGGCTTAGCAGATTATTGTCTAGGTAAACCTAACATAAATAGCCGAATTATGCTGGAAGGTAAGAGATAGGTGTTGAGGTAGTAGTGTTACAGATTTGACCACCAAGGTAAGACGGATACTACCTTCCTCCCTCTCAACCATGTATTCTCTCAGTGCCGTAGGCTGCTGTACTTGATTTTCCTTCCAGCTGACCCCTTCCGTGAATTAGCGGGATGGTAGTCCGGTCTCGATATTTGCCCATTTTACTTTCCATCCTTTCCTTTTATGATCACCTGTTGTGAAAAAGAGGAACTTTCTATCTGCTGTTACATAAGGATTTCCCTGTCCCAGGCTATTTATGGTATCACCTAGGCTTTTTGTCTTTGTCCAATTACCTTGGCCATCATTAAAACTGACATATAAATCAAGTTGATCCCCAATGGCAGCAAAAAGGATGAAGTCTTCATTTGGAGAAACATAAGGAGTACATGTTCCCATGTTTGGACTTAAAGAAATTGGGACTTTTTCTGCATTTCCACATGTGCTGCCCACCAGCTTAGCCTAATAGATGTCCATCTCACTATAGTCCAGGTTACTAGCATGGAAATAGAGTATCCCAGAATTTGTGAGAATAGGATGTGATGCCAATTTATCTCTCAGGTTAGGTATATCCACATAAATAGGCTCAGTCCATTCTCCATCTACTTTATCTGCTTTCCAAATATGCCAAGTAGGGAGAACACCCTCGAATGTAACTGGGCGGGTGGAGCTGAAATAGATGGAGTTCCCATCTGGCGAAAAGCTCACGCCGTGCTCATTATACCTACTATTGAAAAAAGCCGGTTTAGGTTCAGACCAATTCCCGCTTTCCTGTTCGATTACATACACATCAAACTGCTCGAAGTTAGTATCAGAGAGTGTGTAGTAATAAGCTGATAAATCAGGACTAACGATCCCTCTGTGGATAAGCTTATCAGAGGGAATGAGATCTGCCTTAAACTCCATTGGAATACCTGCCGGCACATCTTCAGTTAATAACTTCCAGTCGGGGAAATCAGCCTGAGGCTGGCAACTCAAAAAGCTAGTGGTCACTAGTAATGTCAGTTTGAGGATATTCATGCTTCCTAAAGGTAGCAGGTTTTGATTTTAAAGCGGTCAAAGAGGAAATCTTCGTTAGCAATGCCAATGCTGGTAAGCTGAAAGCCTGGTTGGATGATAAAGCCTTATCTAGTCTTTCTAGGTTAAATGTGATGGGAGAGAACATAGCTTACCTACCTAAGCTACAGCTGAGGTCGGTAATCCCTTTAGTTACATCACCAGAAATATTAGGTCTCCTATCAAAAGGATCTGGAGAATAACAACAGGTATGTCATTTTTCGTCTTAAGTCTATACGACAGGAAGATTGACATAAGCGCTAATAATGGAAGGGCTAACCCTAGTCCAATTCTCATAGAATAAAATGACTTGTCTCCAGATGGAAGCAATCTATACCAGTTTATTTCTGTAAATATTCGAGAAACTGAGTATTCTACTCTTGCCCCTTCCCTTGCTAACTTGGAAAATTCTTCTGATACCTGAAATCCATGTTCTTTCGTAATTAATCTATAGGAATAGTGATAATTTTGGGAGGCATTATAATGGGATTGGAGCTCCCTTTCCACCTTGATGATATCAGCAGTATTCCTTCTTCCTGGTGAAACAAAATCAACTATAATGACAAGGGAAACTAGGGTAAATACAGCATATAATGCTAGACGTAATTTACTCATTTCTCAATTTTGATAAGAACTCAAAAACCCGCTTAGATGCATCCTTCTGAGCAGCTATATCTCCATCTACTGTCCCACCAAAGCCATAATCATAATTCTTCCCATCTATGGTCATTTTTCCATATCTAGTGGTGGAAGCAAAGTTTGGATTACCGGAGATTAAATGACCTGCATTTTCATATTGAATATTCTCAAATATAAAAATGAAAGCGCTGGTATCAATCCTATTCTCCATCATATCACTCATCACGGCTGCGGGCCATACTTCATCATCAAGTCCGGAGAATAGTAGGATAGGCCCTTGAATATTTTCGACCTTAATAGAAGCCTTCCTCACGGCAGCACTATCTGATAAGGCTCGTTTCCAATAGCTTAGGGTCTCAACCGTATTTGATGTGCTACCCTTCAACTTCTCCGTAGGGATAAAGGGGACAGCTTGATTTTCATATGTCCAGCTTGGCTTGAGTTCATATGAATTAAATGGATGGACGGCATTTGACCAGCTTACGGAGGAGGGACTGTAGGCTATAACACCATGAACGCTTTCCGGTAAGTAAGAAGCGATAACCAATGCCAGCTCAGCGTTCCTGGAAGCTCCCATCACCACTATCTTATCAGGATTAACTTCCGGCTGCTCTTTCAACCAGCTAATGGCTTTTTGGAAATATTCCAAAGGAACTTCTTCTATTAGTTCTGGAACTCCTTCTCGGCCGAGATAAGGTAAGGATAGAGCTGCGTAGTTAGATCTTCCAAACGCCTGCCCCCAGAAATCCCCCCAATCTCCTCCGCCAATCAGAATAACAGTAGGCTGGTTTTCTGTGGTATCTGTAGCAAAAAAGTTTGCCTGAAAACCATTTTCAGTAATAGGTCTGGGTTTTACACCATCAAACAAAAGACCGTCTACATAAAAGTAAGTAGCTATCAATACTCCTATGATGACTATGCCTCCAATTATAATTGTTGATCTCTTTTTCATCTGTCCTTGTTAGTCCGTTGCTATTACTAGCATATTCTCCGTATGATGCAGCTGTCTTTTCCAACTGGATGACCAAAATCAAGTCCCTGTATTAATACATGCTGGTATTCAGCCACAAATAAAGCTATTAACAGAATTCCCACCTACATAATGGTCATGAATACAGAACTGAGGAGATATGTAATCAGTCGACGTATAACTTAGGACCCTATACGCCTTTTTGAGAGGAAACCTTGAATGGAGGTATTATAATTTCCTCATTTAGTAGGACTTAGGCCCAAAATGGAATGAGAGAATCTTGGTAAGATTCTTTATCTTGTTGTGTAATTCATTCTAGACTCATGAAGCTTTTTGGGATTCTGTTTTGCTTGCTTACCGTGATGGGAGAAGTATTTGGACAGGAGGAGGTTAAGGAAGCGGTAGTCCTTATAAATTGTGGTGAGGAAAGTGGAGCAGGAACATTAGTAGGATATGATGATGAGCGTATATATATCCTGACTGCCTTACACGTAATTGAAAGTGAAGCTGATATTCG
>JBCCLI010000564.1:0-3453 GCA_039026975.1 Bacteroidota bacterium | reverse complement strand
GACAAGATCAGCCAAAGCGTAAAAGTCATCGGGATGAAGGATGAACTGAAACCCTATTTCGACTATATAGAGCCTAAAATGGAATATGGTAAGATTCGGGCAGCCCTGGCCATCTATAAATCACAGAGGGGAGCATAGGAGTTAGCCATCTTTCGTATAGTTACTTTTTTGTAGCAAAAAAAGTTACTCACTCTTAAGGCGACTAAGCCCTAACATCTGGTTATCAACAGGGTTAGGTTTGGCAAACTACTCTTGAGCTAAACCTGGAATTACTGATCTGTAATTAGAAGCTTATATTCTATTCTCACAAATGGAGAACTTGTGAAAATACGATGGGAAAAGTTCTAAAAAAGGTAGAGGTACACACTAGGTGTACCTCACAGGATCCCCGTTCGTAAAAACGACGTCCTTCTTTATCATTCAATGTCAATCTTAATAGTCTTTCTTCTACCTTTCTTATCCAGTAAGAATCGCTCACGGTAAACCATGTAGGCAGCCTCCCCCACATCCTTTAGGTAGACATAGTTAAAGCCGGCAGAAAAAACAGCGCCTAATCCCGGAATAAGAGCAGCCGCCTTTTTAGAAAGGGTTTGCTCTACTATCTCTTGGATGATTTTGCGGGAAATGAAATTGGTAGCATTCTTGCCCACCTGCTTGGCAGCAAAGTCTCCTCCTAATTCTCCATAAATCTCAGAGTCTCTTCCAGCTTCAAAGTCCTTTAGCTCGGCTAAAGCGCGCTGTTTCTGAATTTTATCAGAGGCAGTAGCAATCTTGAAGACCCTCACCATATATTCTACCTCATACTCTCTCCCGTAGCTCCCTCCGTCTCTGCTTTCCAAATCATATCCATAACAAAGTGCTATTTGGTAAATAGACCGCATAGAAATGGAAAATAGGGACGGTAAATCTGCCAGTATACCGGCTATCCCTACCATGCCAGTCCCGAAGCCACTAAGGGTAGCCATACGGGTATTTTCTCCAATGAACTTTTCCGCTACATGGTCTAGGTCGTGGATGGAAGCCTTTTTTAGCTGAATGATGGTCTCAGCATCTATCTCAAATTCGTGGGTAGCTTTGAGAATATCATTTTGATTTACAGACCACTGGGAGAAATCCTGTAACTTCTCAATCAATAGTTCCGTAACGCCTGAGATATCATTCCTAGCACTTTCTGGAATCAGCTTTTCAGCTAACCAGCTTACTGGCGCACTTACTACGTTGGTAGCCCTATTTAAAAAGCTAGGTGTTTGGGCTTTCCACTTTGCAATTTGGTCTAGTATTTTGGACTCTGAAGAGTTGAGTTTTGCCATTATGGTATTAGAATAGATAAATAACTGACATTATATGCTACGAAAAAGTCGCATATCGGGTTAATTCATTTGCCGACAGTTCTTTTCTAACATACAAAATTCCTGGCGGTTAGGCTAGAACAGTAACGCTTGCTATTTGGTTAAGTGATAATAAATCGAGTAATATACACGCTTAAATAAATTGGATAGAACATATGAAATTTGGAACAAAAGCAGTCCATGCCGGAGTGGAGCCTGATCCCTCTACAGGGGCCATCATGACTCCTATTTATCAAACAAGTACCTATGTACAGGCCTCGCCTGGAGATCATAAAGGATTTGAGTATTCCCGAACGCATAATCCTACACGTTCAGCCTTGGAGAAATCCCTTGCAGCTTTGGAAAATGGTCAGGAAGCCATCTGCTATGCTTCCGGCTTGGCAGCTATAGACGCCATCATTAAGCTACTCAAACCTGGAGATGAGGTTATTTCCACTAATGATTTGTATGGAGGTACTTTTCGCCTATTTAGAAAAGTCTTTGAAGAATATGGGATTAAATTCCACTTTATTCCCATGCAGAAGGTGGATGAAGTAGCCAGTTACATTAATGAGAATACACGCCTTATGTGGATTGAAACCCCTACCAATCCTCTCATGAACATCATAGACATTCAGGCTATGACAGATTTGGCAAGGGCGCATAATGTACTCTCAGTAGTAGATAACACTTTTGCCTCGCCCTATCTGCAAACGCCCCTTTCCTTGGGAGCAGATATGGTGATGCACTCCATTACTAAATACATTAATGGGCACTCTGATGTAGTGATGGGAGCCGTAATTCTGAATGATGAAGAATATATAGCCCGTTTAAGGTTTCTTCAGAACGCTAGTGGAGGGGTGCCTGGACCCATGGACAGCTTCCTGACCCTGAGAGGGATTAAGACACTGGCAGTAAGAATGCAAAGACACTCAGAGAATGGCAGAAAGATAGCTCACTTTTTAAAAGAACATGACAAGGTAGGGCATGTGTACTGGCCGGGATTTGAATCTCATCCCAACCATAAGGTAGCCGCCAGCCAAATGAATGATTTTGGGGGAATGATTTCCTTTACGCTAAAAGACGATAGAATGGAAGCGGCCATGAAGGTGCTGAGCAATACCAAGCTGTTTGCCCTGGCAGAAAGCCTGGGAGGAGTAGAATCATTGATCGGACATCCTGCTAGTATGACCCATGCTTCCATTCCAAGAGAGGAAAGATTAAAAGCTGGACTTAAAGATACCTTGATTCGTCTGTCAGTGGGAATAGAAGATGCTGAAGACCTGATGGCAGATCTGGATAAAGCCTTGACCATGGCAGTAGTTGCTGAAAGTGGTGGAGTTAGGGTCTAAGTGAGCAAGCCATACTCAGGTATTAGATGGACCTAAAAGTGGTCTTTCAGACTTATTGTAGTAAGGAGGGTATTTCTGTTAGCAGAGATACCCTCAATATTTTGGGGTATTACAAAGTTCTAAAATACCTAGGGCTGCCTGCTTGATCATGAAAGGTTCAGGCAAATCGATAGCTATAAAGTGCTGAGAAAGTTCCTATTGAAAGGGTTCATTAGAAGAGATTAGTTGTCATGGGAGAATACTGACTTGTTAGCGTGGGCCACCTGATAATCATGCTGAGAATGCATTTTTCATCCATTAAGAGAAGTAAGCCTGCATAAATGAGGGAATAATTTTCATAATCCACTGGTAGTTAGGAGCCTAGAAAAAAGGGAGAATATGCCAGAAAATTAGGGTAAAATTCTACCGTAAGAATTCGAGAAATATTTCTGGAATAATTGGTCTAAGAATTTGGATATATCTCAACCATTCGCGTCCTTTGTCATCCCTTCCAAGGAAAGTGTTACTAAAATGTGAAGGGATAGAAAAAAAGCAGATATTTCTTGGTATTTAAAAAACACCTCCAGATATTTGCAGTCGCTTTGAAAAAATGGCCTAGATTTTGAGTAAGTCAAGGCATAAAAAATAAAAGAGGGAGCGTCGAAAATTATTCGTCGATGATTAGTGGGGAAGAGAAGTTATTTGACGTACTGCGATGTGAAACGACCAAGTAGTAAGGTTAAAAGAAGACCCAAGTCAATGAGATATGGCTAGTTAATGTAAGCTTTAGTTGG
>JBCCLI010000563.1:0-3468 GCA_039026975.1 Bacteroidota bacterium | reverse complement strand
CCTGTTACTCTCATCTTTCCTAGCCTAAGGTTACTATTTACAGGTTCCCCAACCTTACTGATACAAAGAAACTCCTTGGCCTGGCAGGTCCATATACATAATCTGAATCCCTGGTAGGACCTAACTCAAAGTCGCTTTGGTAAGCGTTTAGTAGATTCTGCACACCTGCACTTAGCTCCAGATGAAGGGTTTCTGATAGATCTATGTGCTGAGTAGCTTTTAGGTTCAGTTCCAAGAATTCTCGACTATCCACTAAGTCCAAAAAGCCAGTTTCACTCACTATTCTGGGCACTACCATGCTGCCTGTGTAGACAGTAGAGAGGTCCAGCCAAAAATTTTCCTGAGGTTTCCAATGGGTAGTCAGATATCCATATAGGGTAGGGGTACGAACAAACTCATCAACAGAAATAGAAGGTTCTCCAGGATTACTGCCCTGAGGCTCAAACAAGATTTGAGAATTCTCATAAGTGGTTTGTTGCCATGTGCCTCCTGCTTGCACCAGTAAGGAGGGGCTGGGGGCTATGTTGAACTCCAGATTAGTACCCCATACGCTAGCATCTTCTCCATTCCTTACTTCTTCCAGGATAGATCCATTAGCTAAAACAGATCCGGTACTCACTATGCTAAAAGGATCATGCAGCCGGGTGTAAAACCCCTCTACCAGGGCGTATATCTGAGTGTTACGGATGATCTTATCATAACTGAGTGAAGCAGTAAAGGCATCTGAGGTTTCTTGCTTAAGATCGTCTGATAAAATCACGAACTGTGGTTCTCCTCCCACAGAAGAAATGTGAAGGTCTTCATTAAAGGCTTGAGGGGCTCTGAATCCCCTGGCATACCCCCCTCTAAACTGTATGTTGTCAGTTATGTCTAGCATGAGGGTAGCTCGCGGACTGAAGACAGGAGCATTTACCTGGATATTTCTCTCTATTTCTTCTACCGCATAATTTCCAGAAACAGTTGTATAATCATACCTTCCTCCCAGCAGGGTTTTTATACCTTCTTTAGGTTCCCATTCTAATTGTCCATAGATGCCTAATGTGTTTACTTTTTGATCTACCGAGCGTGCATAGCCAGGGATTCTATCCTTCGTGTTGGAAAATTGATTTTCTACTCCTCCTACTACGACCGTGCTAGGCGTAAGTGTATGAGAAAGCTGTACGCCTGCTACAAGGGCTAAATCTGTCGTATTACCAAATGCCTGGGCAGCTAGTAGACTATCCGTTGGCGTTCTACCTCCGCCCAGTCCCCCATAGTAGCTATCTCTGTCTGTATGCTGAGAGGAAACATAAGCAGCAAAGTCCGTTAACTCATCCCGAGAAGTTTGCTCATAAGTCAGTCCAGTAAGCAGGGTGTGATGAGTAAGTTCCTCTGTGATGTCCGTGAATTGGGGAGGAAGTGAGAGTCTATCACCCCCTCTTCTGTACTCGTACATGTAGTTAGCATCCATGGTGATTTTGCTGTAAAGGCTAGGCCTAAGGTAGGCCCTGCTACCTATGGTTCTGTTTGATAATTCAGTTATTTCAGTAAAGCCATCTCCATTTGCATCAAAAGGTTCTCTGTCTCTCATCATTCCATAGAGGGTAATGCCCTTAGAGAGATCCTTACTAAGAAGGGAGCCATTTAGGTTGTGAGTGATGTCCCTTCTTCCACCTTCTAGTACACTGAAGTTAGTTTTGGCCTCCCACTGGTTGAGGATGGGGTCTTTGGTGATAATGTTAATGGTGCCAGCAATGGCGTTAGACCCATATAGAGCTGATCCCCCACTTCTGACTATTTCTATTCTATCTACTATGCTAGTAGGAATTTGATCCAGCCCATATACGCTGTTTAAGGCACTGAAAATCGCTCTGTTGTTAATGAGAATTTGAGAATAGGCACCCTCCAAACCATTTAGCCTAAGTTGGGTAAAACCACAGTTTTGACAATTGGTCTCTACCCTAATACCTGGCTGGAAATTAAGTACCTCTGATATCGCCTGAGCATTGGTAGCTTGAAAAAGGGGTTCTCCTACTGTAGAAACTATCACGGGAGATGTACCTTTATCTGTTCCATATCGGGTAGCGCTTAGCACCACTTCATCCAGGCCAAATACATCTTTTTCCAAGTGAATGGGAGGTAGCCGGAAATTCTTCTCACTTACCACTATGCTATCTTCATAGATTCTGTAGCCCAGCAACTTGGCCTTAAGTAAATAAGTCCCTACTGCCACTTTATCCAGAGTAAAGCTGCCATCCTCCTGGGTGTACCCTCCGTAGGAATGAAGGCTATTAGTGAGGAGGATGCTAACTGATGCTAAGGCTGAATGTCTATTCCCAACACTGCCGTTGAGGGCTACCTCTTGCGCACGACTATTGATGCTACAAGAAAGTATAAGTAAGAGTAAAATATGTATTCTAAGATTCACTAGTAGGTATTAATTTTTTCAGATTGAGGCTTCAATATACTTATTATTTAGTCCGTTAAAAATAAATATTTAGACTAATCTAAAAAACTAATATAGTCTATATTCTTTTCTCTCTTACACCTAAACTTTTCCCCGTAAAGCCTCAAGGTTATTACACGCGTAAGACTCCTCAGGAAGGCGGTTGGGCTTTAGAACCCATTTCCAACATCTTGAATTTTGATAGTTAGAAGTATCACGATGACACTCCGCTCATGAGACAGTCGATCCAGGCTTTAACTCCCATCTTCTCAGGTTTCCATTCACCCAGCTTATTATTAGACCTCCAAGGAAATATTCATTGGTCCAATAGAGAGTTTGAGGATATATCAGGTATACCTTACCAGGAGGACGATTGCAACCAGCTCCTTCAAACCCAATACATGGGAGAAATTCAAAACTGGTTAGCCTTCAATCAAAAACTCAGTAAGAAAGCTTCCTTTACCTTTACCCTTTTCAACTTTACCCCTGACGGAGAAGGATATTGGGCAGAGCTAGATGCGCAGTGGATTCGGAATATCAACCCCATTCTGGAAGAGGGATATATAGTCATGGCGTCAGACATTACCCGGATGAAGATCCAGTTGGGTAAAGAGCTAGTAACTCTTACTAGCCTCCTGAATGAATCTCAGCGGATGGCTAAAATGGGAAGTTGGGAGCTGGACGCCGTAAGTGGGAAAACCATCTGGACGGAAGGTGTTTACGCCATACATGAGGTTGATCTTGATTTCAATCATCACAAAGAGAATGCCCTGGAGTTCTATCATCCAGATGATCTACATATCATAGTAGAAGCACTTGAATCATCTATACGGGATGCCAAGGATTTTGAGGTAGAATGCCGCTTCATCACGGCAAAAAATAATCCTAGATGGGTAAGATCCTCTGGAAGTCCTAAAATAGAAAACGGAAAAGTGGTACGGCTTGTAGGGCTATTTCAAGACATAACGGAAGAAAAAGTAAGGGAAAGCGAATTACACGGCTTGAACCAACGGTTTAAACTGGCCCAGAAGTCCGCAGGCCTT
>JBCCLI010000562.1:0-3475 GCA_039026975.1 Bacteroidota bacterium | reverse complement strand
TTCACCTATGCTGATGGCACGCCCTATTATCTGATGGCTTATGAGTTGGATTGGCTGTTTGCACTGGATTGGCAAAATCAGGAAGACATCCCCAAATCAAAGCAGATCATTAATACCATTAGCAGCAGAGGCTTTAATCAGGTAGTCATGAATGTATATGCGTATGACGCAAACTGGGGGGAACGCGATAAAATAGATCCTCGATATGATTATGCGAAACCTACTGTATTTCCCTTTGGCGGCAGTAATGAAGAACCCAATTTTGATAAGCTAAATATCTCCTTTTTCCAGCATCTGGATAGGGTGATTGCCTACCTAAACGAAAAGAATGTAGTCTCCCACCTCATGATCTATGTTTGGAACAAAAATGTGAACTGGCCGGAGGCAAGTAGTGCCGAGGATAACCGCTATTTCGACTACGTGGTCAAGCGGTATCAGGCCTACCCTAATCTAGTGTGGGATATCTCTAAAGAAGCGCTGGGATATGGGCATAATGACATGAGCTATATCTCAGACAGGATCGACAGGTTACGGTCTCTGGATGCGCATAAACGACTTGTTTCAGTCCACGACTATCAATACTGTTCTAACTTCCCTGAAAAGGTAGATTTTATCTCTATCCAGGAATGGGTCCCTAACCTGTATAATTCCATGAGAGGAGTAGTTAAAAAATACCCAGACAAGCCCATATTCAACATAGAACACGGAGGCTATGATCAAACCATGCATGCCATTTTTTGGGGTGCCTATGCTGATCCGCTGGAGTGCTTGTGGAGAAATTATGAGTGTGTATTTGCAGGCTCCTATTCTACCTATTACTGGCAAAATACTTCCTGGTATGAGGTGGTGCATGATATTGAAAAGCTCCCGACAGAACATCAACCCAGGCTGGATTGGTACCAGAGGTTAGTAGAATTCATGGAGAAACATCATTTTGAACGCCTTGAGCCCCTGCAATCAGGCTTTACTACCTATGCCTTGCATGACAAGCAGGAACAGCAGATACTATTCTTACTTCCTGAGAATATGCAGATGATTGCTGGTGGAATTGATTTCCTTCAAGGAAAGAAAGTCTCCGTTTCCTGGATGAATCCTTTTAATGGAGAATTATACAAAGGACAAGTTCGGGAAAAAAGTGGTGCCTGGATGGGCTTTAGAAAAGACGATCGAGTTACTTCCCCCTTTTGTATAGCTATTCTCAAGTACGAATAAGCAAGTTTATGATACAACATACAGATCTTAGTAAGCCCGTCTATGAAGCCTTGAAGCAGATGATAGAAACGGGCCAGCTTAAGCCAGGAGAGAAGCTAAAGCAGGAAAGTCTGGCTGCCAAGTTGGGGGTGAGCAGAACTCCTCTACTCAAAGCACTCCAGATGTTGGAACATGAACTCATAGTAGAAAGTAAACCCAGGCGGGGTATGTATGTAAAAGAGGTATCCCTACAAGAAATGGTAGAGGTGTATGAATGTAGGGAAGCTTTGGAAAGTATGGCGGTACGCCTCATCATACAAAGAGCAGAGGATCATGAGCTAAAGAATCTATCAGACATATTTGCTGTGTTTACGCCCGGATCTATTGATAAAAAGGCCTATGAAGAGGCAGATGAACGCTTCCACAACATGATCATCAGCCTGGCAAAAAATCCAGTGCTTACCAGAATGTCAGCTTTGGGAAATATCCACAAACGGGTTTACCTCTATGGGCTACTGCGGCCACCAGAAGAAACCCTCCAAGAGCACTTGAATATTGCAGCTGCCCTTAGCAAAAGGGATGTGGAACTAGCAGATAAGGAAATCAGAAATCATTTGGTCAAATCAAGGCAAACCTTAATCGAACAAATTCATGAGTAATTACAAAATAGCCGTAGTACCGGGAGATGGAATTGGACCTGAGATTGTCCCTTTGGGAATAGAGCTGATGAGCGCAGTAGCCAATAAGCATGGCTTTTCATTCGAAACAGAGGAGTATGAGTGGGGAGCCGGTTATTACCTCAGGCATGGAGAATTTATGCCGGAGGATGGACTGGAGACCCTAAAAAACTATGATGCCATCTACTTTGGATCTGTAGGCTTACCAGAAGTAGATGATACCTTACCTGCCAAGGACTACACCTTTAAGGTGAGGATCAACTTCCAGCAATACGTGAATTACCGTCCCGTAAGAACCTATCCAGGCGTACAAAGACCGCTTAGAACAGAAAAGCATATTGACTTTGTGATTGTCAGGGAGAATACGGAAGGGGAATTTGTCCAGGTAGGAAACCAATACATGCCTGATCATGAGAATGGCATGGGCGTAGATACCAGCATCTTTACCCGTAAAGGCATTGAGCGCGTAGCACATTATGCTTTCCAGCTGGCGAGAAAACGTAGGAAGAAACTCACCCATGTTACCAAGTCCAATACGCTCATTAATAGCCTTACCTATTGGGATAGGGTCATCAAAGAGGTGGCAGAACAATACCCAGATGTGGCACACGACCAGATGTATATTGACAATGCCAGTGCCTCCTTTGTCTTGAAGCCAGAGGTATTTGATGTGGTGCTAACCACCAATCTGTTTGGGGATATTCTGAGCGACCTGGGCGGAGCTATTATGGGTAGTTTGGGACTGGGAGGAGCAGGTAACGTCAACCCGGAAAAAGACTTCCCTTCTATGTTTGAACCTATTCATGGTTCTGCCCCTGACATTGCCGGAAAGAACATCGCAAACCCCATTGGTCAGTTCTGGTCTGCAGCCCTCATGCTGGAACATTTGGGAGAGGTAGAAGCTGCCAATAATATCATGTCGGCCATTGATGCGGCTACCAGCAAGGGGATTTTACCTGTGGACCTGGGAGGAAGTGCCAGTTCTTCAGATATGGCAAAAGCGGTGCTAGATTCCCTGTGATGGGCTTAGGCCAAACAGGAAAAACTTTGCGGCTTTGCGACTTTGCGTGAGAATAATTCAGGCAAAGACGCTAGAACGCATAGGGGAGAATCCAGACACAAAGCCTATTAAGCTATAGCAGAAATCTTTCATGTGAGAAATTGTTACACCTAAGATGAAGTTAATCGACCTATCTCTGCCTGTTTCTTCCCAGCTTCCAGGCGTAAGCATTCATCCAGCTAAAAGCATGGATGTGGACGGATGGAATGCTACTACCCTACAACTGTATTCTCATGCTGGCACCCATGTAGATGCCCCTATCCATTTTGCGGCATCCGATCAGACTATAGACCAGATGCCCCTTGACGCTTTCTATGCAGAATGTTGGGTAATGGATTGTCAGGTCAAGGAAAAGGAAGAACTGACCCTTTCTCACCTGGAACACATAAAGGATAAGGTTCAAGCAAATGATGGGCTGATTTTCCGAACAGGCTGGTCTTCCAGATTAGGCCACGAAAGCTATCGGAACAGTCTACCTGCCATTAGTGAAGAATTAGCCCGCTGGATGGTAGATAAGAAGATAAAGCTTATTGGGGTAGAGCCTCCC
>JBCCLI010000561.1:0-3478 GCA_039026975.1 Bacteroidota bacterium | reverse complement strand
GCTGGTTGGGAGAAATTCTCAACTAGCTTTTTTAATATTCTGTCAAATCATACTATCCAGGATGACAGAAACTTTCATCTTAATGGGATAAGGGCTATTTTCGGTTATAGCCCTATATCAACCCATGGCAGAAATAGAATACTGGGACTGGCCACCCGACCATTTCCTCGATAAAACAGATCAGGTCAAGGAAATTGAAGCCATCCTTGGCTTTGAGTTTGACCGAGTATATAGTCCCGTGAAGATATTTCAGGACGAATATCCTCCTTCCTATCATGAAGTCATGAATCCCGTCAGGGAAATGATCAAAGATGCCCATGGAGGACATATTTTTCTGGGAAAGACGAACAAGATTCGAGGGATTAACCTGTATGGGAAAAAGCTACCTCCTGATAAGCTACAGAGGCTGTTAGCCCTCAAACTGCCCTATCTTCTTTGCCTTAATCTCAATGATACTAGCCTAACCACCTATACCTTTACTGATAAACAGCCGCGGCTCATTTTCATCAACCTCAGTCAAAATCCAGACCTTAGGTCTGTTAGATTTGAGTTTACGCCTACTGAGCTGGTCAGCCTGGACATGTATGATTCTGGCGTAGAGGAGATAGCGCTACCCACTGGTATGGATAAGCTGGTAAAGATTGACATTGCCAGAAACAAGTTGAAGTCCTTCAGCTTTGGAAGTGGAATCAGGGATTTATACCTCATAGACCTTGGGAATAATGACATAGAAGAGATCCACTTCCCATCGGGCTTTCAGGAACTGAGAAGAGTATCCTTTTACCAGAATAAGCTGACATCATTCTCCTTTGACGGGTTGATGCCGAACATAGAAAGCCTGGACTTCAGAGGAAACCAACTCACAGACCTACCAGATAATATCATCCAACTGGAAAGCCTGCAAGAGTTATACCTGGGGAATAATCCTTGGGAGCGGATAGCAGATGCCGTAAAAAATGGGGATAGAGATAACTCTAAGGAAAATGTTTTCAGTTTCTTAGCATCCATAGCTGATACAGAAGAGACAGAAAATCTCTATGAAGCTAAAATGATTTTGGTAGGGAATGGGATGGTAGGGAAAACTTCTATCAGAACGCGCCTGATAGATCCCAGTGCTAAACTACCGGAAGAGGATGAACGTACCCAGGGACTGGATGTGGATACCTACACGGTCAAAGAACTTCGGCCTACTGTAACGGGACAGGATGGTAACATTGACTTCAAGCTCAATATCTGGGACTTTGGCGGACAAGGTAGATACCGGGAGATTCAGCAGCTTTTCTGTAGCCATAGATCTCTCTACCTTTTTGTGACCTCTTATGATGATGTTCCAACAAAAAGGAAGGAAGAGTATATCAGTTTTAACTATTGGCTGGAAATGGTGACAGCCTATGGCTTTGACCCTAAGGAAGATCACTTCAGCCCTGTGGCCATGGTGGTAAATAAGATAGATAAGGGGTATCCCCAAGGTGGATTCGAAAAATTCAGGGAGAATTTTCCACATATTCATCCCGTACCTATCTATATAAGTGCTAAAACGTTAAGAAACTTCCCCCAGTTGGAGGAAACCATCAGGGAGCTAATCCCTGAGGTAAGCCATGACATATTTAAGGCAAAGAGAAATACCAATTGGCTGGAGGTGAAAGATGAACTGGAGGAGATGAAGGCAAATAATCATATTAAGCTGGATACCTACTTATCAGTTTGCCAAAAGCATGGGTTAAGTGAGATAGATGCTACTACCTGGTTGCATATGCTTCATCGTATTGGGGTGCTAATATACTTTGGAGAAAATTCTAAGCTGAAAGATTGGGTAATTCTCAACCCAGAATGGGTAAAGGAGGCCATGTACAAGGTAATAGACTTTCCTATGATGAAAAATGGGATCCTGAGACCTGAAATGTATTCCTTTATTTGGCCTACTTTCTCTGAGGAAGAAAGGATAAAGGTGGTAGAAATGATGCTAGCCTATAAACTCTGTTACAGACAGAAAGTTGCAGGGGGTAGATCAGAATATGTAGTTCCTGCCTGCTTACCGGAATCTATGCCTCTTATGCCTGAGGAGATAAGTAGCTGGGAATATGAAGTGGAATTCCGGTTTAAGCCCTTTGTACCAGCCGGTACCATCAATAAGTTAATCGTGGCCATACAATCTCGGGAAGATGCTTCCGAGGCCTTATCTGAAGTATCAGAAGAAGGAATGAAACTTCAAGCGAAATCCTGTGATGCCCGAATATATGAGAACCTTATCTGGAAGAATAACCTAATCATCAGAGAAAATAATACCCCTTCCTATGCACATATTGAGGAAGACTGGGAGCATAAACGAGTAATACTTAGACTGAAAGGGGAAAAGGCAGTGGATTTGTATGAGCATGTAGAAGCAGTGTTATCCCAACTTAATCAGGAACTCATTAATACTCGTTACCTGAGAGGACTGGAAATGGAGGCTTATGGAAAAGGGAGAACAGGATGGCTGTCTAAAAAAGAGTTGGTGGTTAGAGGAGAGTGGTTAACAGCACAAGAAAAAACTAGAGATGTGTTGTTCGCTAATCCATTTAATGATGAGCATAAGCTGAGTGGATCATTTTTTGATTTGCCAGAAATAAAACTAGATGTCCAGGAAAAACTACGCATTCAGTTTATCACCGCTAATCCTCAGGGAACCAGCCATATACATCCTGATGTAGAACATAGAGAAATCATGAAAGAACATTCTCAAGGCGACCATCGTGATATATTCGAATGGGAACGACCTATTTTGGCGGCTACTTATGAGCTTGTCCAAAGAGCTTTGTTGGGAGATCCCGCTATTGTTCATTTTGCTGGGCACGGTGCTAAGGAAGGGATCATACTATCTACTGATAATAATGATCCTGATAAGCTCAAAAAGGGGGAGTTAGAGGAATTATTTTTAGACCTTAAGGGAGTAGTCCAATTAGTCCTCTTAAATGCCTGCTACTCTGCTGAACAGGCTAAAGTCATTTCGCAATTAGGGATTCCGGTAATCGGTACTAATCGTGCTATCACTGATGAAGCTGCGATCATTTTTGCTTCTGGACTCTATAGAGCCCTGGGAATTAATCCCAGCATTAAACGTGCGCTAAGAACGGCTAGCACTAGCCTAAAGAGAAAATACAAAAGCGATAATGATATCATTCGCGTTTGGATAGATGGGAAAGCGTATCACCTCTAATCTCCTATTTGTTGATTTTTATGTCCCCTTACCTCACATATCCACCCCCACTCACCTTAGAGACCCTTGAATCTCACATGGTCTCTATATCGGGAGGAACCTATTTGAGAGGGGATGAAGATATTAATAGAGCAAGGCCGGTTCATCCGGTCAGGCTGGATGCTTTTGAGCTATGCCGTTTTCCTGTAACCCAGGCACTGTGGGAAGCTGTTATTGGAGAAAATCCTTCAGCATTTCCTTCAACTCAAAGACCCGTAGAGAAGATCTCCTGGGAGGATTGTC
>JBCCLI010000560.1:0-3482 GCA_039026975.1 Bacteroidota bacterium | reverse complement strand
TGCTTATTCATGGCTGAGCCAGGCACTTCTATTTCTACACTCAGCTGGTCTTTAAACCGGGCCTCTAGCATATAGCCGTAAGACTCTATAAAACCCAGTTCTGTCTTCAGGGGTACGAGTGACGTTTGCTTATGCCTTAGGACATAGCGATAGACATCTGTGAAATGCTCCAGATAGGTTAAGGCAGCCTGCTGGTCCCTTTCTATCAAGGCATAGAGAATATTCAAACTGTTAAATAAAAAATGGGGGTCAAGGTGGCTTTTCAGGGACTCAAACTCTGAGCGGAGGCTGGCTCCTTTCAACTCTTCTGTGTACACATAGGTCTTCTTCCACTGCATGAAAAAATACACCCCAAAAATGAGACAGGCCACAGGAACGCTAAAGAGCAGTCCATATACATTCAGGAGTAAAAACTGATGTGGATCTGGCGGAAGCCCAATCAGAAAGGTCTTGAAAACGTAGTAAGAAAGGTTAGTACAAACTACAGAGTAAAGGGTACTTATACTTATTTGAAGAAAGAAGCGCTTACTCACAAACTCTGACCAGGGGTACAGCTCATCCAGCTTCCTGGCTATCAGTAAATTCCCCCACCATAGCAAACTAATCAAAGACAAAATCCAGCTAATGGCAATCAGATAGGAATTCCCTACGCCCCTCAATAGGAAAGCCAGAGCAGATAAGCCCAGAAAGATGATAATAGGCAGTATGTAGGATGCTTGCCGTTTCATAGGATCTCCTAGTTCAGTTTTATATGGTGAACCTTATTCCAGGGAATGTAATCCGGCCTATTTTCTGACTGCCAAACCAGAATTCCCCAGTTTTTATCTGTAACATCATGCTCATCTGTAAGGATCAACTGTTTCCCGTTTTTCAGCAGTACATTAGTCTCCTCCTGATCTATCCTCTTTAGAATGGCTACCTCCTCGAGAGAAACATAATGTAGTAAGCCTTTCTGTTTTCCTTCTATCATTTCAAACCCAAATTGCTCATCTAAATCAAAGATCATAGGGCCGGAAAAGGTATTTCCGTTGTGGGTACGTATGGTTCCTGTCAAAGGAATGTTCTCAGGAAAGTCCTGGTAGAGGGGCAGAGGGAAATCTGGGCGTTCTTCCAGCTGCAACTGCTGAAAATCTGCCCATTTCACTCTGATAATGCCCAGGGAGGAAGAAATGACGGAGATATCTTTATTCTTTTTATTGACATCCTGGTGATTCGTGAGAAATATGTTCTGGCCTGTCAACAGCTGTATTTCTGCTCCCTCTTCTTTCTTCTGGATAGCGGCTATCTCACCAAAGTTGATAGATACCCTTCCGAAGGCATTTTGCCCATCCAGTTTATCCCCACTTAACCGCTCTTCCTGATCCCAAATAATGTACCCTCTATAAGTGCCTTGGGTGGTTTGCAGCTCCCCAAAAAGGGGATAGGCATTCGGCCGGGTTATTCTTTCTGAGGGGTCTACGGCTGAGAATTTTATTTTCTCTATTTCCTGCCAGCTGATTTTAATTCTCAGGTTGTACTCCTTGAATAGGACTATGCGCTTCCCCACATCATGTTCCCGGGAAGTACCTTCAATCTCCCATTGGGTACCATCTCTGAAGCTGAGTAAGGCCAGTTTTTCTCCCAGATTCTGGATTTCTTTTATGTCTCCATATCTACACCTGAAAGAGTGAACCTGTTCTGGATACTTATTCTCCCATAAATTCATGAAGCCCCATTCTATTCCCTGACTAGCTTCCTGCCTACTAAGTTTGCGTATATCATCAGCACTTAGGTGGGTAAGCACTTCATTCTCCTTTTTCCTACCTTCAAACACATCTATCCAATAGGCGTCCTGAATTCCCCACCTTATATCTCCGGTTACTTTTTGCCCATTTTTTAACCATACTTCTCCATGTATGAATCCTATTTGTGCCTGCACGGACACATGCCATAAGATCCAAATCATACCAAAAGTGGATAAGCGCTTCACCATACAAAGATAAGGCCTCTTCCTGACTTACCTAGCGTCCTCCCTTATGTGATTATCATTGGAAGCTATTCATATGGGTCAGGATGATTTCTGACCAAATGTCATAGCCCTCCTGGTTCATGTGGAGATTATCTGAAATGAAAATATCCCCCCTGATACTATCGTCAGAAACCATCATAGCCGTAGCTACATCTATAAAATAAAAGTCTGCTATCCTTTCTGCCTCTTCTGCTAGTAATGCATTCGTCAATTGAGCTTTCCTTAAGAGGTGTTTTCTGGAAGGAGAAGGTTTGACAGCCACAAAATGTATAGATACCCCGGGCATCTCCTCCTTCACCCTATTTACAAAATACAGGACGGCTTTCTTTACAGCTTCCGGACTGGTAGACTCTTCTACTATGTCATTATCCCCTTCATAAATGAAGATATGAGATGGCTTATAGGGAAATACGATACTATCCATATAGTGAACCAGCTGTACCATATTAGAGCCGCCAAAGCCCCGATTAATGACGGGGTGAGGGGCCAGATTTTCAGCTATATTCTCCCAAAACCTAAAACTGGAGCTACCCACAAACAGCCAGGCTCCTTCAGGAGGCATGCTATCTCTATCCATAGCTCTGAAAGCCGCTATCTCCACATCAAAAGCATGTAAGACAGAGCTATCCTCTGACATGAACTCCTGCAGGGTAACGGTGATCTCTTCTTCAATAGCTTCTGTCTCAGGTTCACCAGAATGACTACAGGAAGCTAATAGGAATATAATACTGGTTATAAAGGCTAGTTTTCTCATAAATATGGATATATGCTATTTATTTGAGGCCTCACCTATCAGACTTAGACGAACATTCTTTCTTCTCTACAGGATCTTTTTTGGGTGATCCGACGATCTATCAACATGGCAGAGGCATCTTAACCTTAGGCTTAAGCTTCAACTTAATCTTATGAAGTCATTCAATCATTCTCCCCTACAAAAAACTATCTACCTCATGGTAGGCAGCTATGAGTTTTTGTTCCCCTTCTTTCCCCTTATGAAAATTACCGTGTTCCATACCTAGTATTCCTTTGAACCCTTTAGCGTGTATATGCTTGAATACGTTCTTGTAGTTAATTTCTCCAGTGGTGGGTTCCTTACGCCCTGGATTATCTCCTATCTGGAAATAAGCTATTTCTTCATAGGCAAGGTCTATATTAGGGATAAGGTTACCCTCCTGGATTTGCTGGTGGTATAAGTCGTCCAGGATTTTACAGGCAGGAGAGTCTACGGCCTTGCAGACCTCATATGCCTGAGGAATCTTAGTCAGGAATAAGCCGGGGTGGTTATAAAAGTTAAGGGGTTCCAGGACCATAACCAGGTCATGGGGTTCTAAAATGGCAGACGCTTGCTTGAGGGACTCTACAACATGGGCCGTTTGGTAGCCCATATCTACCCTAAGGTCTACATGGCCAGGCACTACTGTCATCCACTTGGCCCCACAGCGCTTAGCCACCTCTACAGAATTTTTAATATCTG
>JBCCLI010000559.1:0-3500 GCA_039026975.1 Bacteroidota bacterium | reverse complement strand
GAGGCTCCTCAAGTAGATCAGGATCTGGCCATGGGTATTGAAGTAAACCAGGCGGTTGCTGTATTTATTACACAGTCTCCAAAGTCTAACACTAATGCCTCAGCTAAGCTTTCTGAGTTTAAAGAAATTACTCCTGAGGGAGAAGGTTCTCGTAGATTTGCTGTACTAGCAGAAAACACTGGAGATAAGATTGTTGACTGTAAGCTATTTCTTGTAATTTCTGATTTGGAAAACGCTACAGAACGCCGTTCAGAGCCAGTAGAATTTAAAGTATTGCCTGAAGGTACTTCCATGGGAGAGTTAGCTCTTCCTGAAGATCTGAAGAAAGGTTCTTACTTAGTAGCAGCTATTTTGGATTACGGGCCAAACTATCCGCTAGAGGGTGCCCAGATGCAAATAGAGATAAATTAATCAAATATCTGATTATCATATATTTATCATAGATATCCCCTGGCTGTAAAGGCCAGGGGATATATGTTATTTTGGGGTAGGGAATGAATTGAAAAAAGCCTCAGCCTATCCTACTTTTAAGCCTGTCAATATTAATAGGTCAAAATATTAATCAAAATGGAAGTTGTTAAAGACTGGGCTAAAATCACCGTACTTATGCTACATAAAAAAACAGCTTTTCTTTTCATGTTCTCACTAATTAGCTCTTCTTTTCTTTATGCGCAAACACCCGCTACTGCTAACTTGGATGAGGAGCCCGTATTTTATCAAAAACAGCTTGCCAAAGCTGTAGATAGTGAAGAAACCTACTATGATAAAGAGAAGCAGGATCTAAAAGAATCCATCCAATTAAGAACCAGTCCTGAAGGAAAAATACGGCATGGAAAGTATACCCTCTTTTTTCCTAATGGTAGACTCTCCCAGGAAGGATATTACCGTGACGGAGCCTTAGATGGGCTGTGGAATATATATCATGATAATGGGATGCTTAGCCAAACCATAAACTTTGTGAATGGATTCAAGGTAGGAGACTTCAAAACTTTTCATAAAGTAAACGGTCAGCTTGCCCAAGAAGGGACCTACCTGTTTGATAATATTCAGGGTGAGGTAAAGATGTATTATGAAAACGGGAATTTTAAAGAGATTTCCTACTATGAAAGTGGTGTCTTGCAAGGTGAGCTACTAGACTATTTTGAAGATGGTAAGCTTCTTCAGAAACTATACTACGTGGATGGAAAAATAGATGGTCCTGCGGAGAAATACTATGATAATGGCCACATAAAAGAAAGATCCTACCTAAAAGGAGATACCTATGTAGGAAGATTCATAGGGTACTACAAGGACTTTAAGGACGGAACTAAACAAAAGGAGTGTTTCTATAAAGATGGTATCATGGAAGGTAAGTTTACTGGCTACCATTCTAATGGAAACATCATGATTAACTGCAATTACTTAGCAGGAGATAAAGATGGACCCTATATTGAATTTTATGAGGATGGAAACCTGTATGAAGAAGGACAGTTTGATATGGGGGATAAGGTAGGGGTGTGGAAGACCTATTATCCTAGTGGAGAGCTTTATGTAGAAGGTGCCTACAAGAGTAAGAAGTTCAGCGGAGAATGGGTAGTGTATCATCCTAATGGTACTCCTAAACAAAAGGGAAGCTACACGGATGGGGTAAAAATAGGGGAATGGGAATTCTTCTATCCAAATGCCAACCTTAAGAAAAAAGGCCCCTATGACAAAGATTTCCCGTCTGGTATATGGAAAGAATATGATGAAAATGGACTCTTAATTAAGGACGCCTCATACAGAAATGGAAAGCTGGATGGGCCTAGTCATACCTTTGATCCTACTGGAAAAGTGATAGAAACATTCATGTATAAAGATGGAGAATTAGTGAAGTAAAGTATAAGCTTTTTACAGAATGAGGAGGAGAATTAACCAGCAAAAAATATTTACTGAGGTCATTTTTTCCATTTCCAAGTTGGTTGGCTAAGATGGATACAAAACTTTATAAGGGAATTTTTCTCAGCTAAAGAGGACTTCATATTGGTTTATGAGAGTAAAAGTGGTGTTAGGAGGAAGAGGGTTGGGGATACGAGTGTAGATCATTGTTTCTGGGGAGTTTATTCTCCCCTACCAGAATGAGCACTCTTCTTCCTTCTATTTGTTTAAAAAAGCCTAAAAATCCTGTGTATAGGATTCCTTCTCTGGAAAGGATCTGAGAAGTAAGTTCTGGCTGCTGATAGTAACCTGAGAATACCAGTGGAGGGTGGCAGCAGATATCCCCTAATTGTCCATCAGGTAATTCTGTACCGGCTCCACCTCCTGGGTTCATAGGTTCCCGTATACTCACTTTCCCTATGGTTTCATACGCTACCCCCAGCTCATTTTCTGCTAAGTAACGGTCTGGCCGGTTAAGGGCATAAAAGGTAGCGAATCCCCCTGCTTCTTCCTGAAAAAAGCCAGTTCCATAGGCAGGGGCTATCTCTTCCAGCTTTTGTTGAAAATCAAAGTAAGAGGGAGCATCCAGGTAAATAGCATAAGTAAGGCTCTTAAATTCTATGGGATGGTAGGAAGGACTTCTCCATATGGCTTCAAATTTTACTGTATGGAGAATTAACCTACTAATCTGGTATCTATGTACTGCCTGGATGATGTTATCTGCGTGATTACTTTTACTGAGAACTATCTTCCCTCCAGATAGAAGAACACTAATTAATGAAAGAAGATTGGTAGATAGATCTTCTATTTCATTTCCTATCCAGGAACAGCTATGCTCCTTCTCTGCTGTAGCCCTTACCATGAGGGTATGCTGGATAATGATATTCTCGTGGCATAGCAGTATGGGAAGGGTTCTTTTCTCTGATATGGACTTAAAACATACCCAGGCAGGCTGCCATGCATGAAGGTTTTTCTGAATCTTAGTAAGCTTCCCAAACTTTCTGCTTTTCCAGAAAAACTTCTTTGTTTTCTGACTATTTAGCCATTGGTCCCAGCTCTGGCACACATAAGCATGTGTTTGTTCGAAGGTACTGTCTGAAACAAATAAATTAACAGAAGGAAGAAGCTCCATGAAGCGTGTACATTCATACTCAGGCAGGGGGGCAGGAAGATCCAGTAGGAACCAGGCTCGAGGTTCCACTAACACTAGTTTCTGCAGGCTTTCCTCTGGTTCATCAAGGTTCATCTTGACGGGTACGGCGATCATACCTACCTTCCAGCAGGCAAACAGCATAGCGATGAATCTGGGGCTCATATCCATACTCAAAGCGATACGATCTCCAGGTTTATAGCCGCTGAGAAGCAATTGTACAGCATATTTATGGATCATGTCAGCTAATTGCTTATACATAATCTGGTTCCCGTTTTCCCATTCTATTAGAGAAATACGCCCAGGGAACCTCTCTGCCCAGGCTTCTACACGCTCACAAACTAATTTGCTATGCCAATCTCGCGTACTCATGAATGATTCAATTCCTGTTTGGCTAACTACATAAAATACCAATTTCACATCAGGGAGACAAAATAAGTCTATGAAGGACATG